>NZ_BAAAIF010000009.1:0-203790 GCF_039525925.1 Streptomyces javensis | reverse complement strand
CAGCAGCCCAACTGGGGCCAGGACACCAGCGGCGGCCAGCCCCAGGAGGTCCCGCCCACCGGACGGCGCCGCGCCCGGCGCGCGCTGGGCGAGGCGCAGCCGGAGGGGCCCCAAGCCCAGGCCCAGGCCGGTCCGCCGCCCGCGGAGACCAGCGGGCGCCCACCCGCCCAGCAGTCGGCGCAGCCCCCCGCGCAGTGGCCCGACGCGCCCGCGCAGCCCCGTCCGCAGCCGCTGCCCGCCGAGGCCCCGCCGAACGCCGACACCACCCAGGGGCGCGCGATCAGCGTTCGCACCCTGGGCCAAGGGGTGCCGTTCGCCCAGCAGGTGGGGGAGCAGCCCCAGGGCAGGGCCGCACCGGGCCAGCCGCAGGGACGCCCGCCGCAGGGTCAGCCGCAGACGCCCTCGGGAGGCACCAGCACGGGGGGCGGCAGGCGGCGCAAGCTGGCCGCCCGGCCCGAGATGACGGACCAGGGCGGCTCGGCGGAACTTCAGCCGGCCTCCGGCAACCGGGCGCATCCGCACACCGGACCACAGCCCCATACCGGCCAGCCCACCCACGGCGGCCAGCAGCCCCGCACCGGACCGCAGCCGCACCCCGGTCCGCACCCCGGTCCGCAGACCGGCGCGCAGCCCCGCCCCCAGCCCGGGCCGGGGGCGCAGCCGCAGCGTGCGGTGGGTCCGTCGCAGGGCTCAGGCCGCACGTTCGCCATCGGCGCGCCGGACGAGGGCGCCGAGGGGCCGGAGCCGCTGGACGGGCCCAACGGCGCCGTCGAGATCGTCGACGACCGCACCCCGCCGCCCGACGACGAGCTGCCGCCGGAGCCGCTGGACAACCCGCGCCGCCTCCTGGTGTGGCCCGCGCCGGACATGTCCACCCAGCAGGCGCTGAGCGACCGCGGCTACCGTCCGGTGATCGTGAACTCCCGTGAGGAGGTGGACGCGCAGATCGCCGCGTACCCCGCGGCGCTGTTCGTCGACCCGCTGACCGGGCCGATCACCCGGACCGCGCTCCAGTCGCTGCGTACGGCGGCGGTCGCCGCCGAGGTGCCGGTGCTGGTGACCGCGGGGCTCGGCCAGGCGACCCGGGAGGCGGCGTACGGCGCCGACCCGGCCGTCCTGCTCAAGGCGCTCGCGCCGCGCGACAGCGAGCAGCATCCGTCGCGCGTGCTGCTGATCGAGGAGCACGAGCCGATCGCGATGGCGCTGACGGCGACGCTCGAGCGGCGCGGAATGCAGGTCGCCCGCGCGGCGACGGACGCGGACGCGGTCTCGCTCGCGGGCCAGATGCGGCCGAACCTGGTGGTGATGGACCTGATGCAGGTACGCCGCCGGCGGGCCGGGATCGTCGACTGGCTGCGCGGAAACGGACTGCTCAACCGCACCCCCCTGGTCGTCTACACCTCCGCGGACATCGACCCGGCGAATCTGTCCCGGCTGGCCTCGGGCGAGACGGTGCTGTTCCTCGCGGAGCGCTCGACGAGCGCGGAGGTGCAGTCGCGGATCGTGGACTTGCTTGCCAAGATCGGCACCAACTGACGTCGGCCAGAACCAACTGACGCCCGCTGCTGCCCTTACCGGCGTCGGACGGGCCCCGGGACCTCTTCCGGCCCCGGGGCCCGTCGGCGATACGCATGCTGGGCAAGGGCGTCAGCCCATCAGCAGCCCTCCACCTTGTATCGGCTCCCCCGGAGACCACGACGTCCACCTCGGCGGCCGGGGGCCGGCCCGCATCCCGACCCTGCTCGGCGGCGATCCGTTTCTCGGGTTACGGACTCCTTCGACATCGAGGACGGCGAGCCGCGGCGGTGGCTGACGTTCTCCCTCCGCGGCGTCGCCTCCTTACGGCGGCCGCGTTCGCCCACAGCGGCTCCCTTACGGTGGCCACCCCGCCGACGCCCCCGGAATCCGGCGTTCCTCAGCCCAGCGTGGTCACATCCAGCTCCCCGTCCGCGTACTGCTTTCGGATGACCTTCTTGTCGAACTTCCCCACGCTCGTCTTCGGCACCGCCGGGATCACCGCCCAGTGCTCCGGCAGCTGCCAGCGCGCGACCCGTTCGGCGAGGAAGGCCCGCAGACCCTCGTAGCCGACCGTGGCGCCGTCCGTAAGGACCACCGTGGCCAGCGGCCGCTCACCCCACTTCTCGTCCGGCACGGCCACCACCGCCGCCTCGGCGACCTCCGGGTGGCCCATCAGCTGGTTCTCCAGCTCGACCGAGGAGATCCACTCACCGCCGGACTTGATGACGTCCTTGGCCCGGTCCGTCAGCGTCAGATAGCAGTCGGGGCTGATGGTGCCGACGTCGCCGGTCTTCAGCCAGCCGTCCTCGGTGAACTTGTCCTCGGGGCGGAACGGCTCGCCGTCCGCCCCTCCGTAGTACGCGCCCGCGATCCACGGACCGCGTACCTCCAGCTCACCCGGCGTCTTCCCGTCCCACGGCACGGGTTCGCCGTCCGCCGAGATCAAGCGGCACTCGACGGACGCCGGGAAGCGGCCCTGCGTCAACCGGTACGGCCATGCCTCGTCCGCCGGGAGACCGCCCGGCGGATGGGCCACGGAGCCGAGCGGAGAGGTCTCCGTCATGCCCCACGCGTGGACGACGTGGATGCCGTGGCGCTCCCCGTACGCCTTCATCAGGGAGGGCGGACAGGCCGCGCCGCCGATGAAGACGTCGCGCAGACAGCTCACCTCCCGCGGCCTCGCGTCGAGCTCGGCGAGCAGCCCCTGCCAGACGGTGGGGACGGCGGCGGCGATGGTGGGGCGCTCGCGCTCGATCATCTCGGCGAGCGGCTCGGGCTGGAGGAAGCGGTCGGGCATGAGTATCGAGGCGCCCGCCATGAAGGCGGCGTGCGGGGTGCCCCACGCGTTGGCGTGGAACATGGGCACCACCGGCAGCAGGACGTCGCCGCCGGACATCCCGAACGACTCGGCGGTGTTGACCTGCATCGAGTGCAGATAGATGGAGCGGTGGCTGTAGGCCACGCCCTTGGGGTGCCCGGTCGTCCCCGAGGTGTAGCAGAGGGCCGCGGCCTGGCGCTCGTCGATCTCCGGCCAGGCGTAGCGCTGCGGCCTGCCTTCGATGAGCTCCTCGTACTCATGCACCCGGGCGGCGCAGCCGTCCAGGACGGAACGGTCGCCGGGGCCCGCGACCACGATGTGCTTCACGGTGGTGAGGGTGGGGAGGAGCGGGGCGAGCAGCGGCAGTACGGAGCCGTTGACGATGATCACGCGGTCGGCGGCGTGGTTCACGATCCAGGTGAGCTGATCGGCGGGCAGCCGGAGGTTGAGGGTGTGCAGTACGGCGCCCATGGAGGGGACCGCGAGATACGCCTCCAGGTGCTCGCAGTTGTTCCACATCAAGGTGGCCACGGCCTGCCCCGGCTCGACCCCGAGCTCATCGCGCAGCGCGTTCGCCAACTGGATCGACCGCACCCCGACCTCGTGGAAGCTGCGTCGCTGGGGCTCGCCCTCCCCGGTCCAGGTGGTCACATGGGCCGTGCGGCCGTGCACGAGGGTCCCGTGTACGAGGATGCGGGTCACGGTCAGCGGTACGTCCTGCATCGTGCTGAGCACCGGGGCCTCCAGGGGTTCCGGTTACGCGCGGGTAGAGGTTCCGCCGATTCTGCAACCGACCAGCTGGTATGTCACTACCCCTGGCCCGTCGGTCCCCCTGCCGCTTCCCCTGCGGTTGCGGCGGTCAGCCCCCGTCGGCCGCCGTCGCGTCGATCAGGCGATCATGCCGCGTGACCGAGTTCCGGGTCCTCCCGGAGCTTGCCGAGGGCGCGCGAGACCGCGCTCTTGACGGTGCCGACGGACACCCCGAGAACCTCCGCCGTCTGCGCCTCGCTCAGGTCCTCGTAGTACCTGAGGACGACCATCGCCCGCTGACGGTCCGGCAACCGCAGTACGGCCCGCCACAGCGCGTCCCGGAGCACCTGCCGTTCGGCGGGGTCCGGCGCGGGCACCATCTCGGGCTCGGGCAGCTCCTCGCAGACGAATTCGTCGATCTTGCGCTTGCGCCACTGCGAGGTCCGGGTGTTGACCAGGGCGCGCCGCACATAGCCGTCCAGCGCGTTGTGGTCCTCGATGCGCTCCCACGCCAGGTACGTCTTGGTCAGCGCGGTCTGTAGCAGATCCTCCGCGTCGCACGCGTTGGAGGTCAGCGAGCGGGCGGTGCGCAGCAGCACGGGCCCCCGCGCCCGTACGTACGAGGTGAACGACGGGAACGCGGCGGCGGAGACGCCTGTGCACACGGTCGTGGTCATGGCTCAACGCTAGGAGCGAGCAGGTCGGAGCGGATCGGCCATAAGTGCCGAAGGCGAATCAGCCTCAGGTTGTACGGGTGGTGCTGGCACCACCTCCTGCGGGGGGAGGGGGCGGTCCGGCGGTCAGGGTTCTTCCCGAGGGCGGCCCGCGTTCCCGCTGAGGACGGCCCCGCATTCCCCCGAGGGCGATCCCCCGTTCTTCCCGAGGGCGGCCCCACGGGTGCTCACTTGATGATCGCGACCGGTGCGTCCACCTTGTTGCGGTCGATGCGCAGCTTCCGGCCGCCGTGCGTCACATCGATGTTGCCCCGGTACTGGTGGATGCGGCGGTGCGGATTCCACGCGCTCTTGGCCAGCGTCGACTCCCCGTACAGCGTCGGCTTCCCGTTCCACCGCGCGAACCACATCACGGAGGGCAGGTCATGGACCCCGGCGCGGCGGGCCTGCTCCACATGGCGCACCCCGGACTCGGCGCTGCTGTAGAAGCCGGGGAAGAAGCCGCGCGAGCGGACCTCGCGGTTCCAGCCACGGATGAACGAGAGCGTCTTGGCCGCGCAGCTCGTCCGCTTCAGGTCGTACGCCTCCATGTCGAGGTAGAGCGCGCTGCGCTTCTTCAGGGAGAGCGCCTTGGCGCGCGCCACCGCGTCCTTGCCCTCCGCCTGCCCCTGGGAGAACGGCTTGCTGCCGATGGGCACATGCTTCTTGTTGGTGTTGCGGACACAAGGCGACTGGGATCCGACAAAGATGGGCAGCACCTGCCACTTCATGCTCTTGACGCCGCGCATCCAGGAGACGGTGAGGTTGGGCTGGCTGGCACAGGCGCGGCCGCGGCCCGCGTAGTAGACGCCGACGGCGCGGTAGCGGGAGCTGTTCCACGCGCGCAGGGTGGCGAGGGACGGCGCATGGCAGGTGTCGAAGGCCCAGCCCTTGAAGACCTTGGCGCCCAGGGGGCGGGGGTCGGGCAGGATCTCCGCCGAGGCGGCGGGGGTGGCACCGGCGATCGCGGTGGCCAGGGCCGCGGCCAGACCGGTGGCCCAGCCCGTGAGCTGCCATGTGCTCTGCTTACTTCGGGTCATATGACGAGTGAAGGTGGACCTCGGCGGCCCGCTACCGCCGACACGCGCGCGAGTCAGCCGTCTGCGCCGAGGAGAAGCCCGGATGTCGGTACCCCGGTGCCCGCGGTGACCAGGGTGCGGGCGGCCCCCGGCACCTGGTTGACGGAGCTGCCCCGGATCTGGCGGACGGCCTCGGCGATCCCGTTCATCCCGTGCAGATACGCCTCACCGAGCTGACCGCCGTGGGTATTGAGCGGCAGCGCGTCCTCGGCGACGAACCCGGCCGCCTCGCCGCGCCCGCAGAAGCCGAACTCCTCCAACTGCATCAGTACGAACGGCGTGAAGTGGTCGTAGAGGATGGCCACGTCGATGTCGGCCGGGGTCAGCCCGCTGCCGCGCCACAGCTGACCGGCGACCACCCCCATCTCGGGGAGGCCCGTCAGATCGTCACGGTAGAAGCTCGTCATCTGCTCCTGGCCGCGACCCGCGCCCTGCGCCGCGGCCGTGATCACGGCGGGCCGTCGCGGCAGGTCACGCGCCCGCTCCACGCTGGTCACCACGATCGCCTGGCCGCCGTCCGTCTCCTGACAGCAGTCGAGCAGCCGCAGCGGCTCGACGATCCAGCGGGAGGCGGCGTGCTCGGCGAGGGTGATCGGCTTGCCGTGGAAGTACGCGGCCGGGTTGGTGGCCGCGTGGCGGCGGTCGGTGACGGCCACATGGCCGAAAACCTCCGGTGTCAGCCCATAGGCGTACAGATAGCGCTGGGCGGCCATGGCGACCCACGATGCCGGGGTCAGCAGCCCGAACGGCAGCGACCAGCCGAGCGCGGCGCCCTCGGCGGACGGCTCGCGGTGCTGTACGCCGGAGCCGAAGCGGCGCCCGGAGCGCTCGTTGAACGCGCGGTAGCAGACGACGACCTCGGCGACACCGGTCGCGACGGCGAGCGCGGCCTGCTGCACGGTGGCGCAGGCCGCGCCGCCGCCGTAGTGCACGCGCGAGAAGAAGGTGAGATCGCCGATGCCGCACGCCTGCGCGACGGTGATCTCGGGGCTGGTGTCCATCGTGAAGGTGACCAGCCCGTCCACGTCGGCCGGGGTGAGCCCGGCGTCGTCCAGGGCCGCCTGGACGGCCTCGACGGCCAGCTTCAGCTCGCTGCGGCCCGAGTCCTTGGAGAACTCGGTGGCGCCGATGCCGACGATGGCGGCCCGGCCGCCCAGGGTGTCCGCCTTGCGGGCGCTCATCGGGGGGTGTCCGGGGTGGCGGGGGTGTCCGGGGTGGCGGGGGTGTCCGGGGTGGCGGGGGTGTCCGGGGTGGCGGGGGTGTCCGGGGTGGCGGGGGTGAGGGCGGTGGTGGTCTTTGGGGCGTCGCCGGGGAGCCGTACCGTGACCGTGCCGGTCACATGGTGGCCGATGCCGTTCTTACCGATGACGGCGACCTCCGCCATGCCCTCCGTGACCGAGGTGACCTGGCCGGTCAGCACCATCTCGTCGCCCGGGTAGTTGGGCGCCCCGAGCCGGATCGCGACCTTACGGAGCCGGGCCCGCGGCCCGAAGTGATCGGTGATGTACCGGCCGACCAGCCCATTGGTGGTGAGGATGTTCATGAAGATGTCCGGGGAGCCCTTCTCCTTGGCCGCCTCGGCGTCGTGGTGCACATCCTGGTAGTCCCGGGACGCGAGGGCACCGGCGACGATCAGGGTCCGGGTGATCGGGATGCGCAGCGGGGGCAGCTCATCGCCCGTACGCACCGTCATACGACCGCCTCGCCGCGTCATCCGTTACGCCTCCTCGCGTCATCCGTCACGCCTCCGCGCCCCGGAACACCGGCAGCTCCAGCTCCTCGTCCACGCGCAGGAACTCCAGCTCGACGGGCATGCCGATGCGCACCTTGTCGTACGGCACGCCGGTGATGTCGCTGACCATCCGCACGCCCTCCGCGAGCTCGACCAGGGCGACCGCGTAGGGCGGGTCGAAGGCGGGGAAGGGCGGATGGTGCATGACCACATAGCTGAACACCGTGCCGGCGCCGGACGCCTCGAACGTCTCCCACCGCTGGGAGCCGCACGCCCCACACCCCGGCAGCCAGGGGAAACGCGGGGTGGCGCAGTCCAGGCAGCGCTGGATGAGCAGCTGATGCCGGGCGACGCCCGCCCAGAAACCGGCGTTGTCGCGGTTGATGACGGGGCGGGGGCGGCGGGGACGGCCGGCGGTCGGCTCCGGCGTCCGCGTCGGCTCGGGCTTCCGTGTCGGCTCCGGCCTCGCCGCTTTCCTGGGCCGCGCGGGTGCGTACTTGAGGATGCGGAAGCGGTGGGTGCCGACCAGCTCCCCGTCCCCGGCGCGGACGTTCATGCGGGTGGTGACGAAGTACCCGGTGCCCAGCTTGGTGGCCTTGCGCGGTGACACCGACTCGATGACCGCGTCAAAGGTGACCCGGTCGCCGGGGCGCAGCGGCCGCAGATACTCCTGCTCGCAGTCGGTGGCCACCACCGAGGTGCAGCCCACGTCGTCGAGCAACGCCAGCAACTCGTCGTACGCCTCGGAGCGGGCCGAACCGCCGGGGTGCCCGGCCAGGCCGCCCATCGTCCACGCCTGGAGCATCGTGGGCGGTGCGACAGCCGGATAGGCGGGGTTGGTGTCGCCCATCGCCTCGCACCAGTGCCTGATCATGGGCTCGTTGACGGGGTCCCTGCCCGCGCCGCCGCTCGCGGCCGTGCGGCCCTCGTACGCCTTCAGCCGTCCGTACAGCTCGTCCGGGTCAACGTCCAGGTCATCACGCGTCATCGCTTCCCCTGCCGCATGTCTGCGCATGTCTGCCGTAGAAAGCAATCTGACTATCCGTCAGGTAAATCGACGCTGTCAAGAACGAACGCCGAAGCACGGCACACGCGCGGTCGCGCGGTGCCGTTGATACGCCACCGCGCGACCGTACGACCTCACCCGTCCCGTTTCGCTCAATGAATCACCACAGCTCACTCAGATCGATCGGACATCGCACTGCTTCGCACCGCTTCCGCGCCCCCGCGTTCCCGCGTTTCCCTTACGGCGCTCGCGAGGGCCCACGGTGGCGGCGACCTGCCCCCGCGCGAGCGGGCCAGGCCCCAGGAGCCGCACCCCACCCCGGACGCGGAGAACGGCGGCGCGGCGAAGGTACGGCCAGGGCCCATCCGGATGTCCGCCATCTCGATTCCTCCGACCCTCCGACTCTCCGGATCTCCGACTCTCCGGCTCCCGCGACTCCTCCCCGAGGCTCGGAAGGGTCGCGGAAGCAGAGTTGCCCACCGATTCCCGGACGATGCGCGCGGGCCATCGGAATTACCACGCAAGCATGATGAACCTGTTTTAAACGCCCCACGCACCCCCACTCCGCGCATCGCGCCGGTGCGCCCGGCGCGCCGCCCCACCCGGCCGTAAGGCGATCGCTACGAGAGATTCCGTTCCGCACAATTTCGGCCATCCTCGGCGACTTGCCGGGCCCTCTTCCCATTACCGAACACTTGTCCGAAAATGGGTGCCATGGCGAATCCCGCACTCGCCCATGCTCTTGCCCACGCCCTGACCGCCGCGGCCCACGGTTTCCGCGTGATCCCGCTGACCCGCGCGAAGCTGCCCGCCGTGCGCTCCCCGCACCACCACGACCCCGCACCGCTGCCATGTCATGGCGAATGCGGCCGACTGGGCCACGGAGTCCATGACGCCTCGGCGGACCCGGCCGCGATCCGCGCCCTGTTCGCCGCCGCCCCCTGGGCCACCGGCTACGGCATCGCCTGCGGATGCGCCCCGTACCACCTCATCGGCATCGACCTCGACCTCAGGGGCGTACGACCCGGTGAGCCGGGAACGCCCGGCGTGCCCCAGGGCCCCGGGGGAGCGGACGACACGGACGGTCGGCCCGAGAGGCCGGAGCGGACCGGGACGGCAGAGAGGGCCGAGGGGGCCGAGAGAGCCAGGACGGCCGAGGGAGCCGAGAGGTCCGGAACGGCCATGATGACCGGGCCGTCCGGAACGACCGGGGCGGCCGGGAGTCCCGGTGCAAGCCGTAAGGGCGGCACGAACGGTCTGGCCGCCCTCGTCCGGCTGGCCCGCGAGCATGCCTTCGCCATCCCCCGTACGGTCACCGTGCTCACCCCGAGCGGCGGCCGCCATGTGTGGCTGTGCGGCCCGCCCGGCCTCGCCGTCCCCAACTCCGCCGGCCGCCTGGCCCCCGGCATCGACATCCGGGGGCTGGGCGGCTATCTGGTCGGCCCCGGCTCCTACGCCTCGCACGGCAGCTATCGCCTCGCGCCCGGCTCCCCCGCCTGGGCTCCGGCCCCCGTACCGTCCGCCCTGTTGCGCCTGCTCACGCCCCCGCGCCCGGCCCCGCCCCGCTCGTACCGCCCCGGCCCGTCGTTCCCCGAGCCGCGTCCGGCCGCCCTGGAGGGGCTCGTACGGTTCGTCCGCGCCTCACGGGAGGGTCAGCGCAACGACCGGTTGTTCTGGGCCGCCTGCCGCGCCTACGAGACGGGCGCGGGCCCGGAGTTGGCCCCCGCCCTGATCGAGGCCGCGCTCGACACCGGCCTGCCCCCGCGCGAGGCCCGCGCCACCGTGGCCTCCGCGGCTCGCAGCGCCGCCCGCCACCTCCAGCCCCCGGACGCGTGTGCCTGACACCGACGCCTCGCACGGCTGATGTCCGGTATGCCCCCTGGGCTGGATGAACGGATCAGGGGCGGCAGACGTATCGCAGGACGCCAGAGGCGGCGCGATCCAGCGGTACACGGACGGTGAGCCGTGCGCTACGGGAACGAGGAGCACTATCGTGACCACGCGACGAGGCGCTCCGCACAGGAGCCGGAAGGCGCAGTAAGCGGAAGGCGCAGGGACCGAAACGCGTAGGAACCAGGCGGCGCGGGGACCGAACGGCGCAGGAACCACACGCCCACTCGCCGGTGCTTCCGCCCCCGAGGCGGACAGTGAAGGGGCTCCCGCTCCCCCCGTGATCGGTGCCCCGTGGCCGGTGCTCCGGCACCGGTGCTCCGTGACCGGCGCCCGGTGACCGGCCGACCGCCTCCGGCGCACCGGCACCGAGGCGCGATCAGGGGGGAGCATTGCACGAGCTCTACGCACAGGGGTGGTTCGCGGATGCCGTGTTACCCATAGGCGTCTGCGCGCTGGTCACCTGGATCTCGCTGGTCCACCGTTTCGCCGACAAGGGCCGTTTGCTGGGGACCGTAAGGTCCGCGTCGCTGTGCTGCGGCATCATCGCCTGCACCTGCGCGGCGGCGCTGCTCACCATCGCCCTGCTGTTGCCGCACGCCGCCGATGTGCCACCCGCCGTGGCAGCTGCCGCCGCGGGCGGGGCCCTGGCGCCTCGCGTCCGTCAGCAGCAGAACCAGCAGTCCACGCCGCCCTTCGTGGCCGTTATCACGCTGGGCATCGCGGTGCTGCTGAGCGAGCTGGAGCGGCGGCTGGTCCACGACATGTACCTCCACTGCCACCGCTTGGTCAGGGACTTCGAGAACGTGGCCCAGCTGCGCATGTTCGCCTTCGAGGCCCGCCTCCACCTGCGCGGCTGCGCCCCCGCGACCAAGGACAGGACGACGATCAACACCCTGTACGAGGAGGTGGACCAGCTCCTGGACGACGCGGCCAAGGTCGAGGCCGATATCGAGGCGAGGTGCCGGCAGCGCGAGGTCCAGGAGTTCCCGCCGGAGCTGCACGCCCCGACCCGGGAGGAGGCGGAGGACCGCCGTCAGACCCTGGCGATGGCCATGGACGCCTGCGTACGCATGCTGGAGTTCGGCTACCGCACCGGGAAGCGGAGCGGCGACCGCGAACTCGCGCGGCTGCGGGACGAGGCGCTGGCGGTACGTCCCCTCGCCACGACGGGCGCCTCGCACCCCTGACGTGGCGCCGCACGCCGCACACCACGGCGACGCCCGTCAGGGACGCACCCCGCATGTCCGACGCGCACGGATCCCTTCAGGGAGCGTAGACAAACGCGTCGGACCCATCGCCCAGCCCATGCGGCCGCCGAGCCCCGTCCTCCTTGGGCTCCACAAAGCTGATCTTGATGTCCAGCTCCAGCGCATCGGCCACGGCAGCGAGGCTGCGCAGCGTCAGATTCTCGTCCCCGGAGAGGATTTGGCTCACTCTTCCCGGGCTGACGTCCATCATCCGGGCGAGGTCAGTGCGGCTCATGCCACGCTTCCCCAGCAACCCTGCGACCTCCACAGTCGCCTGACGCGCCAACCGCGCCCCCGCGTGGTCGGCAGCCTCCGCCTTCGCACCTTTGCTCTTCCACGGCACGCTCAATCAACCTCCCAGCGCATGGTGCCGACCTCGGGCGTCGAACGCCCTCAGTGAAAGTTTCCCACCTTTAGCTACAACTAAAAGCCCACTTCCCGCCTTCCCACCCACCGCCCACCCCCCAAACAGCCGATCCCACGGTCCTGACCTGCACCAACACCCCACCCATACCTTTTCGGCCAGATCTGCCCACCCACCAGTCCCACCGAACGAACGACGACCCCCGTCCTCCGTCTCTACCATCCGCACCGTGCAGATCGACAACGCAAGGGAACTCGTGGACGAAGCCCCCTACGTACGCTTCCAGAGCCCGGTCCGCAACGAACGCGGCCACTTCTCCGGGGTATTCGGCCTGGTCAACGGCCTGGCGCGAAACGGAAAGCTGAGCGCTGAGCAGGAACGCTTCCGACGGACCAACAATGACTGGTACAACGCGGCCTATCCAGACCCCTCGACCGTGGACCCGGCGGTCTACGACCACGAGCTCCACCCCGGAGCGGCGGCCTGGTTCAAGCCCACGTCCCGGGACCTGATCAAGCGGGTGGACGGCTATCTGGAGATCCTCGCCGCCCATGGCATCGAGTGCCGGATGATCCGGTCGTCCAATGCCGGATGATCCGGTCGTCCAATCCGGGGAGGGTCGTCTACGAGGACGCGTACCAGATAGTCGTGGTGCCGCACAAGAGCAGCAACGGAGCCGACGAAGAGCCCGAGCAGTTGTGAAGTCGCCGCACAGCCGGCCCGGAAGTCCTTGTCCGGAAGCCCCCTGTCTGGAAGCCCCCCTGTCCGGAAGCCCCTGTCCGGAGGCCCGCACCTCACCCGGCTTCAACCTGCGGCTTGAGGGATATCGGCTCATCGGCGCCCGTCCGGCGGCCAGAGGCGGTGAAAAGTCTCCGGGATCACTTCAACGAAACACTTGAAGTCATGAATCCCCGAGACACCGATCCGCCCGGGGCGGAGCCTGCCCTCGAGACCCACGACACCACGGGAGGAGCCGCCTCCGCGCGACGGCAGTGGTCGACGCTGCTGGCCGTGAGCGCGGCCCAGCTCCTCGTCGTCCTGGACGGCACCATCGTGAACATCGCGCTGCCCTCCGCCCAGAGCGCACTCGGCATGTCCGACGCGAGCCGGCAATGGGCGATCACCGCGTACGCCCTGGCCTTCGGCGGTCTGCTGCTGATCGGCGGCAGGGTCAGCGGCGCACTCGGCCATCGCCGTACGTTCATCCTCGGCCTGGTCGGCTTCGCCGCTTCATCCGCACTGGGCGGTGCCGCCGTGAACCCCGAGACGCTCTTCGGGGCCCGTGCCCTGCAAGGCGTCTTCGCCGCCGTACTCGCGCCCGCCGGGTTGTCGTTGCTCAGTACGACGTTCGCCGAGCCGCGCGCACGCGGCCGGGCGTTCGGTGTGTTCGCGGCGGTCGGTGCCTCCGGTTCCGCCCTCGGCCTGGTCGCCGGGGGACTGCTGACCGAGTACGTCAGCTGGCGGGGGTGCCTGTACATCAACGTTCCTGTCGCACTACTCGGCTTGCTCGGCGCGACACGCGTCCCACCGGACCACCCCGTCCGCGGCGACGGGCGACTTGACCTCGCGGGCGCCCTGCTCAGCGCTGCGGGCTTCGCCACTATGGTCTACGCCTTCAACGAGGCCGAACCCCTCGGTTGGGCGTCGCCGAGGGTACTGACCCTGCTGACCGGCAGCAGCCTGCTGCTGGCCGCGTTCGCCGCCATTGAGGCCCGCGCCCCCCGCCCGCTGCTCCCGATGCGCCTGCTCCTGCACCGCGCCCGCGCCGGCGCACTCATCTCGATCGGCCTGATGTTCACCGCCATGTTCGGCTTCTACCTGTTCATGAGCTACTACACCCAGACCGTCCTTCGCTACTCACCGGTCCAGGCGGGCCTGACCCTGATGATCAACGCTCTGGCCGCCCTGATCGGCTCCACACTCATCGCCGGGAAGCTCCACGGACGCCTCGCGCCCGCGGCACTGATCCTCCCCGGCCTGATCACCGCGGCCTCGGGAATGTTCATCCTCACGCGCCTGACGCCACAGAGCACCCACGTCCTCCCGCTCTATCTGGCACCCGCCCTGGTACTCACCGGCCTCGGCCTCGGCTGCGTCATCCCCCCGACCGCCGCCCTGGCCACCGCCGGCACACGCCGAGCCGACATCGGGGCCGCATCGGCCGTCTACAACGCCTCCCAGCAACTCGGAGCCGCCCTCGGCACCGCACTCCTCAACACCATCGCCGCTGGCGCAACGGCGTCCTCCCTCTTATCAGCACGCCACACCACACCGAGCTCGGCATCCGTCCACGGCTACACCACAGCCCTGACCGTCGCCTTCGGCATCCTCCTCGCCGCCGCGTGCATCGCCGCGCCACTGACCACGACCCGCCGGTATCCGTGCACGAGCGGCCACGGCTCACCCGAGCCGTGAGTGCCAGTCAAGCGACACCCGCTAGCAATGGGTCAGGAGGCGGTCGGCGTCTCCTCCGGTTCCTCCGGATCGTGTCTGAGCACACGCGGGGACGCGAGGTGCGGGGCTGAAGCGGCGAGCCCGGAGGACCATCCGGCCGGTGCGCCCATACCGTCGGCGCTCGGGCAGCTGCTCCGAAGGCACCTGGACGAATAGGGGGCCGCCCCGGACGGGCGACTCTCCGCGCCGTGCGCGGCGGTCGGGTGCGCTCGACGGAGTACACGGAGGTCTGGCAGGACGCCCGGTGCGAGGCTCTTCCTTACACCGATTTCAACTCGCTGCTCGCCGAGGTGCCGTACGCGGCGCGGCACGCGGGTATCTCGCTGTGGATCAAGGCAGGCGTGGATCCGGTGGATGTCGCCCGGCGGGCCGGGCACAGCATCGCCGTGCTCTGGAAGTTCTACGCGAAGCTGCTGCGGGGCCAGCAGCACCGGGCGAACCAACTGATCGATGACACGCTCAACGCCACATCTGACGAGGAAGGGTGACGGAGTCGCAAAAGCTCCCAGGAGCTGCTTCTAGGCCAGCGTCGAGGCCCGTACGGCGCGCCTGTAGACCTCCGGTATTACCTGCGGTCCTCGTCCTCCCAAAGCAGACAGGCCACCCCGCTCCTTGACTTCAACTTAACTTCAAGTTCTACGGTGCCTGCACCAGCGATCATCCATAGGAGCACCGCATATGACGCCCCAGCAGATAGCCGATGCCGACCTCGCCGGACAACCGGCCGCGTACTGGACCGGATTGGCCTATGAGGCTCTCATCGCGTTCACCCGAGCCCAGATCGCCGAGCTCGGCCTCACCCAGCCCCAGTACTGGTTACTGCGCAATCTGTCGAAGCACGACATCTCCCCTGACGGCCACGGCATGACCATCCCCGAACTCCAGCAGGCCATGAGTTCCTACATCCGGGCTGAGGACGACCTGGAGACCGAGGCGAGCGTGCTGTTGGAGAGCGGCTGGCTCACTCGCGACGACGAGGGGCGGCTGTGGATCACCGAGTCGGGTGAGGACGCTCGCATCAGCCTCAAACAGCATGCGCCAGCAATCCGCGACCTCATCCATCAGGGCATCGACGACGCCGACTACGTCACAGCCCTGAAGGTGCTCCGGCAGATGATGCGGAACACCGGCAGCACCCTGGTCTAGCCATCCGGACATCGGTACTCGATCTGGCCGCAGGTTGGCCGCGCGCGCTGGTCAACGCTGGGATTCAGGTGGGACAGGGTGAGACAGAAAGCAGGTGGGAGGGGGCTCCGGATTTCCCGGAACCCCCTCCCACCTGCACTTTTCCTACCTGCGCGGAGGCTGAGGGATTTGAACCCTCGGTGACATCGCTGCCACGACGGTTTTCAAGAGGGCTGTAGCCAGAACGGCGACTACCGCTCTGACATGCACGAACGTCCCCTCTCACCGCCCAATGAAGGCTCGGTGGTCCACCAGGGGTCCACAGCGTCAATCGAACGGCTCAACAAGCAACGGTTCCGCCTTCAGACCTCTTGATCCCGAGCTACGGGCGGGGCGGTCGCTGGGATCTGCTCGGCTGGTCAGCCGGTCGGCCGGGGCCTGTGTCGATCGACTGTGGTTGTGGCCTGGCTATTGAGGCAGCCAGTTCACCAGTTCACCGAATCCGGGAGCCTGAGAGCGGTCCGATGGGTCAGGATGCTCCCGTGGATGCAGGGGTGTGGGTAGGCGCTGTGACTGGCCTTGCCGGTGCAGTGGTAGGCGCGGGAGGGTCGATTGGCGCGACGCTAGTTACTCAGCGTTATCAGCGGACTGAAGCTCGCAGAGAGCAACGGGAACGGCTCGCGACAGAGACCGCCGAGGCCATTTCGCGTGAGTTCGTCGCCCTTCACGAACTGGCCAGGAGCTACCCGGCCGAGGGAGCACCGGAAGACGTCATGAGGCCGTATCGCCTTAGGTCGAACGAACACCACAACAGCATCTTGTTGGCACTCCATCGGTTGCCGGACCGCGCGCTAGCGGAGCGCCTCGGAGATGTCGCGGTGGCGAGTGCGTTCGCCTTCCAAGGCAGTGAAGGCTCATACCAGGATCGTCGGCAGGGGGCTTTCAGCGTCCCTTATGAGGGGCTGAGCTGTCTGGGCGCCTTTCTCCGGGGCGACCCTCTGCCCCCGCCCACGAGCTACACACAGGTAGTTACGCGACGCCGTCGGGAGAACGAGGCTCAAGCGGCAAGCTCACCGGAGCGGGTCGGTGGAGGAGACCCACCACGTGCCCAGTGAAGGCAAGGCGTCCCACGGTTATCGGCCCAGTCGGGGTCCAGAGGCAAGCCCAGTTGCGATTGTCCTACCCTGCTAATCATGATCCGAGCTGTGGTGTTCGATGTCGGTGAGTGCCTGGTCGATGAGACGCGCGAGTACGGCACGTGGGCGGATTGGCTGGGGGTGCCCCGGCATACGTTCGCGGCGATGTTCGGCGCAGTGATCGCTCAGGGCCGGGACTACCGCGAGACGTTCCAGGTCTTCCGCCCCGGCTTTGACCTGTACGAAGAGCGGGGGAAGCGTGCTCGGGCCGGCCAGCCCGAGCACTTCGACAACAGCGATCTGTACGCGGATGTCCGTCCGACGCTGGCGGCGCTGCGGGACGCTGGTCTGTGGGTGGGCATCGCGGGCAACCAGACCGTGCGGGCTGGGGGCATACTGCGCTCGCTCGAACTCCCGGCCGACTTCATCGCCACGTCCGACGACTGGGGCGTGTCCAAGCCCGATCCGGCGTTCTTCTCCCACGTAGCGGACGCGGCTCCCTGCCCGGCCGAGGAGATCCTTTACGTGGGTGATCGGCTGGACAACGACATCCGCCCGGCAGACAAGGTGGGCATGAAGACGGCGTTGGTCCGGCGTGGGCCGTGGGCGACGATCCAGTGGGATGAGCCGGATGCCGTCGCGGTGCCGACCTTCCGCGTGCACAGCCTCGCCGAGCTGCCGGAGCTGGTAGCCACCCTCAGCGCTGAAGAGCGCTGACGGTCGTTCCCCAGCCGTACATGCGGTCGTCCAGGCTGCGGACGTACGGTTCGTCGCGCCATGCATGCAGCCGCTTGCGGACGTCGCGTATCCGGTCCATGCCGACGGCGTACCAGGTCACGCTGAGCTGATCGAGCGCTTCGTTGGCCCATCGGCAGGCTTCCTCTGGCCTACCGGCTGCGGCCTCCACGGCCGCCAGGTCGCCGAGGATGATGGTCCGCTGCTTGCCGTCGTCGGCAGGCAGGTTGTCGAGGACTCCCAGCAGCGTGGCCCGAGCCTGGGCCGTGTGTCCGGCGATCAGCTGGGTGTTGCCTTTGAACGCGGCGAGGCGGACGGGGCTGAACCAGTCCATCCACACCGGGCATGGCTCGTCCGTATCGCCTTCGGCCAGTACGCCTTCGGCGTGGGAGATCAGGCGCAGCGCCGTACGGGTGTCGTTGCACCGCGTCATGCATTCGGCCTCGACGGCGTCAAGCCAAGCCAGCATCATCGCGGGGGCGCTGCCCCGGCGGGCGTAGGCACGGGCAGCAGACATGCGCTCTTCGGCGTCTTCCCTGTGGCCCTCCCAGCCTGGGATAAACGCGGTATGCGCCAGGATCGCCGCTCCCAATAGCGCGTCATCGGCTTCCCCCGCGGCCTGGAGGCCACGCACAAACGCGTTGTTCGCGGCATTGGGCTGCTGGAGGTCGAAGAAGTCGATACGTCCGGCCAGCAGGTAGGACTCGGCGAGTGCGGCGGCCAGGGCAGTACGGCAGCGGCCGGTCGTCTCACCAATGAGCGCTGTGCCCAGACGTGTGTGCTCCACAACGGTGGCGTGGAGTTGGGAGGGCTGAACAGACCAGTACAGGCGTCGGTGAGCGGCCGTGATCGCGGCGAAGTCGCTGCCTACCGTGGCTGGTTGCGTGGCATTGCAGGCGGTGGGAAATGGCCCGGGGGCAGGTCCGATCGCTGGCGCTCCCGATGCTGCGACGGGCCGCCGACTGGCACCCTCCCGCGTCGAATTCGTTCCGTCCCACGGGGCGGTGAAGCCCAGTTCCTCGATGGACTGGCCCAGCAGATGTGTCAGTACCCGCTGAACGTCAGGCTGCGGCCATGGAGGATTCGCTGACTCCCAGCGGCGGACCTGGCGCACGCTGATCTGCAACGACCGTATGCCGAGCTGAGGAGCGGTGTTGCGGATCGCCTCCGCCAACGCTTCCTGAGACGCGTATCCCGCCGCCTGCCGGGCGGCCTTGAGCCGAACGTTTCCCACTGGCCTGGGCACTGGACTTCCTCACGGTTTCGATGGGGCTGGTCAGCTCCGCCAACGGTAGCTTTGAAGGGCCCATTTGGGGACCCTCACCTTTCTGACCTCGCTACTAGGTCCCATAGAAGTCCTCTTTGAGTCCTCTAAGCGGCCTTCATTGGGACGTCCTGTCACCCCACCATGTCTAAGGCCGAACAGACAGCAAACATGCGGGGTGAAGGCCATGAGCGCGGCGGTGCAACGCGCAGGCGAGCAGCACGACGAAGTGGACGTCGAGGAGATCAAGAGGACGATCGTCAACGCCTTAGTGACGCGGACGGTACTGCCGCCGTACGAAGAACTGCGCGACCTGCACAAAGCGTTGCTGGGGCACATTCATACGTTGATGCCGCTGGCAGAGAAGCGGATCGACCGTCTGAACCGGGGCACTGTGGCCTGGTACTCGAAGCGCAGCAGGTTGAACACCATCCCGCATGAGGTGTGTCAGGGGCTGGGCTCCGGCTTGCGGTCGGCTGAGTGGCACGTTCGGAGCCTCGGCTACACGTGTCAGTTCCTGCTCAACAACTCCGGTCTCGCCCAGGAAGGCGACGGGTGACCTAGAGACCGGGCGGGAGCTGCTGCCCATGGGAAGGACCCGCAGCTCCCGCCCTCCCTGGGCACGGTGACTACGCGGCGGACAACGCCCCGTTCGCCTCGTGGATGTCACCCACCACGCCCAGGAGCGGCGGACACTGCCCCGTCCGCCGTCAGCGGTCCGGCTCCCCATGCCCGCGCCCAACAGACGATCCGCGAGGCCGGGAGTCGGACCGCACAGCACAACAACCGCATACAGCAAAACCGGGCTACCCCTCAAAACCCTGGCAGGCCAAGGGGTAGCCCGGTCGGAAGTCCGTGATCAGGACCCCGGTGCCGATGGTACCGGGGTGGTTGTCGTACTCGTTTCGACGCCGCCCATTTCCGGGTGAGTTCAGGCGGAGCAAAGGGGTGGTGACGAGTGCGAGGCAGATACGGAGTGGCGGGCTCGATGGTGGCGGTCACCAGAGCGTCTACGACACACAGGTCGGCCACCGCGATACGGAAACCGACGCGGAGCGACCACGACGGCCTGAGCCACCGCGCGGCAGCAGCTGCTCCCCGCCCGCCAGGACCGGGCAGTTCGGTCTGCTCACGCACCCGCATCCGTGACGGCGACAGTACGGCGGCCGGCCACATCGGGCCAGAGCTGACGATCGGCATGCCCCCGGCCGGGCACCCCTCCCCTCCCCGCTGGCCGTTCCTACGCGCACAACGACGATGGCCGCAGTCGGCGGACGGCCGGTCATGTAAACCGCTCCGCGTAGCCGCCCCTCGACGGCTGGCAGGGCTGGACACGTGGCCTTGGCCGTGCTGCTACGTCGGCGCATCCGCTGCGGTCGGCAGGAGCTCTGTGGGAACTGTTCCAGATGCTGACTGTGTTAGGTGCGCTGCTGGTGTGGGGTGGCGCGCTGAGTGGCACGGGGGCGCCGCTGAGCGGGGCGGCAGACAGGAGCGGGCGGCGGCCACGGGCCGCCAGCGCGCGCGGCCCGCGCAAGCGGGCCGCCTTGATCCAGTAAAGAAACTCTGAACAGCTGCTTGTGCGCCTCCCCCGTCCGTCGCTGCGGACGCCTGATCGGGGAGGCACGAGTCAAGTGAGTCCAGTGCCACAGGGTGCGGCTGTCCCAATGGGGTCCGGCAATCCGGCTTGGAACGGGTGAGTAGGCATAAGCGACATAAACGGGGAGCACATGAACGCGCAGGAGTCGGCCGAGATCCTGGCTCGCCTCGATGAACTCGACAAGAAGATTGCCCAGCTGGAGGAGCTGGCTCGTCGGATTACCGAAAGTCTGACCGCTACCCCTTCTGCTGACGCTCGGTGAAGTTGGCTAGCTGCTGGAGGAACCCCATGAGGTCGTCAACCTTGGCGTTGAGGTCATCCAATCGGCCAGAGAGTTCCAGATACTCGGCACTGGGCATCTGCCGCTGACCTTCCGACCCGTCTGCCCCCAGGGCATCCCCCGACTCTGGGGGCAGCGGGTCAACAACGAAGTTCCCCCGCCCTGGCGTGGAGTAGATCAGCCCCTCGTCGCGGAGAACGCGAAGCGCAGACCTCGCGGTCATGTTCGCGATGTCGTACTTGGCTTCCAGGTCGCGAGAGGACGGGACCCGTTCACCCGGCTTAATGCGGCCGGTGCGGATCTGCTGGCGCAGTTCGTCAGCGACCAGCCGGTAAGGCGGAGTGTGGGCGTCCCTCGGCAGGCTCATAGCACGAGGGTAGCCCGCTTAGCCCACCCACCGCACTAGAACGCACGTTGCCGCACCCCCACACGAAGCGCGCTAGCTTACTCGCGGCACTGGTGCGCTATGCGCTTGACGCGCTAGCGCACATAGTGCACTGTTGGTCCCCTGCCGCACCGAGCGGCTACCGACCGAACAGGAGCAAGAAGCATGGCTATGACCCGTATTCGCGTGGGGCTGCTGCCCTCCACTCAGTTCATCGCTGGCACCCTCCCGGTGCCGAAGGTCAAGGACCCCAACACGGGTGAGGTCGCCACTGACCGTGACACCGGGGAGACCCTGCACACCCTGACCGTCTTCCTCATGGAAGAGGGCCGCGCCGAGCAGATGAAGATCACCGTTCCCGAGAGCGGCCTGCCGGGCGGTCTCCAGCCGGGGATGCCGGTGCGGGTGGCGGAGCTGTTCGCCACACCGTGGGCGCGCATCTTCAACGGCCAGTTGTCCGACGGTGTGGCCTACCGGGCGGCGGCGCTGGAGCTGGTCAAGTGACCGCCCCGACCGGACCGGAGCCGGTCTATCCGGTGGAGCCGGAGAGCGGGGATGACGACTCGCGGTTCACCAACGGCCTGCTCTTCGACGTGGCCAAGGTGATCGAGTCGCACGGCTACCCCAAGCTCGCCTCCGGCCGTGACCTGCTGGAACTGCGGATATCCCTCTACCGATTCCTCTACACGAACAAGGACTTGCTGTGACTGTGGGAGAAGTCATCGGGTTGGCCCCGGCGGTTGCCGGGGCGGCCCTGGCCCTGACCGGCATATGGGCCCTGTGGTGGCTGGTGCGCTACGTGCGTGCCGACACGATGACGCGGGCCAGCATGCGGCAAACCATCGGCGTACGGCGTCGCTGGCGTCGGCTGGCCCCGATGGTGGGACTGTCGGTGACGGACAAGAGGCCTCCGGCCGTGATCGTGGCGCCGGACGGGAAGGTGCCCAAGCCCCGGGTCCTGATCCCGAAGATCCGAGTGGCCGCCGACCGGTATGGCGTGCTGGTGCACGCCGTGTGCCTGCCGAAGGTGGGCCTGGCGGAGTTCCAGCGGGCGGCGCCGTATCTGGCGGATGCGTGGCGGTGCACGCGGGTTTCGGTCCTGCCCGATCGACCGGGGTCGCTGGTGATCCGTGGGGTGCGGGTTGATCCGCTGATCGTCCCCACCGAGCACACGCCGTCTGGGGCCGTGCCGGAGGATCTGGCGGTGTGGGATCTGGGCCTGGACGAGTACGCGCAGCCCGTGAGCGTCAGCCTGGCCAACGTGCCCGGTGTCACCGTGGCCGGGCTGCCCGGCTTCGGTAAGACGTCTCTGGTCAACCGGTTCATCTGCGATACGGCGCCGTCCGATGCGGTGCAGTACGCGGTGGCCGACGGCAAGGTGACCTCATCCCATGAGGGCGACTACGCCGATCTGACCGAGCGGATCTTCGCGTTCGTCGGTGACGATCTCGAAGAGGCCAACGCCCTGTTCACGCGGCTGGTGAAGCTCCGGCGGGACCGGTCGGCGTCCATCCGGGCCCTGCTGGGCGTGAAGAACATGTGGCACCTCGGACCCTCGGCCGCCTGGCCGTTGACCGTGCTCATCGTGGACGAAGCGCACACCTACTTCCGCGACTACAAGGGATCGGACACCCGGACGAAGAAACTGGCCGCGCTTGCCGCTGAGAACGCGCGGCTGGTGGAGGACCTGGTGAAGAAGGGCCGCAACGTCGGCATCCTGGTGATCATCGCGACGCAGAAGGCGACCGGGGATGCCATCCCCACCTTCATCCGGGACGTGTGCCCAGTGGGCCTGTCCTTCGCCCAGAAGACCGCCGAAGCGGCCGTGGTCGCGCTGGGGGAGGACATCCGGAACTGGCCGGACGCCAGCCCGACCGCGCTCCAGGACCCGGCCTATGTCGGGGTGGCGGCCATGGCTCACCAGGGGCGGCCCGGCTTCGCCCGCATCCGCACCCCCTACGTCGCCGACGCGGACGCTGCCCGTATCGCCGCCGACACCGCGCACCTGACCTGCGACCCCGCCGAGCTGCTGGAAGAACTGGCGGTCTCCGCGATGCACGTGGACGACCCGTTCACCAAGAAGGATGCAGCCTGACCCGTTCCCCGGCCCGCTCGTCACGAGATCTGGAAGGAGGTGAATCCCTCATGTCTGAGGACCGGATCACTCAGCGCACGGTGACCGTGGTCATGGGCATCATCGCGGGCCTGGCCTTCGTGTTCTCCTTCGGCAACGTCTGGGCCCTGGCCCTGCGCCTCGGCGTCCCCGGCCCCATCGCACCGCTGATCGCGCCGATGGTGGACCTGTCCGTCGTCGGCCTCCTGGTCGCCCTGCGGTACCTGTCCCTGCGCGGCGTCCCGGCCGAGCAGATCAAGGGCGCCACTCGGCTCATGCACGTGTCAGGGCTGCTGACTCTGGCTCTCAACGTCGCCGAGCCGATCGTGGCCGGGCACTACGGCCGGGCCGCCGTGGATGCGGTCGCCCCGCTCCTCCTGCTGGGCTGGGGAGCTGTCGGCCCGCAACTCCTGCGCCACTTCCACACCGTCGCCCACACCATCGCGACCCCGGCCCCGGCCGCGCCTGACGCTCCGATCGAGAAGGCACCGGCCCCCGCGCCGGAGCCTGCCCCGGCCCCCGAACCGGTCACGCCGAAGCCGGAGACTTCCCCGGCGGTCACAGTGCCCGTGCCGCTGCTGAACGCGGCCCGCACCATCGCCGACACCTACCGGGCCGAACATGGCGAGCTCATCACCCCGGCTCAGCTCCGGACCCGCCTCGGCGTCGCACTGCCGCTGGCCAGCGCTGCACACGCCCAGCTCTGACCCCGTGCCGGCCGTCCCGGCAACCCAGAAACCCCCGCCCCGACCGGGCCGGATTCGTCATGCCCCGAGCAGCACCCGCACCCCTGGCCCAGTGCTGCCCGGGGCCCCTCTTCCCCGAAAGGACACCTCACCCGTGAAAGCCCCCCTGGACCTGCGCCACGTGGCGAGCCTGGCCCTGCGGGACCTCATCGAACTTGCCCACCTCCCCGACTTCGACCGCGTCCACGACCAGATCAACCGAATCCGCGGCTGCACCCGCCCGGTTCAGCTCGTCGGCTCCACCGAAACCCGCGACACAGCGACGGACACCATCGTCCGCTCGTACAGCACCGCCGACGAACCCACGGGGCGGCTGCTGACCGCCTGCGGCAATCGCCGCTCCTCCCGCTGCCCGTCCTGCTCGCGCCTGTACGCGGCCGACACCTACCACCTGGTCAAGGCCGGGCTCTCCGGCGGCAAGAGCGTGCCGGAGACCGTGCGCACGCACCCGCGCCTGTTTGTCACGCTGACCGCTCCGTCGTTCGGGCCGGTGCACAACCGCCGCACCACCGACGCGGGCGAGAACCTGGCCTGCCGCTGCGGCACCCGCCATCCGGCCGATGACCCCGCGTTGGGCACCCCGCTGTCCCCGGCCACCTACGACTACACCGGCGCCGTGCTCTGGAACGCCCACGCCGGAGCTCTCTGGGCACGCTTCACCACCTACCTGCGCCGTGAGCTAGCCGCGCACCTCGGCATGACGCAGAAGGCGCTGAACGCGGCTCTGCGGGTCTCCTTCGCCAAGGTCGCCGAGTACCAGCGGCGCGGCCTGGTCCACTTCCACGCCGTGATCCGCCTCGACGGCCCCGAGGGCAGCAACGAGCCCCCGCCCCGATGGGCCACCGCCGACGCCCTCACCCACGCGGTCAAGACAGCACATGGGCGAGTCGTACTCACTGCGGCTTCCGACGCCATCGGTGAACGCGAACTCACCTGGGGCGATCAGCTCGACATCCGCGAGATCGCGGCCCTGGGTGGCGGTGAACTGACCGATCAGAAGGTCGCCGCCTACGTCGCCAAATACGCCACCAAGAGCGCCGAGGACTCCGGCACGGTAGACCGCTCCCTGCGCTGCCCCCACTGCACCGGACGCGGCTACCAGCGCGGCCCCGACGGCTTCCGCGACTTGTGCGACCAGTGCGAAGGCACCGGACAGTCCGAACCCATCGCGGACCTGCCCGTGCACAGCCACGTCCGCCAGATGATCCGCACCGCCTGGAACCTCGGCCACCTCCCCGAATTCGCCGAACTCAAGCTCTGGAAGTGGGCCCACATGCTCGGCTTCCGAGGCCACTTCTCCAGCAAATCCCGCCGCTACTCCACCACCCTCGGCGCCCTCCGCGAGATCCGCCGCACCTGGCGCACCGAACAAGCCCGCACCGCAGACGACCAGCCCGAGCTGCCCGAGGAAACCACCCTCGTCGTCTCCCACTGGCAATACCTCGCCTCCGGCTACAGCCCCGGCGAAGAACTCCTCGCCGCACAGGTACGCCACGACATCACCCAATCCGAACGCCTCAAGACAGAAGGGAACCCCTGGCTGTGAGCCCGTCCCACTCCACTCGTTCCGACACGCTGACGCTGGTCGAAGTGCTCGATGAGATCCGGATGTCGCGGGCGGCCTTCTACCGGATGCGCGCCCGTGGCCTCGCGCCCAAGTGCTTGAAGCTGCCCAACGGGCAGATACGCGTGCGTCGTTCCGACCTGAACGCCTGGCTGGAGCACTGCGAGGTGCCCGCGTGCTGACGTACGACGTCCAGATCTGGAGCATCCGTAAGCGCGCGAACCGCGCCAAGCCGTATCAGCTCCGTTGGCGCGTCGGCCCCCGACCGCATTCCAAGAGCTACACCCTGAAGGCACAGGCCGACGGGCGCCGCGCCGAGCTGCTGACCGCGCTGCGGCAGCGGGAACAGTTCGACGTCGATACCGGGCTTCCCGCGTCAGAACTCGCAGACCAGACTTCTCCGACCTGGTACGAGCACGCGTGCGCCTACGCCGTGATGAAGTGGCCGGACGCATCGGCCAAGCACCGGGCGGGCATCGCTGACGCGCTCGCCACGATCACACCCGAGCTGGTGACCGACAAGCGTGGTGCGCTGGACAAGAAGGTGCTGCGGCGGGCCCTGTACTCCTGGGCTTTCAGTATCCGCCCGGACGACAACGGCACTCTGAAGCTGCGGGCCGAGGTGGAAGAGGCGCCGGAAGAGGTCGCGGCGGCACTCCGGTGGATCGCTCGGAAGTCGGTGAAGGTGACCGACCTCAACACGCCTTCCGTGCTGCGCTCCGCTCTGGAGGCGCTGAACCTGAGGCTCGACGGCAAGCGGGCCGCAGAAAACACGATCCATCGGAAAGAGACCGTGTTCAGCAACTGCCTGCGGTACGCGGTGGAGCGGGAGGCGCTGGCGTCCCTGCCCTTGGGCAAGGTGGACTGGAAGGCTCCGGAGACAGATGACGAGGTCGATTTCCGGTTCGTGCCCGGTCCTCGCCAGGCTAAAGCCCTGATCGCTGCTGTCGGCGCACAGGGGCAACGCGGTGGGCACCTCCGGGCCTTCTTCGGCTGTCTCTACTACGCGGCCATGCGTCCCGCTGAGGTGACAGACCTGCGCGTGTCGGCGTGCACGCTGCCGGACGAGGGTTGGGGCGAACTGGTGCTGTCCGGCAGTACTCCCCGTGTCGGCTCCGCTTGGACGGACAGCGGGGAGTCGTTCGACTCCAGGGGTCTCAAGCGACGCGCCCGTAAGGCGACTCGCTCCGTGCCTATCCCGCCCGTCCTGGTGCGCCTCCTGCGGGCTCACATCAAGGAGTACGGCGCAGCGGACGACGGCCGTCTATTCCGCGCTCACAGGGGCGGCCACGTCCTTTCGAAGGAGTACGGCGAGATCTGGCAGAAGGCCCGTGATGCGGTGCTCTCGCCCGAAGAGGCGGCCTCGCCCCTGGCGGAAGTGCCGTACTCGCTCCGGCACGCGGGGGTCTCGCTCTGGCTTGAGTCGGGCGTCGCCCCGGCCGAGGTCGCCCGGCGCGCGGGCCACAGCATCGCGGTGCTGTTCCGGTTCTACGCCAAGGCCATTCACCGCAACCAGCAGCGATCGAACGAGCAGATCGAACGATCGCTGGACGCGGCGGAGAAGGACGAGGCTGCAAATGATGCGGACTCTTGAGTCATCAGGGGTCATCGCCGGATTCGAGGTCGGCCGCTCTCCAGCCCGTCGCGTGCTGCCTCCATGAAGGCGTAGCGACGTTCGCGCTTGCTGGTCGACTGCCCAGTCACGACGGTGTTGCGCATACACACGTGGAGCGCATCGGTGTAGTCATGAGCAGCCTGGGCCGCCTCGTGTGAGCAGACCAGCTCGACAGCCTTCTTTGCGAGCCACAGGTCATGCAGCTTCTCATCTTCAGGGTCTTCGGGAGCTGCCAGGCCAAGCTTTCTGCGGTCCAGTATCAATTCGACCCGTTGCGCAGCAGCCAGGAACCCCAAGATGGCTTCTTTGCGCTCACTGCGCTCCGCGTCCGCGCGTTGTCGCTGGTCGCGTTGTTCCTCGACGCGTGTCGCCAGGTGCTGTCCCACAAGCGTTCCCACGGTCCCGAGAAGGACACCAATCAAGGCGAGGACTGTGCCTCCAGAAGCTCCATTCACGACGTACAGCCTGGTAGATGGCTGCCGTGTCGGGACGGCGACTCGTGAAAACGGCTTTGGCCCGTAGGCCGCGAAATCTGGTCCACAGCTGGTCCACACGCGCTGGTCAACGCTGGGATTGGGGCGGTCGGAGTGAGACACCGCCAACGCAGAAGGGGCGCCCCTCGACTCGGGGCACCCCTTCTGACCAGCTAGTTCGCTGACCTCGGCGGAGGCTGAGGGATTTGAACCCTCGGTGACATCGCTGCCACGACGGTTTTCAAGACCGTTCCCTTAGGCCGCTCGGGCAAGCCTCCCCGCGCCGTTGGTGATGGCGCGGGGATCAGCCTAGCGCGTCAGCTGTCACCCTTGCGCTTCCCCAAGGTGACGTCCACCTTGGACACCTTGCCGCCGCGCTTGTAGGTGAGGGTGACCTTGTCGCCGGGCTGGTGGGTCCAGATCTCGCTGATGAGGGTGGGGCCGCTGTCGATGACCGTGTCGTCGAGCTTGGTGATCACGTCGCCGGACTTGAGGCCGGCCTTGTCGGCCGGGCCGCCGGGGACGATGGCGGGGCTGCCGCCGGAGCCGTTGGAGGCGATGGTGGCGCCGCTGGTGGAGTCCTTCATGTTGACCGTGGCCTCGATGACCGGGTAGACGGGCTGGCCCGTCTTGATCAGTTGCTCGGCGACGTTCTTGGCCTGGTTGATCGGGATCGCGAAGCCGAGGCCGATGCTGCCGGACTGCTGGGACTCGCCGAGTCCGCTGCCGTTGCCGGCGGACTGGATGGCGGAGTTGATGCCGATGACGCCGCCGTCCGCGTTGAGCAGCGGGCCGCCGGAGTTGCCCGGGTTGATGGAGGCATCGGTCTGGAGGGCGCTCATGTACGAGGCGTTGCCGCCGCCTCCGTCGCTGGAGGCGACCGGGCGGTTCTTGGCGCTCACGATGCCAGTGGTGACGGTGCCGGAGAGGCCGAAGGGGGCGCCGATGGCGACGGTGGCGTCGCCCACGGCGACCCGGTCGGAGTTGCCGAGCGGGAGCGGGTCGAGCTTGGCGTCCGCGGCGTTCTTGAGCTTGACCACGGCGACGTCGTAGCCCTGGGCGCGGCCGACGACCTGGGCGGTGTACCGCTTGCCGTTGGAGAAGGTGGCGGTCAGCTTGCCGTTGTCGGCGGCCGAGGCGACGACGTGGTTGTTGGTGAGGATGTGGCCCTGCTTGTCGTAGACGAAGCCGGTGCCGGTACCGCTCTCGCCGTTGTTGCCCTGCGCCTCGATGGTGACGACGCTGGGCAGCGTCTTGTTGGCGATGCTGGAGACCGAGCCGGGCGCGCGGCTCTCCGTCTTGGGATTGCCGTAGGCGGAGACGGTGGTGGTGTCGCCGCTGTCGCTCTCCCGGTCGGCGGCCCAGAAGCCGATGCCGCCACCGATGCCGCCCGCGACCAGGACGGCGGCCAGCACGGCCGCGACCAGCCCGCGGGGCTTGCGCTCGAAGGGGCCGGAGGACGGCGGCACGGGGGCGGTCCCCCACGGTCCGCCCGGGCCGCCCGGTCCGCCCGGGCCTCCCTGCCCGCCCTGTCCTTCGCCCTGGCCGCCGTGCGACTGTCCGCCCTCGGCCGACCACCACGCGCCGGCCGGCCCGGCGTCCGGGCCGGAGCCCGCACCGGGGCCCTGGGCGCCGGGCGCTCCGCCGCCGGACCCGTCGCCCGCGCCGGCCGACGCCGAGACGGCCGCGGGAGCGGCCGGTGGCGCGGGCGGGGGCGTCGACGGGGGCTGGGCGGGGGGCATGGCCGACGGCGCGGGCCCGGGGGCCCCCGGCGACCCCGCGGCGTCGGGCGTGCCTATGGGCCCGTCCGGTGCGGCGCCCGCGGTGGGCTCGTAGTCCGGCGCGGGCGGCACCGCCGGGTTCGGGTGCGGCGCCGGAGGGGCCGGATGCGGCCCGGGCGCGGGCGGAACGGCAGAGCCCTCGTTCTCGGTGCTCACAGCTCTCTCCTCAGGTGCACGACAGATTTCCTCGACGGCCTGCGTGTACGTCTTAACCGTTACGTCTTACCGTCATCAGCTTTTCCCACAGCGCGTCAGACCGCCGTAAGGAGCGACAGCCCCGCGGACTACCACCCTTTATCCCGGACAATTCGCCCCACCGCCATTCCGTGCGAACGAACGGAGGGGCCGCGTCCACCGGCTCACACCGGGCGGTGGCACCATAACGCGGTGACCTATGCGCGCCCTGCCCGGGACGGCCGCCCCGGGCCGCACATCGTCTCCGTCGTCGCTCACCGCGGGGCCTCCGAAGACGCCCCGGAGCACACCCTGGCCGCCTACCGTAAGGCAATCGAGGATGGTGCCGACGCCCTGGAGTGCGATGTCCGGCTGACCGCCGACGGCCATCTCGTCTGTGTGCACGACCGCCGCATCGACCGCACCTCCAACGGCCGGGGTGCGGTCTCGGCCCTGGAGCTGTCCGATCTGGCGACTCTGGACTTCGGCTCCTGGAAGGGCCGGGCCACCGACAGGGAGGAGCCGGACCGCGACAGCCGGGACAGCACCTCCGTCCTCACCCTGGAACGGCTCCTGGGGTTCGTCGCGGATGCCGGACGCCGGATCGAACTGGCGATCGAAACCAAGCATCCCACCCGGTGGGCGGGCCAGGTGGAGGACCGGCTGCTCGGGCTGCTGCGACGCTTCGGCCTGGACGCGCCGCCACCCGGCGAACGTTCACCCATCCGTGTGATGAGTTTCTCAGCGCGCTCCCTGTACCGGATCCGCAGCGGGGCCCCCGCCATCCCCACCGTCTACCTGATGCAGTTCATACTGCCGCGCCACCGGGACGGGCAGTTGCCGCCCGGGGTGCGGATCGCGGGGCCGAGCATCCGGATCGTACGCAACCACCCCGGCTATGTGGCACGGCTCCAGCGCGAGGGGCACCGAGTGCACGTCTGGACCGTCGATGAACCGGAAGACGTCGAATTGTGCGTCCGCCTTGGCGTTGACGCGCTGATCACCAATCGCCCCAAACAGGTACTGTCCCAACTCGGACGCTCATAGTGGGCATTACAAGGCGTACACCGGCGCGTTCGGTACGTATTCGATCGTGACGAGTGCGTCACGCGATGCCACTTGGCCGGTTTCCGCTCCAGCACCGCGGGGCATTCATCCCGTGGCGTGGGGCTAAGGAGGTCTCGGGGGTGGCGTTGGTGGTGGCACGGCAGGTGCCGACGTCGTCGACCATGGCCGTACCCCATGGTCCTGCGGGCGTCCGCGCGGCAAGACAGCGGATGCGTCTCGATTTGGGCAGGACTGGGGTATCGGATTCGGTCATAGACGACGCTGTATTGATCCTTTCAGAACTGCTCAGCAACGCATGGCGACATGGCCGCCCGTGGCGTTCCGACCATGGTGGCGGCACGGTCAGGGCTGCATGGACCGTCGACGAGGACGACCGGCTGACGGTCGAGGTGACGGATGGCGGCGGACCCACAAGGCCACTTCCGGCCAAACCGTCGGTGACCGCACGCGGCGGCCGCGGGCTGAACATCATCAAGTCGCTGGCCGAGGAATGGGGCGTGCGGGACGAGATCGGCGAAGTCACCGTGTGGGCTCTTCTCCCGCCCGACGACGAATTCGCCCGCCGCGTCACGATTCCCTCGGATCTCTCCCCGGAGCTGGGCACCACCCTGGGTGCGGAGCTGGCCTCCGGGCTGCGTCCGGGCCTCGACTCGGGTCTCGGCTCGGATCTCGACTCGGGTCTCGGCTCGGATCTCGGCTCGGATCTCGGCTCGGATCTCGGCTCGGATCTCGGCTCGGATCTTGGCTCGGATCTCGACGCCGACCTGGGCCCTGGTCTCGGCTCGAATATCGAGGCGAACATCGATCCCGATTTCGATCGCGAGCTGGACTTCGCCGATCTGGACGAGCTCGCGTAGCCGACGCGGCTCAGGGAGCCTACGCGGTTCGGCCAAAGGGCTAGGCTCGCGCCCGTACCAGTCGTACGCGCCGTAAGGAGAGCATCGCCGCGGCCGTACGCAGACCGTCACGGGCGTACGAGCAAGCCCTGAGCCGCACGATCGGGAGACAGCCTCACCATGGCCAAGAAGCGCCGCCCCCAGACGAAGGCCACAGGCCCACGGGTCGCCAACGGCGAGATCCCTGTGGTGGGCGCGCGGGAGCCCTGCCCGTGCGGCTCGGGCCGTCGCTACAAAGCCTGTCACGGCAGGGAAGCCGCACACGCCGTCACCGAGCTGGTGCAGCGCCCCTTCGAGGGGCTCCCCGGCGAATGCGACTGGGTGGCCCTGCGCGAGCTGGTGCCCGCCGCGACCGTCGAGCTGACCCTCGCCGAGGGGCTGCCCGAGGGGGTTCCGTCGGTCACCCTGGCGACCGTGCTGCCCATGGCGTGGCCCGCGCTGCGCCGCGACAACGGCACCGTGCTGCTCGGCCTCCAGAACGACACGCCCTCCGGCGACATCAGCCGCGACCTGGCCGACACCCTGCGCCGCGCGCTGACCGCCGAGCCGGGCACCCCGGTGGCCGCCGAGCGGGCTCCGGGCGACGGTCCGCGGCTTCAGGATCTGCTCGACCCGAAGGGCACTTTCTCGCCGACTCTGCACGAGGGGTTCGAGTTCTGGCTCGAGGACGCCGCGAACGCGACCGGAGAGGTCGCCGCGTCCCTGGAACGGGCCAACGCGGCCGCGATCCCCACCGCCCGGCTCACCGGCGTGGAGGCGGCCTACTGGTGCGAGACGCCGGAGAAGAACCACCTGCGCTGGGTGATGGCCCACTCCGAGGAGAAGCTGCTGGACGCGCTCGCCCGGCTGCACGCCGCGGGCGCCTCCTCGCTCGGCGAGAACACCCGGCTGGTGGGCTCCTTCCGGGCCCACGGGCTCACGGTGCCGGTGTGGGATCTGCCACGCGGGATGACCGCCGAGGACACCGAGAAGCCGGCCGTGGACCTGGCAGAACGGCTCGCGGAGGCGCTCGCCTCCGACGCCCCGCTGACGCCTGAGCAGCGGCGCGCCCGGGGCGGTCTCACCAACCGTCAGGTGACGCTGAGCTGACGTCCCCCGGACGGCCGGAGGGCGCCGCGGGGGCACGTGACGCCGCTCACAACTCACTGTTACGCCCTGCAAATCGACGTCCGGAAATCCGCGATCGAATTTGCTATCGGCCGATCTCTTGTTACGGTTCTAAAAGCCCGGTCGCTGGTGCATCCCCCGTCGCCAGCGACCGGGCGCTTCCATGTCCGCGTCCGGACGGCGGCGCGGGTCGGTGGGGCTGGTACGGACCAACTGCCACCGGCGGCAAGGGAATTGCTCCCGGGGCCCGGCGGAGGCCCGGTAAGGAAGTCGCTCCGGGGCCCACGGTGCGCGGCACCGGCCCTCACGGCAAGAAGAACGGGCTCGGAGCCCAGGAAGTCGCCTCCCCGGCCTCCGAGCCCTCACACACCCGCGAGCGTCGCGCTCAGCGGTCCGCCGCGCTCAGCGGCCCCCGAACCCCCGCACCCGGGGCCCGCCTCAGTAGGCGAGCCGACTGCCTCCGTCGGGCGCGCTGGTGCTGGCCTCGACCAATGCGTTCACCACCGTGGCCACCTGGGGCAGCCAGGGCCGCCCGGAGCGGCGCAGCGGCGGCCGCTCCCAGCGCACCCGCCCGGAACCGGTCTGCGACGGCGGCAGCACCACATAGCCGCCCTCTCCGTGGAACCGCAGCGAGCTGGGCACCCAGTCCTGCTGGTTCAGCAGCTCGCCGAGGTCTTCGAGGGAGTACGGCTCCACCAGCAGCGACCAGCGGGTGGGCGTGGCGACCACCGGGCCGAGCCGTACGCCCGCCCGGTCGAAGACCGCCAGCGCCCGCGCCCCGGCGACCGCGGGCAGGCTCACCGCGCAGGGCGCGTGACCGCCGGTGGCCAGCAGGAGGGGCGCGGAGGGCCGGTTGCCCCACCACCAGCGCACCATGCGCTCGTCCGTGGTGGCGGCGAGGAGAACAGGGTCGAACGGATGTCCACCCGGAACCGCACATTCTGGGTCGGGGCAGCCGCATACGCGCGGCCGTCCGCCGCCGGACCGGAGCCCGACGCCAGGGACCACGGGCCACTGCCACTCGGTGGCGCAGGTGAGCGCCGCGCGCAGCAGCGGCGACCGCGCGCCGCGCCGCAGCGAGAACTTGCGTCGCCTTCCGAGGATCTCGCGCATGAGCGCTCGTTCCTTTCCGTTAACGCCGAGGGCTGTCCGTCGCACTACATCGCACTTCAGATGGCACTTCACTTGGACTTACGTGGCGCTGTCCGGCATCGTTCGGCCCGTCACAGCAGGTGGATCACAAGTCACTGCGCGTACAAGGCAGCGCATCACGCCGCAGGCCGAGCGTGGAACGTGGCGAGGGGTGGCGCGCGCATGGCGCTTGCCGTCCGGTTGGTGCCTTCCTCGCCACTCGGGGATGGGCGCGGCCGTTGTGGTCTATGACGCCTGGACCGGCCGCGGGGTTCCGGGGCGATCCGAACTGCCCCTGCCCCTCTCCGATGTGTACCCGCCGCGGTGGAGACGACGCGCTGTAGAACGACGTCAGTCGACCTCGAAGGGACAGCCTAACGACTTTTTTTCAGCCAAGTTCAATTCCCCCCAGACACCAACAAGACCACCGGGACAATGCTGGACATCGCATCTGCGCTCCGTGTACATCTGGAGACAGTAGCGGCACAGTAGCGGCGCAGCACGACAGGGGGTTTGCGATGCTATTGAGCGAGCCGGACCCGGCGGGTGAAGGCAGCGGGCCATGAACGCGCCCCACGCGCCGAAAGTGGCTGGAATCGATCCTTCCCTCCCCTCGCCCACGCAAACTGCCGACCCCGTCACACCGCCCCTGGCCGCACCCAACTCCGGTGTCCAGGACCGGCTCGCGGGCTGGGTCTCGGACCTCACCACCCTTCATGAGCTCACCGAGCGGCTGGTCCGGACCGACTCCCTCGACGAGGCGCTGCGCGAACTGCTGCGCGCGGGCGCGTCCCTGGTCGGCGCCCGGCGCGGACTGGTGGCGCTCGAACCGGCCGACGGGCTCGGCCCGGTGATCACCGTGGGGCTCGGTCTCGGCCACGCCGACCTCGGCCAGATCGAGACCATCCCGCGCGGCTCCGCCTCCGCCGGCCATCTCCTGGACGGGCTGCCCGAGGCGGGCGGCGAGCGGCGCGCCGATGTGGCCCACCCCGATATCGCCAGTGAGGCCGATCTCGACCCGCGCCATCGCGAGGTGGCCGCGCGGCTCGGCTTCTCCGCGAGCTACGCCGTGCCGCTGGACCCCTTCCGCGCCACCCCCCGCACCACACCCGGCCTCTCCGCCATCCCGGCGCCCGCCCCCGGCGTGGACGGGTCCGGCACCGGCACCGGCTCCCCGGCAGACGCGGGCGACCACCCGGCCTCCGGCGTCCCGGGCGTACCCGGCTCCGGACCGACGAGCGTCCCCGGGACGACGAGCGTCGCCGACGCCCCGCCCGTCCCCCGCCCGGTCCCCAGCACCGACCACGGGCGCGATACCGCACCGGCCGCCGCGCCTTCGTCCGGCCTTACGGCCGCCATGGGCGCCGACGGCCCCTCCGGGCGGCTCGGCGCAGCCGCCTGGCTCTACGACGAACCCGCCGAGCCGGCGGAGCGCCAGCGCCATCTCGTGGGCCTGTACTGCCAGTACGCCGCCGCCCACATCGCCCGGCTGATCGAGCTCTCCCGTGCCCGCGCCGCCGTCGCGACCGTCCAGGAGGAGCTGCTGCCCACCCGGCTGCCCCGCGTCCCCGGGGTGCGCCTGGCCGTCCGCCACCACCCCGGCCCGCGCGGCGGCGGGGACTGGTACGACGCGCTGCCGCTGCCCGACGGGGCGCTCGGGCTCTCGGTGGGCGGGGTCTCCGGCGCCGGGCCGAGCGCCGTGGTCGCGATGGGGCGGCTGCGGGCCTCGCTGCGGGCGTACGCGGTGATGGAGGGCGAGGACCCGGTCGCCGTGCTGTCCGACCTGGAGCTGTTGCTACGGCTCACCGAGCCCGCCCGCTCCGCGACCGCCCTCTTCGCCTACTGCGAGCCCGGGACGCGCAAGGTGGTGCTGGCCGGGGCCGGGCACTGCCCGCCACTGCTCACCGGGGAGCGGCGCACCGAGTTCGTGGAGACCACCCTGTCCGCGCCGCTGGGGATGCTCTCGTGCTGGGAGGCGCCCAGCGTGGAGGTCACACCGTCCTCCGGAGAGACCCTCCTCTTCTACAGCGACGGGCTGCTCCACCGCACCGGGGAGCCGATGGACCGGGCCTTCGCCCGGCTGCACACGGCCGCGGCGAGCGCTCCCAAGGGCGTCCGCGGCGACCCGGACGCCTTCGCCGACCATGTGCTCCGTACGGTGCTCCCCGACGGTCCGGCGGCCTCCGCGGGGCGGCCCTCGGAGGACGGCACCGAGGACCTCGTCCTGCTCGTGGCGCACTTCGACTGAGGCGTGGCCTGCGCAGGCTGACGCGTGGCCCCCTTACGGACACGGCCTCCTTGCGGACATGGCCTCCGTACGGACGTGGCCCCCTCACGGACATGGCCCCCTTGCGGACGTGGCCCCTTACAGACACTTACGGGTGCTCCTCACGGCCGCGGCTCGAGCGGAACCACGACCCCACTGGAGCCGTGGTCCCCCGGCGCCTCGGGCCCTCCCCGCCGTCTGGCCCCGCACATACGATGGGAGGGGTCCAGTTCGAGGAGGAAGACGTGACCGAGGAGCCCACTTCCGAAGCCCCGGAGACCCCGGAAGGCGAGGAGCCCATCAAGCAGCGGAAGAACGGCCTGTACCCAGGCGTTTCCGACGAGCTCGCCGCGAGCATGCGGTCCGGCTGGGCGGACACCGAGCAGCACGACTTGGAGCCCCTCGCACAGGCTCCGCACACCGCCCGCCGCCGCGCCGCGCTGTCCGCGCGCTTCCCCGGCGACCGCCTGGTCATCCCTGCGGGCAATCTCCGCACGCGCTCCAACGACACGGACTACAGCTTCCGCGCGTCGACCGAGTACGCGTACCTCACCGGCGACCAGACCGAGGACGGTGTCCTGGTGCTGGAGCCCGAGGCGGGCGGCGGCCACACCGCGACGCTGTATCTGCTGCCGCGCTCCGACCGGGAGAACGGCGAGTTCTGGCTGGACGGCCAGGGCGAGCTGTGGGTCGGCCGCCGGCTCAGCCTCACGGAGGCCGAGAAGCGGCTGGGCCTGCCCGCCAGGGACGTCCGCAAGCTGGCCGACGAGCTCCGGGACGCCACCGGCCCGGTCCGTATCGTGCGCGGTCACGACGCCGGTCTTGAGGCCGCCCTGACCGACAAGGTCACCGGTGAGCGCGACGAGGAGCTGCGGGTCTTCCTCAGCGAGCAGCGCCTGGTCAAGGACGAGTTCGAGATCGGGCAGCTCCAGGCGGCGGTCGACTCGACGACCCGCGGCTTCGAGGACGTCGTCAAGGTTCTGGACAAGGCGCGGGCGACATCGGAGCGCTATATCGAAGGAACGTTCTTCCTTCGGGCCCGGGTCGAGGGCAACGACGTCGGCTACGGCACCATCGCCGCCGCGGGCCCGCACGCCACCACGCTGCACTGGGTGCGCAACGACGGCCCGGTGCGCTCCGGCGATCTGCTGCTGCTGGACGCGGGCGTGGAGACCACCACCCTCTACACCGCCGACGTGACCCGCACCCTGCCGGTGAACGGCACCTACAGCCCGCTTCAGCGCAAGGTCTACGAGGCGGTCTACGAGGCCCAGGAAGCGGGCATCGCCGCGGTCCGGCCGGGTGCGAAGTACCGCGACTTCCACGACGCCGCCCAGCACGTCCTCGCCACCAAGCTCGTCGAGTGGGGCCTGGTCGAGGGCCCGGTGGAGCGGGTGCTGGAGCTGGGGCTGCAACGCCGCTGGACGCTGCACGGCACCGGCCACATGCTCGGCATGGACGTCCACGACTGCGCCGTGGCCCGCACCGAGACCTATGTGGACGGCACCCTGGAGCCCGGTATGTGCCTTACGGTCGAGCCGGGGCTGTACTTCCAGCCCGACGACCTGACCGTGCCGGAGGAGTACCGGGGCATCGGCGTCCGGATCGAGGACGACATCCTGGTGACGGAGGACGGCAACCGGGTGCTGTCGGCCGCGCTGCCGCGTACCGCCGATGCTGTCGAGGCGTGGATGGCCCGCCTCACCGGCTGAGGACGGCCGTCCGGCGGCGGCTCATCGCCTGAGCGTGTGGGTCCCGTGGGGAGCGGTGGTGCCGCTCCCCACGGGGCTCAGTGCCGCCCCGGCACCTTGCGGGTGGTCACCGCGATCCGGTTCCAGGAGTTGATCGTGAAGATGAGTGCGATGAGCTGGGCCAGCTCCCGCTCCTCGAAGTGCCGGGCGGCCCGCTCGTAGACCTCGTCCGGGACGCCGCCGGGCAGCAGCGTGACCGCCTCGGTGAGCGCCAGGGCGGCCTGCTCCTTCTCGGTGTAGAACCCGGCCTCCCCGGCCTCCTCCCAGACCCCCACCAGGGCGATGCGCTCCTTGCTCTCGCCCGCCTCATGGGCGTCGGTGGTGTGCATATGGAGGCAGTAGGCGCAGTGGTTGAGCTGGGAGGAGCGGATCTGCACCAGCTCCACCAGAGCCGGGTCCAGGCCCTCGCGGGCGGCCGCGTCCAGGCTGATCAGCGCCTTGAACGCCTTGGGGGCCGCCTTCGCGAAGTCGACCCGCCCGGTCGTCTGCCGCGACGCCGTCGCGGTCTGGGGCGCTGTCGCGGTCTGGGCAGCCGTCGCGGTCCGTGCCGTCGTCTGTGTCGTCGTCTGTGTCGTCGTCTGTGTCGTCGCGGCCGTCTGGGTCGTCGCCGTCTGGGTCGGTGTCGAAGTCGTCATGGGAATGAAATTAGGCCGCTAAGCGACCCTCTGTAGGGTGCATTTCCATGGCGGATTCATGGGTCAATTCGGCGGAGATCCTCGGCAGTGACCTCCATCTGGAGCTCACCCGCGCGGGCAGCCGCAGAACCGCCCTGATGGCCGCGGTGCGCGAGGCCATCCGCGAGGGGCGGCTCGCCCCGGAGACCCGGCTGCCGCCTTACCGTTCCCTCGCCGCCGACCTGGGCATCGCCCGGAACACGGTCGCCGACGCCTACGCCGAGCTGGTCGCCGAGGGCTGGCTCACCGCCCGCCAGGGCTCCGGCACCCGGGTGGCACCCCGCCCGGCACCGCCGCCACCACCCCGCCGAGCCCCCGGCCGAGGTAGTCGGCAAAGGCGCGGCGCAGCTCCGGGCGGCCGTCGCGGGCCCCGGCCCGCCCCGCGGCCGGTGCACAACCTGCTCCAGGGCCAGCCGGACGCCGCCTCCTTCCCCCGCACCGCCTGGCTCACCTCGGCCCGCCGCGCCCTGGCCGCCGCGCCCCACGAGGCGTTCGGCCCCGGCGATCCGCGCGGCCGCCCGGAGCTGCGCCGCGCCCTGGCCGAGTACCTCGCCCGCGTCCGCGGCGTACGCACCGACCCTGAGCGGATCGTCGTCTGCGCGGGCTTCGCGCACGCGGTGCGGCTGCTGAGCGACACCCGGCTGCTGCGGCCCCGGATCGCCGTCGAGTCCTACGGCCTGGCCTTCCACCGCTCGCTGCTGCGATCCGCCGGGATCCGTACGGTCCCGCTGCCCCTGGACGCCGATGGCGCCCTTACGGACGCACTGGCCGACCTCGACGGCGTACGTGCGGCCCTGCTCACCCCCGCCCACCAGTTCCCCACCGGCGGTCCGCTGCACCCCGAGCGGCGGGCCGCGGCGGTCGCCTGGGCGCGGGAGAGGGGCGGTCTGGTGCTGGAGGACGACTACGACGGGGAGTTCCGCTACGACCGTGGTCCGGTGGGCGCCGTCCAGGGCCTCGACCCCGACCGGGTGCTCTACCTCGGCTCGGTCAGCAAGAGCCTCTCCCCGGCGCTGCGGCTGGGCTGGATGGTGCTGCCGGACCATCTGGTCGACGGCCTGCTGGCCACCAAGGGGGAGCGCGAGGGCTGGACCGGCGTCCTCGATCAGCTGACCCTCGCGGACTTCATCGAATCGGGCGGGTACGACCGCCATGTGCGCCGTATGCGCCAGCAGTACCGCCGTCGGCGGGACCAGCTCGTCGCCGCCCTCGCCGAACGCGCGCCCCATATCCGCGTCTCGGGGATCGCGGCCGGTCTGCACGCGGTGCTGGAGCTGCCGCCCGGCACCGAGCGGTCCGCGCTGCGCGCCGCCGCCTGGCAGGGGCTGGCGCTCGACGGCCTCGGCGGCTACCGCCATCCGGACGCCACCACGCCGCATCGCGACGGGCTCGTGGTCGGCTACGCGACCCCGCCCGAGCACTCGTTCGCGGGGGCGCTGGACGCGCTGTGCCGCGCCCTGCCGCCCGAACGGACGGCCTCTGAGGCCGGGGCGGCCACCTGACGTTGAGCCGCCCGAACGGACTTCCCTGGCCTCGGGGCGGTTATGACGCCCTCAGCAGCGCTCCTTCACGCCACTTGAGAATCTTGTCGAAGCTCACCACCACCCCGCCGCGACCCGGCCGGTCGCGGTAGCGGACATGGTCGGTGAGGGCCTCGATGAGAAAGAGCCCCCGTCCGTGCTCCGCCTGTGGCGGGGCCGGACTGCGCGGCTGCTGTGGCCTCGGCGCGCCCGCCGGACGCCGCTCGTTCCGGGTGCGGGCCTCGCGGCGGACGGTGCCGCGTCCGGCGAAGCCGGGACCGGAGTCGGTGACCTCGATACGGCAGGTGTCGCCGTCGATGTAGGCCGTGACTCGATAATCCCCGCCCGTGCCGTCGCGACCCCCGTGCTCCACCGCGTTCGCACACGCCTCGGAGAGGGCGACCGACAGATCGTAGGAGATCTCCGGATCCACTCCGGCCGTCTCCATGGTGCCGAGGAGCAGTCGTCGTGCGAGCGGAACGCTCGCCGCCTCGCGGGGCAAATGGAGTGACCACCAGATGCTCATGCTCCAGCCTCCCGGCCGCGGCTCGACATACCGTTACGTATTGCCTGGGTCCATGGTCCGTAAGCGTGTTATTGACGTGACTCCGCTCATTCAGCGGACGCGCTCGATGCGCGAACCGGTGTATGGGCCTGTCCCGGTGTGCGCCGGTACGCCCCACCCGCCGTAGGTAACGCGTCCGCCCAGTGGGATGATGGCGCGGCCATGGCTTCCCCTGTCGCCCGTGCCGGCGCCGATCTGCGAATGCTGCGGGCCGCGGTGTTCACCGCGGTCTGCGTCGTGCTGTCCGCGACGGGGCACGTGCTGGGCTCCTGCGCCACCGTGCCGCTCTGGACGCTGGGCGTGGGCTGTGCGGCGATGTTCACGGTGGCGCTGTCCCTGGCCGGGCGGGAGCGGTCGCTGCCCGGGATCGCGGCCGTGCTGGCCGTCGGGCAGCTGGCGCTGCACGCGCTCTTCGCGCTCGGGCAGGACCGGGCCGCGGCGGCCGAGGAGGCCGCCCATCGGGCCGACGCCGCCCAGGGCCATGTGATCGGCCTGGCCGCGAAGCTGCTGTGCGCGTCGGGCCCCGGACGGCTCGACGCCGCGACGGCCCATCGGATCGTCACCCACGCGGGCATCGACCCGTCCGCCGCGCACGGCGGCCCGCACGTCATGTCGGCGTCCACCGCCCCCGCGGGGCAGGCGGCCGGGATGGAGAGCCTGCTGCCTTCGCTGCCCATGACCCTGGGCCATCTGCTCGCCGCGCTGGCCATCGGCTGGCTGCTGCGCCGGGGCGAGATGGCCGTATGGCGGGCGGTGCGGCTGTCGGTGAACGGGGCCCGAGGGGTCGCGGAGGCCGCGCTCGTACGGGCGCTGCGCGCCGCCCTGAGGCTCGTACGGGTGCTCCTGGCCCCCTCGCAGGCGCCTTACGGCGGGCCGTGCCGTCCGCGCACGGCCGAGCGGGACGAGGGCGGGACGACCGCCCTCGTCCTCCAGCACAGCGTGATCAGGCGGGGACCGCCGGTCTGCGACCTCGCGGCCTGACCGAAGCGACGCTCCTCCAGCGGGACCGGAGGGCGGCCGTGACGTCGCCGTACGCGCACCCACCCATCTGATCATTCCTGTTCCTGGAGTGTTGACATGAACGCCATGCGTCTTCGCCGTCTGCCGGTCCTCGGAGCCCTCACCGCGGGCGGCTTGGTGCTGCTCACCGCGGGCCCGGCCTTCGCGCACGTGAGCGTGCAGCCCGGTCAGGCCGAGAAGGGCGGCTACAGCACCATCAACTTCAAGGTGCCCAACGAGCGCGACGACTCCTCCACCGTCAAGCTCGAGGTGACCCTCCCGGCCGACCACCCGCTCGCCTCGGTGATGCCCCAGCCGGTGCCCGGCTGGGACGTCAAGGTCACCAAGTCCAAGCTCGCCAAGCCCATGGAGATGCACGGCGAGAAGATCAGCGAGGCGGTCACCAAGGTCACCTGGACCGGCGGCAAGATCGAGCCGGGGATGTTCCAGCAGTTCCCGCTCTCGGTCGGCCAGCTGCCCGACGACGCCGACCAGCTCGCCTTCAAGGCCCTCCAGACGTACGACAACAAGGAGGTCGTGCGCTGGATCGAGGAGCCCAAGGAGGGCGCCGCCGAGCCCGAGAACCCGGCTCCGGTGCTCAAGCTGGTCGCCCCGGCCGAGGGCTCGGACGCCGATGGCGCCGCCGCGGCGTCGGGCCAGGACAAGGACTCCGAGAAGGCCGGAGCGGAGAATTCCGCCTCCAAGGACACCTCGGACGACGAGGGCGGCAGCGACACCACCGCCCGGGTGCTGGGCATCGCGGGCATCGTCATCGGCGCCGCCGGTGCCGTCTTCGGCGTGGTCGCCAGCCGCCGCCGCTCCGCCTGACCGCCTGCCCCTCCACCGCATGCGTGTACCGCCGGTGACCACGGCTCCTGAACCGGCCGTGTGATCCCGGCGGGGGCGGCGGGCCCTCGCGCCCGCCGCCCCCGCGCGCCACCGATCCACCCCCCCTCTTTGGAGAACAGCTCCATGCGCACCAAAATCCTGGCCACCGCGCTCGTCGCCACCGCCGCGCTCACCCTCAGCGCCTGCGGCGGCTCGGACGACGGGGGCAAGGGCGACAACGCCGCCGCCGAGGTCAAGGGCGGCCAGAGGTCGGGGCAGGCCATCGTCCTCGACCGGGCGAAGGCCAAGCCCGACCTCGTCCTCACCGGCACCGACGGCAAGAAGTACGACCTGCTGAAGGAGACCAAGGGCCGGCCCACCCTGCTCTTCTTCGGCTACACCCACTGCCCCGACGTCTGCCCGCTGACCATGAGCAACGTCGGCATCGCGGTGAAGAAGCTCCCCAAGGCCGAGCGGGAGAAGCTGCGGGTCGTCTTCGTCAGCACCGACCCCGCCCGTGACACCCCCAAGCGGATGCGCTCCTGGCTGGACGCCCAGGGCGGCACCGACTTCGTCGGCCTTACCGGCGACTTCAACACCATCGAGGCCGCCGCGCGGCCGCTGGGCATCTTCATCGAGAAGCCGAAGAAGGAGAAGGACGGCAGCATCACCGTCAGCCATGGCGCCGAGGTGATCGGCTTCTCGCCCAAGGACGACAAGGGTCACTGGATCTACACGACGGAGGCCACGGCGGACCGTTACGCCAAGGATCTGCCGAAGATCATCGAGGGGCGGAACCCGTGATGGCGGCGGGCCCCGGCATCCGTAAGGCGGCCGCCGTGGTCCTCACCGTCGGTCTGTCCACCGCGCTCGCCGCCTGCGGGAGCGAGGACAGCGGCGGCGGGAGGAGCGGTGACCACGCGGGTCACAAGGGCGCCCCGAAGCTGTCCGTCAGCGGCGCCTATGTCTCGCGGCCGCCCATGGACGACATGGCGGCGGGCTACCTGGCCGTACGGAACGCCGGTGGCGGCGCCGACGAGCTCACGTCCGTCACCACCCCGCTCGCCTCCGAGGTCACCCTGCACACCACCAAGGGCAACCGGATGAAGCAGGTGAGCTCGCTCGATGTCCCGGCCGACGGCCGGCTCGAGCTGACCAGCGGCGGAGATCATCTGATGCTGACAAACCTCACCCACCGGCCGAAGGTCGGTGAGAGGGTCAGTTTCACCCTTCACTTCGCCACCTCCGACCCCATCGAGATCCAAGTCCCGGTCGAGCCGACGACGTACCGCCCCAAGGACTGACGCCCGATGCCCTCGCTGACCTCCCTGGCCCCCGCCGGGCCCACCGCGACTCCCACCCGGACCACCGCGACCGCCCGGCGGCTGATGGCGATCTGCGGCACCCTGCTCGCGGCGCTGCTGTGCGCGCTGACCGCGGGCGCGAACTCCGCGTCCGCGCATGCCGCGCTCACCTCGACCGACCCCGCCGACGGCTCGGTGGTGAAGACCGCCCCCAGGGAGGTCACGCTGAACTTCTCGGAGGGCGTGCTGCTCTCCGGCGACTCGGTGCGCGTGCTCGACCCCAAGGGCAAGCGCGTGGACACCGGCAAGACCGCCCATGTCGACGGCAAGTCGTCGACCGCCGCCGCCGGGCTGCACTCCGGACTGCCGGACGGCACCTACACGGTGGCGTGGAAGGCGGTCTCCGAGGACAGCCACCCGGTGAGCGGCGCGTTCACCTTCTCCATCGGCGCCCCGTCCAAGACCAAGGCGAAGGTGCCCACGGGCGAGGCGTCCGACTCCACCGTCAGCACGCTCTACGGGATCGGCCGGTACGCCGCCTACGGCGGTTTCGCGGCGCTCGTGGGCGGCTGTGTGTTCGCCGGGCTCTGCCGGTCCTCGCGCCCGGTGCGGAAGATCGCCGTGGGCGGCTGGGTGACGGTCTTCACGGCCAGCCTGCTGCTGTTGCTGCTGCGCGGGCCGTACACCGACGGCGAGGGGATCGGCGGCATCCTCGACCTCGGCAGGCTGGGCGATGTGCTGTCCACCAAGCCGGGCGCGGCGCTGCTGTCCCGGCTGCTGCTGCTCGGCGCGGCGGCGGTCTTCCTGGCCGTCCTCTTCGGCTCGTACACCCGGCGCACCGGGGAGGGGGAGGCGGACGCGCGGCGCCGCCAGGACCTCGCCTTCGGGCTCGGCTTCGGCGGCACCGTGATGGCCGTGGGGCTCGCCGCGACCTGGGCGATGGCCGAGCACGCCTCGGTGGGCCTGCAACGGCAGCTGGCCATGCCGGTGGACGTGATCCATCTGATCGCGGTCGGGGTATGGCTGGGCGGTCTGGCCTCGCTCGCGGTGACGCTCCGGGCGGGCGAGCCGATCGAGCGGGCGGCCGTGCGCCGCTTCTCGCGGCTGGCCTTCGGCTCGGTCGTCGCCCTGGTGGTCACCGGGCTGTACCAGTCGTGGCGGCAGGTGGGCTCCTGGGGCGCGCTGACCGACACCGAGTACGGGCGATGGCTGCTGGTCAAGGTGGGTCTGGTGGCGGTGCTCGTGGGCATCGCCGCCATCTCGCGCCGCTGGACCGGGCGCCTTACGGATGCCACGGGGGCGGCTGGGGCCGAGGCGGATGAGGCGGAGGCCGTGACGGACGCGGAGGCCGAGGCGGAGAGCGGTGCCGAGGCGGAGAGCGGTGCCGAGGCCGATGTCGCGGCCACGGCCGAGGAGACCAAGGCCGGGGCCAAGGCGGCGGTGAAGGCCGCGCGGCCGGTCCACACCGGTGCGGCCGACGCGGCCGTCGACGCCCCTGCCGACACCCCTGCCGACGCTGAAACCGAGTCGGGCGGCGGCCCCGGTACCGGCGCCGCCGACGGCGATCCCGTACGCACCGCCCAGCTCGCCCGTCAGCGGGCCGCCAAGGACAAGACCGCCACCCTGCGGGAGCGCGACGCCGACCGCGAGCGCAGCGGGCTGCGCCGGTCGGTGCTCGCCGAGACCATCGTGGCCGTCGTGCTGCTCGCGGTGGCCACCGTGCTCAGCGGCACCCAGCCCGGCCGGGCCGAAACCGAGCAGGCCGGCGCGGCCACCACAAAGCCCGCCGACCAGCTGAACGTCGACCCGGTGAGCGTGCTGATCCCCTACAACACGGGCCCCAAGAGCGGCCGCGGCAAGGCCGTGGTGATGATCGAACCCGCCCTGCCCGGTGACAACGCGCTGCACGTCTTCACCACCGACCTGGCCGACCGCCCCGTGGACGTGCCCGAGGTCAAGCTGTCGCTGACGCTCAAGGGCAAGGGGATCGGGCCGCTGCGCATCCCGCTCGAGCGTCTCTCGACCGGGCACTGGAGCGCCAAGACCGTCCAGCTCCCCATGGCGGGCACCTGGCAGCTCTCCCTTACCGTACGTACCTCCGACATCGACCAGGTGACGGAGACCAGGAACGTGAAAGTCGCTCAATGACCACAGAGCAACCACCCTCGTCCGGCATCTCCCGGCGGCGTCTGCTGGGCTCGGCGGGCGCCGCCGGAGCGGCCGGACTGGTCGCCGGCGGAGCCGCCGGGGCCTACGCGTCCGAGGCGACGCGGGAGGCACCCGTACCCCTCAGCTCGCTGGGCGCGACCGCCGTGCCCTTCCACGGCAGGCGCCAGCCGGGCATCACCACCCCCCTCCAGGCCCACGGCCATCTCCTCGCCTTCGACCTGGCGCCCGGTGCGAACCGTAAGGCGGCCGCCGCACTGCTGCGCCGCTGGTCGCGGACGGCGAAGGAGCTGATGGCGGGGGAGGCCCCACCGGACGACACCGGGATCGCGCTCGACGCCGGTCCCTCCTCCCTTACGGTCACCTTCGGCTTCGGCCGGACCTTCTTCGGCAAGGCGGGAGTCGAGGACAAGCTGCCGGAGGCACTCGCCCCGCTTCCCGACTTCGTCTCCGACGCACTCGACCCCAAGCGCAGCAACGGCGATCTGTGGATCCAGATCGCCGCCAATGACGCGCTGGTCGCCTTCCACGCGCTGCGCGCCCTACAGCGCGAGGCCGCGGACACGGCCCGGCTGCGCTGGCAGATGAGCGGCTTCAACCGGTCCCCCGGCGCCACCGGCCATCCCATGACCACCCGCAACCTCATGGGCCAGATCGACGGCACCAACAACCCCAAGCCGACCGACGACGACTTCGAGCGGCGGATCTTCGTACCGGAGAAGGGCGAGCCGGCGTGGATGGCGGGTGGCTCCTACGCGGTCGTCCGGCGCGTCCGGATGCTGCTGGACTCCTGGGACCACCTCTCCCTGGCGCGGCAGGAGAAGGTGGTCGGCCGCCGCAAGTCCGACGGCGCCCCGCTGTCCGGCGGCACCGAGACGACCCCGGTTCGGCTCGACAAGGTCGACGGGAACGGTGCGCTGGCCATCGCGGGCGCCGCCCACGTACGGGTCGCGGCGCCCGCGTCCAACCAGGGCGCCGCGATGCTGCGCAGGCCCTTCTCGTACCACGACGGCTTCCGCGACGACGGGGCACCGGACGCCGGGCTGCTTTTCATCGCCTGGCAGGCGGATCCGATGAAGGGGTTCGTGCCGGTGCAGCGGAAGCTGGACCTGGGCGACGATCTGTCGCGGTTCCTGCGGCACGAGGCCAGCGCGCTGTTCGCGGTGCCTCCGGGCTGCGCCCCGGGGGAGTACGTGGGTCAGGCACTCTTGGAGGCATAGGAAAGGGGACGAGCCGCCTCGGGGCCTCGCGTCCAAGGGGCGTCCACCGGGGTGTCCATCCGAGCGTCCATCCGGGTGTCCACCATGCGGGTCGGCGGTCCGTGCCGACGCGGGTATCGTGGCGGTCTCGTCTGATCACAGGGAGCGACCGTGATGTCGGCCAGCCGCTATGCCTACCTCGGCCCCGAGGGCACCTTCACCGAGGCCGCGCTGCGGTCCATGCCGGAGGCCGCCACCCGGGAGCTGGTGCCGATGGTCTCCGTGCCGGTGGCGCTCGACGCGGTGCGCTCCGGAGCCGCGGCGGCCGCCCTGGTGCCCATCGAGAACTCGGTCGAGGGCGGGGTCACCGCGACCCTCGACGAGCTCGCCACCGGCGAACCGCTGATGATCTACCGCGAGGTGCTGCTGTCGATCAGCTTCGCGCTGCTGGTGCGGCCGGGCACCGCGCTCACGGACATCAAGACGGTGACCGGGCATCCGGTGGCCCAGCCCCAAGTGCGCAACTGGCTGGCGGCGAACCTCCCGGACGCCGTGTGGGAGTCGGCCGCCTCGAACGCGGACGGTGCGCGGCTGGTGCAGGAGGGGCGGTACGACGCGGCGTTCGCGGGCGAGTTCGCGGCGTCCAGGTACGGTCTGGAGCCGCTGGTCACCGACATCCATGACGCGCAGAACGCGATGACCCGCTTTGTGCTGGCCGGACGCCCCGCCCGGCCCGCCGCCCGGACGGGCGCGGACAAGACCTCCGTGGTGATCTGGCTCGGTGACGATCACCCGGGCGCGCTGCTGGAGCTGCTCCAGGAGTTCTCCGCGCGCGGGGTCAACATGATGCGGATCGAGTCGCGCCCGACCGGCGAGGGCATCGGCCGCTACTGCTTCTCGGTGGACTGTGAGGGGCACATCACCGACCGGCGGGTGGGCTCGGCCCTGATGGGGCTGAAGCGGATCTGCCCGAAGGTGCGGTTCCTGGGCTCGTACCCCCGGGCGGGTGTGACGGCCGAGGACATGGCACCGCTGCGGCACGGGACGTCGGATGAGGCGTTCACGGAGGCGGCGGAGTGGCTGGCCCGCTGCCAGGACGGCCGGGCCTGAGACCGTCAACAGAATCGCTGCGGAAAAGTTATCCACAGGCTGATGGTCCACGCTGGGGATAAGTCGACATCACCAATCCGGCACAGCGGACGTATCGGGACACTCTGCGCATTGACCGCCATCACTCGACATCCCGCACTTGTCACCCCAATTCGCTCAACCAGCTCTTTGGAGTGAGGGATTCCTCTCTTGTGGAGTGTGTGAACGCGGTTTGATAGCGGAATCCATCGCCGAGCATCTGGGCGGCCTTAACGATCACTGCGACATCCACAGATCTCACACACAGCCTGTGGATAACTTCGGGGATTCCCCCCACGCCTGTGGACAACCAACCTCCAACTCACCCTGTACACAAGGGAAGAAGGTCGACTCGGCGCCACCTCTTTGCCCCTTTTCGGGGAATGCGGAGGCATTCCTTGACGGCGGCCGTCACAGGAATTCCCCGGTTTACCCACAGCCCCAAAAGGGGGCAAAACCGGACGCAAAGGAATATCGCGTCGAGTACCCGAGGTCCCACCGGTAACCTGGGGGGGTGATTGACCTTCGCCTGCTCCGTGAGGACCCCGATCGTGTGCGCGCCTCCCAGCGCGCTCGTGGAGAGGACGTCGGCATCGTCGACGCGCTCCTGACCGCCGACGAGCGGCGCAGGTCCTCCAGTGTCCGCTTCGACGAGCTGCGTGCCGAGCAGAAAGCGCTCGGCAAGCTCATCCCCAAGGCCTCCGGTGACGAGAAGGCCGAGCTGCTGAAGAAGGCGGGCGAGCTCTCCGCCGCCGTCAAGGCGGCCGACGCCGAGCAGGACGTGGCCGCCGAGGAGACCCAGCGGCTCCTGCTCCAGCTGGGCAATCTGGTCCATCCCGAGGTCCCGGTCGGCGGCGAGGACGACTTCACCGTCCTGGAGACCGTCGGCACCCCGCGCGACTTCGAGGCCGAGGGCTTCGCGCCCAAGGACCACCTGGAGCTCGGCGAGTTGCTCGGCGCGATCGACACCGAGCGCGGCGCCAAGGTCTCCGGCTCCCGCTTCTACTACCTGACCGGCATCGGCGCCCTGCTGGAGTTCGCACTGGTGAACGCGGCGATGGCGCAGGCCACCGCGGCGGGCTTCACCCCGATGCTCACCCCGGCGCTGGTCAAGCCGAAGGCCATGGAGGGCACCGGCTTCCTCGGCCAGGCCGCCGAGGACGTCTACCACCTCGACAAGGACGACCTCTTCCTGGTGGGCACCTCCGAGGTGCCGCTGGCCGCGTACCACATGGACGAGATCCTGGAGGTGGACCAGCTGCCGCGGCGCTACGCCGGGTTCTCCTCCTGCTTCCGCCGTGAGGCGGGGTCGTACGGCAAGGACACCCGGGGCATCTTCCGGGTGCACCAGTTCGACAAGGTCGAGATGTTCGTCTACACGACGCCGGAGGAGGCCGAGGCCGAGCACCAGCGGCTGCTGGAGTGGGAGAAGCAGTGGCTGACCTCGCTGGAGCTGCCGTTCCGGGTGGTCGACCTGGCCTCGGGTGACCTGGGCTCGTCGGCGACCCGGAAGTTCGACTGCGAGGCGTGGATCCCGACGCAGGGCAAGTACCGCGAGCTGACCTCGACCTCCAACACCACCGAGTTCCAGTCGCGTCGACTGTCGATCCGGATGCGCGAGGGCAAGCGGGTCCGTCCGCTGGCCACGCTCAACGGCACGCTGTGCGCGATCACCCGGACCATCGTCGCGATCCTCGAGAACCACCAGCGGGCCGACGGCTCGGTGCGGGTGCCCGAGGTGCTGCGGCCGTTCCTCGGCGGCCGCGAGGTCCTGGAACCGGTCGCGCGGTGAGCGGCGGCGACGTCCTTCCGTACCGCTTGGTCGCGACCGATCTCGACGGGACGCTGCTGCGCCCCGACCACACCGTCTCGGCGCGGACCCGTGACGCGCTCGCCGCGGCCACCGCGGCGGGCGCCGCGCACATCGTGGTCACCGGGCGGACCGTCCCGGTGGCCCGGCACATACTCGACGACCTCGGCTACGAGGGACTCGCGGTGTGCGGCCAGGGCGCACAGCTCTACCACGCGGGCGAGCACCGGCTGCTGACCTCCGTGACGCTGGACCGGCAGGTGGCGCTGCTGGCGCTGGAGAAGATCGAGGCGGAGATCGGCCCGCTGTTCCTGGCCGCGGCCCGCGACGGGCTGGACGGCGAGGTGCTGTTCGGCGAGGGGTACCGGATGGACCACGACGGGATGTCCCTGGTGCCGTTCACGGAGCCGGCCGAGCTGTGGTCGCGGCCCATCAGCAAGCTCTACATCCAGCACGCCGAGCTGGGCGACGACGCGCTCGCGGACGCCGCCCGGACGGCCGCCGGGGGCCTGGTCGGGGTGACGATGGCGGGCACCGGGCTGGTGGAGCTGCTGCCGCTGGGGCTGACGAAGGCCACGGGCCTGTCGCTTGCCGCGCGCCGGCTGGGGATGACCGCCGACGACGCGATCGCCTTCGGCGACATGCCCAATGACATCGCGATGTTCGGCTGGGCGAAGCACGCGGTCGCGATGGCCAACGCGCACCAGGACCTCAAGGCCGTCGCCGACGAGATCACCGCGTCCAACGCGGAGGACGGCATCGCCGTGGTGCTGGAGCGGCTCTTCCCGGCGGCAGCGGCGAGCGGCTGAACCGGCCGGGCCGGACGCCGGTGCGGCCGCCTCGGCGGACCGCCCGGCATCCGGGCTCAGTGGGGATCGCGGTCGGCCGCGGGGATCGTCAGCCGGGTGCGGGGCGGGTCAGCCGAAGACCTTGACCGCCTGGTAGTACGTCCAGGCCGTGCCGTCGCACGACGTCTTGGTGGCACCGCTGTAGGCGTTGCACACCCGCTTCAGGTCCTCGTAGAAGGCGCTGTCGATGCGCGCCTTGTTGGCGTCGAAGATGCCCATCGCCTTGTGGTTGCGGTAGCCGAAGTCATGCCGGGCGCAGGCGGTCTGGAAGGGGAAGCCGAACGGGTTGTCGGGGGAGCTGCTGCAATAGTCGGTGGACCAGTCGAACTGGTAGGAGGCCCAGGCGCCCTGGTTGTTCCGCGCCGCGAGCCAGGTGTTGTAGCTGCTCGCGCTGGTCTGGGTCCAGCTGGCGAGGACCTGCTGCTTGTCCGCGGGGACCGCCTCCGCGGGTGCGGCCAGGGCGATGGTGGCCGCCGCGGTGACGGCGGTGGCGGCGAGACTCGTGACGAGGCGACGCATTCGGGTTCCCTCCGTTTTTTACTTCTGACGCCCCCTCAAAAGCTTGTGGCGAAGGGAGGGGACGGCGCGGTGTGATCCAGCGCACGCCAAGAGTTCGCCAGGTCCCTGACAACAGTCAAGATCTACATCGACGTAGAGATGAACAGAGTTCGACCACCAGAGTTTCGGAGTTTCCTCCAACTACCGCTGTGGAACGGCCTGTTCAGGAGGCGCGCCAGGGCACCCGGGAGGGAGGGGTGAGCAGCGGCCCCGGGCCCTTGACCCGGCGGAGGATCGGGGTGGTCTCCATGTCCCGTACGGAGCTCAGCTCGGCGATACGGGTGGTCAGATAGGTGTAGAGGGCCGGGACATCGGCGCAGACCACGGTCGCCAGCAGATTCTTCGTTCCGGTGGTCGCACATGCGAACGCCACCTCGGGGTGGTTCGCGAGCGTCTGCCCGGTGGCGGCGAGCTCCGACGGCAGTACCGACAGCCATATCGCGGTGGTGATGCCCTGGCTGAACAGCCGGTGGGAGTAGTCGACATCGAAGTACAGGGTGCCGTCGGCGCGCAGATTGGCCAGCCGGCGGCGCACCGTCGACTGCGACCAGCCGGTGGCGGCGGCCAGTTCGGCCAGCGGCGCCCGGCCGTCCCCCGCGAGGACGTCCAGCAGCTTGCGGTCCCCCGCGCTCACCGGTCCGCGCGGGCCCTTCGACCGGTCCGGGGCGGGCGTGCGCAGCCGCGCGATCTGCTCGGCCGTCAGCGCCTCGGACTTGTTGACCAGGCTCTGCTCCCCGCCGAAGTACTCATGCAGCACGCAGTGCGCGCTCACCCCCACGACCCTTGGGGTCTGCGGGAGTTTGCGCAGCAGCAGGGCGTCGCTGTCCTGGTCGGACGCCGCCCGCGTCGACGCGGCGACCTCGGTGCCGTCGGAGAGCACATGCACCCAGGAGGTGTCGGGCCGCCGCGCCATCGCCTCGGCCACCGGCAGGGCGGCGTCCGGCAGGCACCGCACCCGTACCAGCCAGACCACGTCACCGACCGCCGCCGGGTCGGTGAGCCCCAGCACCCGCATCGCCCCGGTCGTCCGCAGCCGGGTGTAGCGGCGGGCCACGGTCTGGTCGGAGACGCCCAGCACCTCGGCCAGTCGGCTGAAGGAGGCCCGGCCGTCGAGCTGGAGGGCGTGCACCAGCGCCCGGTCCAGGTCGTCGTACGCGTCGGATTCCACCGCCCCAAGCTAGCCGCTGTCGGATACCGCCGCCGGGTCGGGGCCCGGCTGGGAGAAGCGGCGGGGCCGGGGCGACCGTAAGAGCCGCGGGAACCGCCCTCGGGGTCGGCCCCGCCTCCCTTTGTCGGAACATGTCGGATCCCGGAGTAAGTCATGCGCAGATCCTGGTGGCCGCTCGCCGCCATCACCCTCGGCAACTTCATGCTGTTGATAGACGTCACGATCGTGAACACCGCGCTGCCCCAGGTGGCACGTGGGCTGGACGCGTCCTTCACCTCCCTCCAGTGGGTGATGGACATCTACGCGCTGGCGCTGGCCGCGCTGCTGATGGTGGCCGGATCGGCGGCGGACCTCTTCGGACGGCGGCGGCTGTATCTCGTCGGCCTCGCGGTGTTCGCGATCTCCTCCCTGGTCTGCGGTCTGGCACCGGACGCCGGGGTACTGATCGCGGCCCGCGCCGTGCAGGGGGTGGGGGCCGCGGCCATGTTCGCCACCAACACCCCGCTGCTGATGGCCACGTACTCAGGACGCGACCGCGGTATCGCCTTCGGCGTGTGGGGCGGTACCAGCGGGGCGGCCGCGGCGGTCGGCCCGGTGCTGGGCGGGGTGCTGACCGAGTATGTCGACTGGCGCGCGATCTTCCTGGTCAATCTGCCGCTGACGGCGATCGCGGTGTGGATCACGGTCCGCTCCATCGAGGAGTCGCGCGGCGCGGCGGGGGTGCGCATCGACTGGCCGGGCGCCGCCTCCTTCACGGTGTGCGCCGGGGCGCTGACGTACGGGCTGATGCGCGGCGGCGAGGAGGGCTGGGCCGACACCGGCACGGTCACCGCGCTGGTGGCGGCCGCGGTCGCGCTGGTCGCCTTCGTCCTGCTGGAGCGCGGGAAGCGGCAGCCGCTGCTGGACCTGGGGCTGATGCGCCGCCCGACGTTCGCGGTGCTGATGGCGGCGGCCCTGCTGCTCCAGGCGGCGGCCTTCCCGTACCTCACCTACGCCGGGCTGTGGTTGCAGTCGGTGCTCGGGATGAGCCCGGTGCAGGCGGGGCTCGCGGTGACGCCGATGGCGGGCGTCTCGCTGGTCGTCGGCGCGGCGGGCGGACGGCTGCTGGACAAGGTCGCCCCCGGCCGGGCACTCGGCGGCGGACTGCTGCTGGTGGGCACGGGCGCGCTGGTCAACGCGGCGATGGTGACCCCGGACTCGGACTGGGCCGCCTTCGTCCCCGGCCTGGCCCTGGCCGGTCTGGGGATCGGCCTGGCCATGCCGGTGCTGGTCTCGGCGGCCCTCGGCTCGGCCCCGCCGGAGCGTGCGGGCATGGCCAGCGGCGCGGTGAACACCTTCCGGCAGATGGGCTACGCGCTCGGGATCGCCGTCCTGGGCACGGTGTTCGCGACGCGGGTACGGGACATGGTGGACGGCGGCGACACCGTCCCGGCCCGGGCGGCCGGGCAGGCCGCCGAGGCCATCAGCGGCGGCCACGCCGACGCCGTGATCGCCGCCGCGCCCCCGGCCCGGGCGGACGCGGCGCGTGCTCTGGTCCACGAGTCGTTCGCGGCCGGTCTCGACCGCATCTGCGTCATCGCCGGCATCGCGGCCCTGGCGGCGGGCCTCCTGGTCCTCGCCGTCGTCCGCGGCGGCCCCGGCGGCACACCCCCGAAGCCGACCCCCGAGAAGACCCCGTCGGAGCCGGTCCACGCCTGAGCGGTGGCCGCAGCGGTACGACGAGGGGCGGGCGCCCGACGGCGCCCGCCCCTCGCGGCGTGGGCCGGGCGCCTGCCCGCCGGGCTTCCGGGTGGGAGTTGTAGGATGACTGGGCAACCGGGTGAATCGAGACGTGAGGGAGCCGACAGGGATGGCGTTGCGGGCGGCGGGGCGGCGGTCGCTGGTCGACACCGTGGTGGAGCAGTTGCGCGCGCAGCTCACCGAGGGCGAGTGGCGGGTCGGGGACCGCGTGCCCACCGAGCATGCCCTCGCCGAGCAGCTCCAGGTCGGCCGGAACACGGTCCGCGAGGCGGTTCGCGTCCTCGTGCACGCGGGGATGTTGCAGTCCCGGCAGGGCGAGGGCACCTTCGTGGTGTCCACGACCGACCCTTCCGAGGTCATGCGGGATGTGCGGCGCGCCGGGATCCGGGATGTGCTGGAGCTGCGGATCGCGCTGGAGGCGGAGGGGGCGCGGCTGGCCGCGCTCCGGCACAGCCCGGCCGATCTGCGGCGGATGCGGGCGGCGCTGGAGTCGCTCGAGGCGTTCGCGCGGGGCGGGGAGCGGCCCGACGACGGCCACCACGAGCTGCATGCCACCCATGACCTCGAGTTCCACACCGCCGTGGTGGACGCCGCGCACAACGCCGCGCTGAGCGCGACCTACGGCTGGTTCAGCAGCTCGGTGCGGGACTCGCTGGTGGCCTCGCTCGGCGACCGCGAGGTGCCGAGCATCGTCCCCGCCGACCACCGTGCCCTGGTCGACGCGATCGCCTCCGGCGACCCGGCGGCCGCCGAGGCGGCGGCTCGGGCGCTGCTGGAGGCGCCGAAACGCGCCATCGAGTCCCTGCTCGCCACCGGCTGAGGCCCCTCCCGGCGGGTGTCACGGCGCCCGGCCACCCCATCCCACCGCTACCTGAGCCGCCTCATCTCACCACCACATGAGCCGCCTCATCTCACCACTATGTGAACGGAGTTCTTCTTGCCACGCCCGCACACCCCAGGACCCGAGGCCGAGCCCCTGCTCGTGGACGCCGAGACGGATCTGCGGCCGACCCCCGAGGTGACCGCCGCACGGCGGGCCCTGCGGGCCCACCCGGCGCTTCTCCTGATCGGCATCGTGCTGGCGTCGCTCAACATGCGGGCCGCGCTCGCCGGGGTTTCCCCGCTCCTCGGCGAGATCAGCGGCCACTTCCGGCTGTCCGCGACCACCGGCAGCCTGGTCACCACCATTCCGCTGATCTTCATGGGCCTGGCCTCGCCCTTCGCGCCCCGGCTCGCCCGGCGCTGGGGCACCGAGGCGGTACTGCTGAGCGCGCTGGTGCTGCTGCTCGGCGGCATACTGCTGCGGGTGGCGCCGCCCGTGATGGCGCTCTTCGCCGGGGGCGCCCTCGTCGGCAGCGGGATCGCGTTCCTCAATGTGCTGATGCCGGGCCTGGTCAAGCGGGACTTCCCGCACCGGGCCGCCGGAATGACCGCGCTCTACACCACCTCGATGATCGGCGGGGCGACGGTCTCCGCCGCCTCCGCCGTGCCCCTGGAGAACGCGCTGGGCGGTTGGCGGGGTTCGCTCGCCTCATGGTCGCTGCTGGCGGCGGTCGCGGCGCTGGTCTGGATACCGCAGACGGTGCTCGCGCGGCGTGGCACGCGCCACGGCGAGCCCGCGGCGACGCCCGTGGCAACGCCCGTAAGGACGACGTCGGGGGTGGAGCCGAGGCTGAGCCGCTCCGCGCTGGCCTGGCAGGTCACGCTGTTCATGGGGTTGCAGTCGTCGATCGCGTACGTCTGCATCGCCTGGATGCCGACGATCTTCACCGACCACGGCATGAGCAAGAGCGCGGCCGGGCTGGTGTTCGCCTTCAGCACCATGTTGCAGATGGTCGGTTCGTTCGTGGTGCCCACCCTCGCCGGGCGGATGCGCTCCCAGCGGACGCTGGCCGTCGCCGTCGCGGCGCTGATGGGCGCCGGTATCGCGGGTCTGCTGGTGGCCCCCGCCGCCGGGGCGTGGGTGTGGGCGGCGCTGATAGGCGTCGGCCAAGGCGGGTCCGTGGGGCTCGCGCTGACCATGATGGTGCTGCGGACCGGGGACGCCCACACCTCGGCGCGGCTGTCCGGCATGGCGCAGACCTGGGGCTATCTGCTGGCCGCGGTGGGCCCGCTGGCGCTCGGCGTGGTGCACCAGACCACCGGCGGCTGGGCGCTGCCGCTCACGCTGATGCTGGCGGTGTGCGGGGCGCTGGCGCTGCTGGGCCTGGGCGCGGGCCGCGACCGCAGGATCCGGGCCTGAGCGGTCCGGAGGGTCCGTCCCCCCGGTGCCTGAGCGGTCCGGAAGGTCCGTCCCCCCGCGCCTTCACAGCCTGCCCTCAGGCCATGGAGGGCCGACCGACAAGTCCCGCCGCCACTCTCGATGTCACGGCATCGACGAGAACCGGAGGACGGGATGGGCGGCATGAGCGGCATGAGCGGCATGGACGAGGCGAAGACCACCCGCGGCGCGCGCACCACCGCGGGTGGCGCCGGGCGGCCCTGGCGGCGGCTGCTGCGGGCCCCCTGGACCGTGGCCTGTGTGGCGGCGACGGTCCTGCTCGGCTCGTCCACGGCCGTGGCCTCCGCCCTGGACCAGGCCAACGCGGCCCCCGGACACACCGCGGCGGCGGTCGTCACGACGACCGCCGCCACCGCGGAGACCACCGGAGGCCGCTCCGCCGTCCCGGCGCGATGGCGACCGTAAGGCGCGCACGGACCGCTGGGCGGCCCCCTCCGGCGTCACCTCACGCGGGTGGTCGCTCCGTGGTCACTCCGTGATCACTCCTCCCCCGCGAGGGTCAGTGTGCGCAGCTTGCGGCCCGCGTACCAGGTCGCGGCCACGGTCACGGCCAGCAGCAGGATGACGCCGGTCGCCAGGCCGACGTCCGACGTGATCACATCGCCGTCCGCGACCTTCTGCGCGAGCGCCAGCGCCCACTGCTGCACGCTGAGCTTGCGGGCCCCGGCGACCAGGCTGCCGAAGAAGGTCTCCCAGACCAGGGCGTAGACCAGCCCCGCGATCACCGCGTGCCGGGTCACGGTGCCCAGCAGCAGGAAGACCGCGCTGTAGGCGACGGAGGCCACGGCGGCGGCGACGGCGTAGCCGACGGCCAGCTGGTTCGCGTTGCCGTTCAGCACGAAGCCCGCGAGCAGGGTGGGGATCGCGGAGAAGGCGACGGTCACGCCGATCGCCACGATCAGCTTGGTGATGATGATCGTCGGCCGCTTCACCGGCTTGGCCAGCAGATAGATGACCGAGCCGTCGTCGATCTCCGGGCCGATCGCGCCCGTACCGGCGATCACGCCGATCAGCGGAACCATGGTGGCCATCGCGAAGCCGCCCAGGATCGCGTCGGCCGTGTCGTCGTCCGCGCCGGTCAGCAGCCGTACGGCGAGCGAGATGATCAGCAGCAGACCGGGGAGGGTGAAGAGGATCAGCGCACGGCGGCGGCCGAGCAGGGCCCGGTAGGTGAGCCGCGCGACGGTGGGGTGGTAGAGCGAGGACATCGCTGTGGGCTCCTTTCAGGCCGCGACGAGGTAGGAGAAGACGCTTTCCAAGGACTCGTCGGAGGGCGAGACCGTGAGGAGCCGGATGCCCTGGTCACGGGCGACGCGGGGCAGCAGTTCGGTGAAGCGGGCGAAGTCCACCGCCTGGATGTGCAGCCCGCCGTCGACGCCGGTGCTCGCGTCGACCTCGATACCGGTGGTCGACGCGTCGGCGATCAGGGCGGCCGCGAGCGCGCGGTCGTCGCTGGACCGGACGAGATAGCGGTGCGGACGGTCCGTCATCAGCCGGCGGATCTTGCGGAAGTCGCCGGAGGCGGCGTGCCGCCCCGCGACGATCACCTCGATGTGCGCCGCCAGCTGCTCGACCTCCTCGAGGATGTGCGAGGAGAACAGCACGGTGCGGCCCTCGGCGCCCATCCGCCGCAGCAGATCCATCAGCTGCATCCGCTGCCGGGGGTCCATGCCGTTGAACGGCTCGTCCAGGAGGAGCACCGACGGCTCGTGCACCAGCGCGGAGGCCATCTTCACGCGCTGGCGCATGCCCTTGCTATACGTGGCGATCTTCCGGGAGCCCGCGTAGTCCATCTCGACGGTGTCGAGCGCCTTACGGGCGGCGGCGCGGGGATCGGGCAGCCCGTGCAGCTCGGCGTTGGCGATCACGAACTCGCGGCCGGTGAGGAAGTCGTACATCGCCTCCCGCTCGGGGACGATCCCGATGTGGCGGTACGCCTGCTCATTGCGCCAGATCGGGGCGCCGTCGAGGGTCACGGACCCGGTGGAGGGGGCCAGGAAGCCGCCCATCATGTTGATGAGGGTGGACTTGCCGGCGCCGTTGGGGCCGAGGAGCCCGGTGACACCGGGGCCGATGTCCATGGTCACGTCGTTGACGGCCACGACGTTCCCGAACCAGCGGGAGACGTTGTCGATGGCGATCGTGGTCACAGGCCGACCTTTCGGTAGCGGCGCATCAGCAGCCCGTACGAGCCGGCGATCAGGCCGAGGAGAACGAGGACGTAGACGAGCCCGGTCCCGGTGCCGGGGCCGACCCCGCCGGGGAAGGACGAGGTGGCACCGAGGAACGCCGTCTGCACCCCGTCGATGATGGTGATCGGCGAGAACAGCCCGATCCAGCTCACCGGGCCGGTGTTGCCCTGGTCCCAGGCGATGGCCTGGACGGCGGACACCGCCCCGTAGGAGATGGTCAGCAGGGCGATGACGGCGGCGACGCCGAAACCGCGGCGCGGGGTGAGCGCGGCGATGACCAGGCTGATGCCGGCGAAGAGGAGCGAGAGCAGAGCCACGGAGACCAGTCCTTGTGCGAAGCCCTTCGTCTGATCGGCGAAGTCCAGCTTGGCGAGCAGCGCCCCGGCGTAGAGGATCAGCAGGGGCGCGCCGGTGAGGATGAACAGCGCGGAGGCCATGGCGGCGAACTTGGCCACCACGTAGTCCATCGTTTCGATGGGCCGCGAGAAGTAGAGCGGGACCGTCTTGAAGCGGAGGTCCCGGGAGACGGACTGTGGCGCCTGGGAGGCGGTGTAGAGGCCGATGACGGCCTGAAGCATGATCGCGTAGCGGGTGTACTTGACGGGCAGCTCGTCCGCGCTGGTGGCGATGGCCACCGCGACGATGATCGCGGCGGGCATGCACATCACGGCGAACAGCAGCATCGGCGCGACCTTGGACTTGGCCGAGCGGCCGAGGCCGTAGGCGCCGCGCAGGCTCTGGGAGAAGAGCGAGCGGCGGGCGTAGGCGCGGCCGAGGCGCGGGCCCTCGTAGTGGCGGTAGCCGATGTTGTGAATGACGTCGGCGCGCTGCTGGGTCACGGTCTCAGGCGGCATCGACGGCACCTCCCTTCCCGTGTGCGCTTGCGGCGGCGTTCGCGGCGGCCCCTGCGGCGGCGTCCGCGTCCGCGGGGCTCGCGTCCGCGGGACTCGCGTCCGCGGCGCTCGTGTCCTCGTCGTCGGACCGGAAGATCTCCGCGATGCGGTGGCGGCGCTGCTCCATGCGGACCAGGCCGAGGCCGAGGTCGGCGATGGTGTCGCGGACCGTGTCGTACGTCTCCTCGCCCGCGACGTCGACCAGCAGCACATGGTCGGAGCCGGGCGACCCGTCGGCGCCACGGCCGGCGGGCTGGACGGTGAGCCCGGCCCGGTCGAGCGCGGTACGCAGCGCCGTGGTGCCGTCCGGGTGGTCGGCGGTGTCGGTCACCTCGACCGCGAGCGAGGCCGTGGCCTGGGTGAAGTCACTGGTGGAGCTGGAGCGGAGCAGCTTGCCGCCGTCGATGACCACGACGTGGTCGCAGGTGCGCTCCAGCTCGCCGAGCAGATGCGAGGTGACCAGGACCGAGATGCCGAAGTCGGTGTGCACGCGGCGGATCAGCCCGAGCATCTCGTCGCGGCCGACCGGGTCCAGTCCGTTGGTCGGCTCGTCCAGCAGCACCAGGCGCGGGTCGTGCACCAGGGCCTGGGCGAGCTTGACCCGCTGTTTCATGCCCGTGGAGTAGCCGCCCATGGGGCGGTACCGCTCCTCGTACAGCCCGACGTGGCGCAGGGTGTCGGCCGTGCGCTCGCGGGCCGCGGACGGCGGCAGCCCGGACATGCGCGCCATGTGGACGACGAACTCGGTCGCCGAGACATCGGGCGGCAGACAGTCGTGCTCGGGCATATAGCCGACGCTTTCGCGGATGGCGCTGCCGTCCTTCGCCACATCGAGGCCGAGCACGGAAGCGCGGCCCTCGCTGGCGGGGGACAACCCGAGCAGGATCTTGATCAGCGTGGACTTACCGGCGCCGTTGGCACCCACCAGGCCGGTGACTCCTGGTGCGATGTCGACGGACAGCCGGTCGAGCGCGGTGACGCGGGGGAACCGCTTGCTCAGACTTTCGGTGGCGATCACAGTCACGCGTTCGACGGTAGTGGTGTGAGACACAGGCGGCGTCACTCCAGACGGTGGGATTCGCCTCGTCCTCGGGTCTGACGCGCCCGTAGGGGACAGGCCCCGACCGGAGGGGGTTACCAAGGGTATCCACAGCCGGTCCGGGAGCTTATGCCCGATGTGCGGCCGGGGCCAGCCGGGACCGTGCCCATCCCGGGTACCACGCGGTGAACAGGGCCGGAAGGACGAACCCGGCGAACTGCGCCACCAGCGCCGCCACCACGCCCAGACCGGCCGAGACGACCACGACCATGGCCGCGGCGGAGAGGGTGAAGGCGATGGACCAGGCCCGGGTGATCACCACGTTGATGTGCCGGAACGCATAGGTGTCCCAGACCTCGGGCGGTGCCTGGCGCCGGGCGATACCGGTGGTGAAGGGCCGCCCGACGGCGAGCGTCGTCCAGGCGGTGACGGCCAGCCAGCTCAGTGCCAGCGCGCCGACGTAGTCCTTGAGCCCGCTGTCGGGGCGGGCGAAGGCGAAGACCGTCAGCGCGGTGAAGAAGGCCACCGTGCTGCACTCGAGGATGAGGGCGTCGGCGGCCAGGCCCGCCTTACGGGCCCGGATCAGCATCGCCGCGCCCAGCACCAGCCCGGCCAGCGCGCCCCACTGCCAGCCCAGCGTGGACACGATCGCCAGGGCGATCCATGGCAGGAATCCGCGCAAGTAACTCATTTGACCCTCCCCCGGGCGTCAGGTCACATTCCGTCATGGGATGTCGAAGGTAGAACGTGCCCTGCGAGCCCTGTCCTATGCCTGACGGGCCGTTTGGCCCGCCCGCCTTCCGGCCGGGAACGGGAGCGTCAGAGGCCGGGTGCGCCCCAGACCGGGAACCAGCGGCTCAGGTCCTCCTCGATCCGCAGATCGTCCCCGAGCAGCGCCCGCGTCTGGAGCTCCAGCGCGTTGTCCCGCTTCTCGGCGGCGCCCGGCAGCGGCGCGAAGGGGTAGAAGGTGCCGCGCTTGTAGAGGTACACCAGCGCGAGCGAACGCCCCGCCGCGTCCTGGAAGCCGATCAGCGAGCACAGCAGCTGGGGGCCGAACCCCCCGTCCTGGAGCAGTGAGTTGACCGCGTGCAGATCGTTGACGAGCGAGGCCACATCGTCCGGCCGCTGCCTGGCCAGCAGCCAGGTGTAGCCGTACGCGTCCTGGCTGAACTCCACGGGCACCCCGCCCCGCTCCGTATCCGCGTCCAGCAGCTCCCGCACATCCCGCTGGAGCTGGGAGAAGGCGCCGCCCTCCACGCTCGCGAAGCAGACCGAGCCCCGGCCGGTCGGGGTGAACCCGGCCCCCGCCTCCAGGCTGACCGCGGCCCCCGGGAGCCCGAAGAGCCGGTCGAGGTCGGGGCGGACCGGTTTGCTGCGGCCCAGGATGGCGTCCAGCAGCCTCATGCCTCAGCCCCTTCCCGCCTGGCCCAGCTGGGTGGAGATCCGGGCGAGCTGGTCCAGCCGCCGCTCCAGCGTCGGATGCGAGGAGAACAGCCGGCTCACGCTCTCCCCGGAGAGCGCGGGCGCGAAGAAGAACGCGTTGTACGGCTCGACCTTGCGCAGGTCCCGGGTCGGGATCCGGGCCATCTGCCCCGTCACCTTGGTGAGCGCGGCGGCGAGCGCCGAGGGCCGCCCGGTCAGCAGCGCGCCGGCGCGGTCGGCGGACAGCTCGCGGTAGCGGGACAGCAGCCTTGTCAGCAGGAAGCTGATCGCGTAGACCACGGCGCTGATCAGCGGGATGAGCAGCACCGCGATGCCCACGTTGTTGTTACGGCTGCCACGGCTGAGCCCGCCCCACAGCGCCGCGCGGGTCATGATGCCCGCCAGCACCCCGAGGAAGGAGGCGATGGTCATGACCGCCACATCGCGGTGCGCCACATGCGACAGCTCATGGGCGAGCACGCCCTCCAGCTCCTCCGGCTCCAGCCGCCGCAGCAGGCCCGTGGTGGCGCACACCAGGGCGTTGCGCTGATTGCGGCCGGTGGCGAAGGCGTTCGGCACATCGGTGTCGGCGATGGCCACCCGGGGCTTGGGCATGTCCGCGAGCGCGCACAGCCGGTCCACCGCACCGTGCAGCTCGGGGGCCTGCTGCGGGGTGACCTCCCGGGCGCCCATGCTGAACGCCGCGATCCGGTCGCTGAACCAGAACTGCGCCACGAACAGCCCTCCCGCGATGATCACGATCAGCGGCCAGGCGCCCTTGAACAGGGCGAGCAGCACGCCGATGAAGACCACATAGAGCAGCCCGATGAAGAACATCGTCGTGACCATGCGCGTGGTCAGCCCACGGTCCGGGGCATAGCGGGTATGCGGCATGGGATGCCTCCCCAGTGACGCGACGCCAAAGGCTCTATACCCGATTCTGCCGCTTATCGGGCGATCCGCGCCGCGCGCTGTCGCCCTTTCTCCTGCGAGCCGTACTGCCCGCGCCGCTTACCCCGCTATCTGGGCCGCGCCCTCCGTGGCGATCTTCTCGAAGACCCCGAGGTCGGCCGCGAAGATCGAATCGGGGATCGGCCAGTGCAGCACGATCTCCTCGATGCCCTGCTCGGCATGGCGTCCGGCGAAGTCCACAAAGGCGTCCACCGAGCTCAGCGGCCCGGTGCCATCCGGGGTGAAGCCGGTGAGGAAGATCTTGTCGAGGTCGTCGGCGTTCCGCCCGGCCTCGGCGCACGCCTTGCCCAGCCGGTCGATCTGACCGCCGATGGCGGCCAGCGAATCGGCCGGGGTGCCCGTCTCGGAGATCTTCGGATCGCCCGTGGTCACCCATGCCTGGCCGTGCCGCGCCGCGAGCCGCAGCCCGCGCGGACCGGTGGCGGCCACCGCGAACGGCAGCCGCGGCCGCTGCACACAGCCGGGGATGTCGCGCGCCTCGTACGCGCTGTAGTGCGTGCCCTCGTACGTCACCGCGTCATGCGTCAGCAGCCGGTCGAGCAGCTCGACGAACTCGCCGAACCGGTCCGCCCGCTCCCGGGGCGACCACGGCTCCTCGCCGCCGCGCAGCAGCGTCGTCGCGTCGAAGCCGGATCCGCCCGCGCCGATACCGAGGGTGATCCGCCCGCCGGAGACGTCGTCCAGCGTGATCAGCTCCTTGGCCAGCGTCACCGGATGCCGGAAGTTCGGGGAGGTGACGAGGGTGCCCAGGCGCAGCCGTGAGGTCGCCGCGGCGGCCGCCGTCAGCGTGGGGATCGCCCCGAACCAGGGGCCGTCACGGAAGCTGCGCCAGGACAGGTGGTCGTAGGTGTACGCGGCGTGGAAACCCAGCTCCTCGGCGCGCTGCCATGTCTTCCGGCCGCCCTCGGACCAGCGGTGGATGGGCAGGATCACGGTGCTCACTCGCATACCGCGAGCCTAAGCGGTGGGTGTGACAACGCCGTACCGAGCCGCACCGAGCCGTACCGAGCCGCATCCTCGGGCCGCACCGAGCCGTACCGAGCCGCACCCTAGAGCCGCACCGAGCCTTACCGACGGGACGCTTGGCGGGCCCACCCGAGCACCGTGCCCCCACCGATGAGCGGCATATGCGGGAGGATGTTTCCGTGACTCCTGCGACCGACCGGCCGAACACCCCGGCCCCAGAGCGTTTCCGCCCCGTCCCGGCCCGGCCCCGGCTGATCGCCACCGACCTCGACGGCACCCTGCTGCGGGACGACAAGACGGTCTCCGACCGCACCGTGACGGCGCTCGCGGCGGCCGAGCGGGCCGGCATCGAGGTGTTCTTCGTCACCGGCCGTCCGGCCCGCTGGATGGACGTCGTCAGCGCCCATGTGCACGGCCACGGCCTGGCGATCTGCGCCAACGGCGCCGCCGTCGTCGATCTGCACCAGGGCGGGCTGCCGGTCGAGGTCCGTCCGCTCGCCACGGACCGGGCCCTCGCCATCGTGGAGGCACTGCGCGAGGCGGCCCCGGGCACGTCCTTCGCGGTCGAACGCAGCGGCGGGATCTTCTACGAACCGCAGTACCCGCCCTTCCACCTCGACCCGGGCGCGATCGTCGCCCCCGCCGAGAAGCTGCTCCACGACGGTTTCGCGCACGCCGACATGCCGGTCCTCAAGCTGCTCGCCCACCACCCCGAGCTGGCGCCGGACGACTTCCTCCAGCTGGCCCGCTCGGTGGCCGGGGCCCACGGCGACTTCACCCGCTCCAGCCCGTCCGCCCTGCTGGAGGTCAGCGGTCTCGGGGTCAGCAAGGCCAGCACCCTGGCCCGGTGCTGTGCCGAGCGCGGGATCTCGGCCTCGGAGGTCGTGGCGTTCGGGGACATGCCCAACGACCTGGAGATGCTGATGTGGGCGGGCACCTCGTACGCGATGGCCAACGCCCATCCGGACGTGCTCGCCGCGACCACCCACCGCACGGGCGCCAACACCGAGGACGGCGTCGCCGTCGTCATAGAGCGGATGCTGGCCGGATAGCCGGATAGCCGTACAACGGCACGGAACTGCCCCCGACCGCGGCACCCGGCACCCGGCACCCGGCACCCGGCAACGCCCCCGGCCGCGGGGCCGGGGGCGTTCGTGTCCGACCGGAGTCGGCTTACCAGAAGATGACGGCGTACCCGTTGCCGCCCGCGGTGCCGTTGCCGCCCGTGCCGCCCGGGGTGGTGCCGCCGCCCGCGCCGCCGCCGGCGCCGCCGTTACCGCCCTCGCTGGTGTTCGTCGGGGGCAGCTGCACGATGCCGTCGACCGCGTCGCCGCCCTCGCCGCCGAGCGCGCCGGACTCGCCGTTCTCGCCGGTCCGGTTGACCGCGTAGATGCTGTTGCAGCTACTACCCGTGCCGCCGATGCCGCCGGCGCCCGGTGTACCCGGGGCGGTCGTGGCGCCGCCACCGCCGCCACCGCCGGTGCCGCCCGTGGCGGTGAGCTGGTTACCGCTGATGGAGGCCAGGGTCGTCGAGGTGCCGGGGCCGCCGGTCGTACCCGCGGTGCCGGTCGTGGTGCCACCGGGACCACCGGTACCCGCGGTGCCGCCGGTGCCCAGGTCCACCGTGTAGGTGGCGAACGGCGCGACCGAGATGACGCACCAGGTGAAGCCGCCGGACCCGCCGCCACCGCCGGTGCCGCCCACGGCGGCGCTGCTGCCGCCACCACCGCCGCCACCGCCACCGCCCGCACCCCATGCCTGGATGTGCACCGAGGTGACCCCCGGGGGCGGCGTGAAGGTGCCGTCCGCGGTGAACTCCTGCACCCCGTGGAGAACGGTCGGCGGCTTGGGCGGCTTGGGACGGCCGTACCCGGCGGGGTCATCCGCCGAGGCGGCGGGCGACATGGTCAGCAGCTGGCTGGACAGAGCCGCCGCCGTCGCGACGGAGGCGAAGAGGACCCGGCGGCGCGCCCGGGAACGATGAGGAGTAGGGCTCTGGCTGTTCACGTCATGACTTCCTTCCCCGCGTCGGGCCAACAAGCTGTCGCGGAGTGCGAAGGGATACGAAGGACCGAGCGGCCCGCGAGCCTCATCTCATCCACGGTTCGAGTGATCCGCACTCTGACAAGCCGATAGTTGGACCGCGTAGGTGAGCAGTTGGGCCGGGCGGGCGACAACCCCCGCCCCACGACGCCCTGTCACCGGCCCAACGCCGTGTCGAGCTCTTGGCCCGGCCACCGGCCGGTCAGGCCCCGGCCCGGCAGCGCCCCGTAAAGCACCTTCGCTCGGCAACAGGCCCCAGGCCCCTCCCGGTTGGCGGCCGTGGGGCCCCCGACCCGGCAGCGGCGCCTCAGGCACCTCGCCCGACAGCGGTACCCCGCCCGACAGCGGCACCTCGTCCGACAGCGCCCCCTGAGGGAGACCCCACCCGGCAGCGGCCGCTCAGACCCCGCACTCGGTAACGGCCGTCAGGCGTCCTCGCTCGGCAGGGGTGCCTCCCACGCCACTGTCGTGCCGCGGCCGTCCTCCCCGAGGCCGGGGCCGAAGGTGCTCGATCCGCCAAGTGCCTCGGCCCGCCGTGCCAGGTTGGTCAGGCCGCTGCGCCGACCGTCCGCGGGCACGCCCACCCCGTCGTCCGCGACGGTCAGCCGGACCGCCGGGCGCCCGTCCGCGAGCCGCGCGCTGGCGTCGACGACCACCTCGATCCGCTCGGCCCGGGCATGCCGGAACGCGTTGGACAGCGATTCGCGCAGTGCCGCGACGAGATGGGCGCCGGTCACCGACACGACCAGGTCGTCCACCGGGCCCAGGAAGGTCAGCGACGGCTGGAAACCCAACGGCACGGCGGCGGCCCTGACCTCTCGCAGCACCCGGCCGCGCAGCCCGGGCGGCGTCTCGGGCGGGGTCTGCTGCAACGCGAAGATCGCCGTCCGTACCTCCTGGATGGTGGCACCCAGCTCCTCGACGGCCCGCTCGATCCGCTCCCGTACCTCCGGCGCGTCCGACTGGCGCTCCGCGCTCTCCAGCAGCATCCCGGTGGCGAAGAGCCGCTGGACGACGAGGTCGTGGAGGTCGCGGGCGATCCGGTCGCGCTCCTCGAGGACCGCGAGCCGCTCCCGGTCGCGCTGCGCCTCGGCGAGCACCAGCGCGACCGCCGCCTGCGCCGCGAACTGGGCGGCCAGGGTGCGCTCGGTCGCGGTGAACGGGTCGGCGTCCCGCTCCCGCGCGGTGGCCAGCACGCCGAGCACCCGGTCCCCGCTGCTCAGCGGCACCATCATGCTCGGCCCGTAGCGCCCGGGGACGCCGGTGCCGAGCAGCGGGTCCGCGGCCGGGTCCTCGATGAGGACCGGCTGCCCGGCCAACAGCCTCGGCACGGCCGGAGCGCGGGCCGGAAGCACCGCGCCCAGCAGCCCGGATCGCTCATCGGCGGCCACCGCCACGGCCTTCAGGCCGTCACCGCCGTCCTCCGGCAGCAGCACGATGCCCACCGCCGCGCCCGCGAGCTCCCGGGCCTTCTCGGCGACCACGGCCGGTCCGTCCCCGGCGCCGCCGGACAGCACCGCCTGGGTGACGGCCACCGACCCCTCGATCCAGCGCTCGCGCTGCCGGGTGGCTCCCTGGACGCGGGTGTGCCCGATGGCGATCCCGGCCTCGGTCGCCAGCACCTCGACCAGATGCCGATCGGAGTCGGTGAACGGACCGCCGCCCCGCTTATCGGCGAGGCAGAGGATGCCGAAGCTCTCCTCCCCGACGCGCAGCGGAACGCTGAGATACGAGCCCGACGGCTGAGGCGAGCCCGACGGCTGGGACGGGCCCGACGGCCCGCTGGTCGAGGGCTTTCCGGTGCGGCGTGCGTCGGCGAGCAGCTCCGCGCACCGCTCCCGGTCGGCCTCTGTCACGCCGTACGTGACCACATCGGCCAGTCCCTGGCCAGCGGCGGCGTCGCCCGCGGTGTGGTGCACCCCGATCGCGGCACGGCGCGCGCCCACCAGCTCGGCCGCGGTACGGACGATCCGGTCGAGGACGGTGTGCGCGTCCGGCCCCGTGCCGAGCGAGCGCATGGCCTCCAGCAGTCGCGGCAGCCGCGCCGTGAGCTCGGTGGACAGCCCCCGCAGACCGCGGGTCGCCTCCGCGGCCACGTCCAGGGGGTCGGGGGAGGGGGCAGCGGCCGCCATGCGTCGAGCCTAATGAATACCGCAGGTAAACGCCCTGTTGTGAACGCTGGGCACCGCTTCTGCCGGCACCCCGGCCCCGCACGACCCCGTGCCCGCCGAACCACACGACAGAGGCTCCGCCCCAGACCCCGGGGCCTGGGGTGAAGCCCCAGTTCAGGGAAGGGGCGTGGAGGGGAACAGCCCGCCGCAGGCGACAACACCCGCCGGACAGCCCCCTTCCCCCACCCCGCTACCCAGCACCCACCAGGACCCCGCCCTCCACCGCCTCACGCTCCAGCATCCGGCGGAACGGACCCTCGGCCGAGGCCAGTTCCGCGTACGTCCCGCGCTGGACCGCGCGGCCGCCGTCGAGGACGATCACCTCGTCCACCGCGTCCAGGCCCGCCAGCCGGTGGGTGATCAGGACGGTGGTGCGCCCCTGGGTCGCCGACAGCAGGTCGGCGGTCAGGGCGTCGGCCGTGGGCAGGTCCAGGTGCTCGGCGGGCTCGTCCAGGACCAGCACCGGGAAGTCCGCCAGCAGCGCGCGGGCCAGTGCCAGCCGCTGCCGCTGACCGCCGGACAGCCGTGCGCCCTGCTCGCCGACCAGCGTGTCCAGGCCGTTCGGCAGCCCGTCCACCCAGTCCAGCAGCCGGGCCGCGGCCAGCGCCGCGCGCAGCTCGTCATCGCTCGCGCCGGGGCGCGCCAGCCGCAGGTTCTCGCGCAGCGAGCTGTCGAAGACATGGGCGTCCTGGGCGCAGAGGCCGACCAGCCGTCGCACCGCGTCCCCGTCCAGGGCTGCGGCGTTCCGGCCCGCCAGGGTGTACGTACCGCCCTCGGTGTCCAGGAAGCGGAGCAGCACCTGGGCGAGGGTGGTCTTGCCCGCCCCCGACGGCCCGACGACCGCGACCCGGCGGCCCGGGCGCAGCTCCAGCCCGAACCCGTCCAGGGCGGGGACGGACTGCCCCGGGTGGCGGGCGGTGATCCCGCGCAGCACCAGCGGATACGGCGTGCTCGGCGCCTCCTCGTGCCCCGCCTCCTCGCGCCCCGCCTCGTCCGGCTCGCCCACCGCCTCGTCCGGCTCGCGCACCGGCAGCGGCTCGTCCAGCACCTCGTACACCCGCTCCGCGGCCCGCCGCACCCGCTGCCGGTGCTGCACCGCGAGCGGCAGCCCCGCGACGGCCTCGAAGGCGGCGAGCGGGGTCAGCACCACGACCGCCAGCCACACCCCGTGGATCCGGCCGTCCGCCACGGCCGGTACCCCCACCCACGCCGCGGCCGCCACGGTCAGCCCGCAGACCAGCGCGGACAGCCCGGCGCCCGTACCGGCGGCCGCCGCCGCCCGCCGGGCGATCCGGGTGAGCACCCCGTCGGCCCGGCGCACCGCGTCCACCCGGCGCGGCAGCGCGCCCGCGACGGTCAACTCGGCCGCACCCGCGAGCAGATCCACGACCTGCGCCGACAGCGCACCGCGCGCCGGTGCCAGCCGCCGCTCCGCGCGCCGCGCGAGCGCCCCGGACACGGCGGGCACCACGACCCCCGCCACCAGCAGCCCCGCCGCCAGCACGGCCCCGGCCTCGGGCAACACCCAGGTGACGAAGCCCACCGAGGCCGCGCCAACGGTCAGCGCGGTGCCGACGGGCAGCAGCCAGCGCAGGAAGTAGTCCTGCACGGTGTCCACGTCGGCCACCAGCCGGGAGAGCAGATCGCCGCGGCGCGTCCGGCCGAGCCCGGCGGGGGCCAGCCGCTCCAGCCTCCGGTAGACGGCGACCCGCAGCTCGGCCAGCACCCGCAGCACGGCGTCGTGCGAGACCAGGCGCTCGGCGTAGCGGAAGACGGCCCGGCCGATCCCGAACGCCCGGGTCGCGGTGACCGCCACCATGAGATAGAGCACGGGCGGCTGCTGCGCGGCCCGCGAGATCAGCCACCCGGAAACGGCCATCAGCCCGACCGCGCTCAGCAGGGCAAGGCTCCCGAGCACCAGCGCCAGCCCAAACCGCCCTCGCGCCCCGCGCGCGGCCCGCCGTACCCGCGCCAAAGCGCCCCGGCGTGGGCGCGCGGCCGAGCTGTACGACGCGGCCGTGCCGTGCGACACGCTCAGGCCGTCCGACACGGCGGAGCCACCCGACACGCTCACGCCCGTACCGTCCGGCCCGTACCGCACTTCGCCCAGCCGCCCACCGGCTCCGGCGTCCGCCGTCGCCTCATGCGCGGTGGGCGTCCGCTCCACACCCGCGGTCGCGTCCGCCATCGGCTCATGCGCGCCACCGGCCTCGGCGGCCCGTGGCCGCTCCACCCCCGCGACCGCCTCCGGCACGGACCCCCGCGCCCCCGCGCGCGGGCGCCCGGCCGCGCGCGGGGCGTCCACCACCGGCGCGGGCCGATCCGCGAGCAGCGGGGGCAACCCATCAGAACCGGCGGCCCCGGAACCGAACCGCGCCTCCGCACCCGCGCCTGGCGCGGACCCACACGCCTCCGCATCCAGAAGCCCGTCCGCACACGCGACGGACCGGCGGCGCCGGTCCTCGCAGGCGGACCGGAGAGCGACAGTCGGCCCCGGGCGGACGCCACCCGCCGCCAACGCACGCCCCACCGCAGGCAGGGCGGCCTGCCCACCGCGAGCAGCCCCAGAGCCCAGGTCGGGCCCCGGCAGACGCAGCACCCGGTCAGCCAGCGGCAGCAGTGCCGGGCGGTGGACGACCAGAAGGACCGTACGGCCCTCGGCGAGCCGGCGCACCGCCTCGACGACAGACGCCTCCGTCTCGCCGTCCAGGTTCGCCGTCGGCTCGTCCAGGAGGAGCACCGGGCGGTCGGCCAGGAAGGCGCGGGCCAGGGCGATCCGCTGCCGCTGGCCCGCGGAGAGCCCGGCGCCCATCTCGCCCAGCCGGGCCTCGATCCCGTCCGGCAGCGCGGAGACGAAACGCAGCGCGTCCGCGTCCCGCAGGGCGGCCCGTACCGCCTCGTCGTCGGCGTCCGGCCGGGCCAGCCGGACGTTCTCCGCGATCGTCCCGGCGAAGAGGTACGGGCGCTGGGGCACCCAGGCGATCTGTCGCCGCCAGCTCTCCGGGTCCAGGGAGGCCAGGTCCCGGCCCCCGATCAGCACCCGGCCCTCATACGGCGCCGCGAAGCCCAGCACGGCGTTCAGCAGGGTCGACTTCCCCGCGCCGCTGGGGCCCACCACGGCGACGGTCTCCCCAGGGCGGATCTCGCACGAGGTCCGGGCGAGGGACGGTTCGGTGCGTCCGGGGTGGCGGACCACCAGCCCGTCCAGCGCCAGCCCAGCACCCCGAGCGTCGGGGGCGGGCGAGCCGCCCGCCCCCGAGGGCTCGCGCTCCAGCACCGCGAAGACCTCGTCCGCCGCGGTCAGCCCCTCCGCCGCCGCGTGGTACTGCGCACCCACCTGCCGCAGCGGCAGATACGCCTCGGGGGCGAGCACCAGCACCACCAGCCCGGTGAAGAGGTCCATCTCGCCATGCACCAGTCGCATCCCGATGTCGACCGCGACCAGCGCGACCGACACCGTGGAGAGCAGTTCCAGGGCCAGCGAGGACAGAAAGGCCAGCCGCAGCGTCTTGAGCGTGGCCCGCCGGTAGTCACCCGTGATCGCACGAATCGATGCGGCCTGGGCCTTGGCCCGGCCGAAGACCTTGAGGGTGGGCAGTCCGGCCACGACATCGAGGAAGTGCCCGGACAGCCGGGACAACAGCCGCCACTGACGGTCCATCCGGGACTGGGTAGCCCAGCCGATGAGCATCATGAACAGCGGAATCAGGGGCAGCGTGGCGACGATGATCAGCGCGGAGATCCAGTCCGCGGTGACGATCCGGGCGAGCACCGCCACCGGCACCACCACGGCCAGCCCCAGCTGGGGCAGATAGCGCGCGAAGTAGTCGTCCAGCGCGTCGATGCCCCGGGTGGCGAGGGTGGTGAGTTCACCGGTCCGCCGGGAGTCCAGCCAGCTCGGCCCCAGCCGTACGGCCCGCTCCAGCAGCCGCAGCCGCAGCTCCGACTTGACCGCCGCACCGGCCCGGTGGGCGGCCAACTCGGTCAGCCAGGAGACGGCCGCCCGGCCGACGGCGACCAGCGCCAGCAGCCCCAGCGGAAGTGTCAGCGCCGTCACGCCGTCGCCCCGCTGGAAGGCGCCCACCACGATCTCGGCGATCAGCATCGCCTGCGCGATGACCAGTCCCGCTCCGGCCAGGCCCAGCGCCACGGAGGCGGCCAGGAAGAAGCGGGTGGCCCGTGCGTACCGCAGCAGCCGAGGATCGATTGGTTTCACGTGAAACACCGCACCCGGGTCAGTGGGCGGCGGGGATGTGCCGGGTGCCGATGCGCTTGCGGAAGACCCAGTACGTCCACGCCTGGTAAGCCATGATCAGCGGCAGCATGATGGCGCCGACCCACGTCATGATCTTGAGCGGGTAGGGGCTGGAGGCGGCGTTCGCCGCCGTCAGGCTCCACGCCGGGTCCAGCGAGGAGGGCATGACGTCGGGAAAGAGCGCCAGGAAGAGCATCGCGACGGCTGCCGCGACGGCCACCCCGGACAGCCCGAACGCCCAGCCCTCACGCCCCCGCCGGTTCATGATCAGCGCCGCGGCCAGCGCCAGAACCGCGATGACGACCGCCACCAGGCTCCGGGCGTTCCCGCTGTCGCCCTGCGTCCAGAGCAGGAACGGCACCGCGACCACGACGGTGGCCAGCCCGAGCCGGGCCGCATACCGCCGCGCCCGCGCCCGGATGTCCCCGTCCGTCTTGAGCGCGGCGAAGACGGCGCCGTGGAAGGTGAACAGCACCAGCGTGACCGCACCGCCCAGCAGGGCGTACGGCGTGAGCAGATCCGACAGACCACCCGCGTAGTTGCCGTCCCGGCCGATCGGCACCCCGTGCACCAGATTGGCGAAGATCGCTCCCCAGAGGAACGCGGGCAGCAGCGAGCACCAGAAGATCGCATGCTCCCAGTTGCGCTGCCAGCGGTCCTCGGAGCGCTTGTGGCGGTACTCGAAGGCGACACCGCGCAGGATCAGGCAGACCAGGATGGCCAGCAGCGGCAGATAGAAGCCGCTGAAGAGCGCCGCGTACCAGTCGGGGAAGGCGGCGAAGGTCGCCCCGGCCGCCGTGATCAGCCAGACCTCGTTGCCGTCCCACACCGGCCCGATCGTGTTGATCAGGACCCGGCGCTCGGTGCGGTCGCGGGCGAGCAGCTTGGTCAGCACGCCGATGCCGAAGTCGAAGCCCTCCAGGAAGAAGTAGCCCGTCCACAAGAAGGCGATCAGCAGGAACCAGAAGTCGTGAAGGTGCATGATCCTCTCCGGTGATCCTCTACGGCCGTCAGTACGCGAAGGTCAGCGGCTTGTCGGCGTCCTCGTCCTCGGCGGCGGACCCGCCCTCCGGACTGCCAGGACCACCCGGACCGCCCCGGCCACCCGGACCGCTCGAGGGCAGCCGCAGCTTCGGGTCCTTGGCGGGCGGCTTCTCGTCGGTGTCCGGTCCGGCCTTGGCGTACTTGGTCAGCAGCCGTATCTCGATCACCGCGAGCACCCCGTACAGCAGCGTGAAGACGCCGAGCGAGATCAGCACCTCGGTCCGGCTGACGCCGGGGGAGACCGCGTCGGCGGTCTTCATCAGCCCGTAGACCGCCCACGGCTGCCGGCCCATCTCGGTGAAGATCCAGCCGAAGGAGTTGGCGATCAGCGGAAAGCCCATGGTGAGAATGCCGATCCGCCAGGACCAGGTGGACAGCAGCGGGCTCATCTCGCGCTTCTTGGTGAGCATGAGCCGGGGCACCTCGTCCTCGCCGGTGCGGAACGCGGGCGCCAGCCACCGCTTGCGGCGGGTCGTCCACAGCCCGATCAGCCCGGCGACGAACGAGGTCATCCCGAAGCCGATCATCAGCCGGAAGCCCCAGAAGGTCATGAAGATGCTGGGGATGTAGTCATCGGGCTGACCGCCGTAGGCGTCGGCCTCCCGCTGGGCGATGTCGTTGATACCGGGGACGGCGTCGGTGAAGTTGCTGTGCGCCAGGAAGGAGAGCACCCCGGGGACCTCCAGCTCGACGCTGTTGTGCCCCTTGCTGACATCGCCCACGGCGAAGACCGAGAAGGGCGCGGGCGCCTGGGTGTCCCAGAGGGCCTCGGCCGCCGCCATCTTCATCGGCTGCTGCTCGAACATCACCTTGCCGAGCTGGTCACCGCTGATCGCCGTGAAGAGCCCCGCGATCACCGCGACCACCAGGCCCACCCGCAGCGAGGCCCGCATCGCCCCGATCTGCTTCTTCCGCTGCTCGCCCAGCTCCTCGCCGCGCTCCCGGCGGCGCTTGGCCCGCAGCAGATGGAAGGAGGAGATCCCGATGATGAAGGCGGCGCCGGTGAGGAAGGCAGCGGTCAGCGTGTGGAAGCCCACGACCAGGGTGGTGTTCTGGGTCAGCACCGCCCAGATGTCGGTGAGCTGGGCCTTTCCGGTGGCCTTGTCGATGGTGTAGCCGGTCGGGTGCTGCATCCAGGAGTTGGCGGCCAGGATGAAGTACGACGAGAGGATCGTGCCGAGCGCGACGATCCAGATGCAGGCGCAGTGGATCTTCTTGGGCAGCTTGTCCCAGCCGAAGATCCACAGACCTATGAAGGTGGACTCGAAGAAGAAGGCCAGCAGGGCCTCCATCGCGAGCGGGGCGCCGAAGACATCACCGACGAAGCGGGAGTAGTCCGACCAGTTCATGCCGAACTGGAACTCCTGCACGATGCCGGTGACCACACCCATCGCGATGTTGATCAGGAAGAGCTTCCCCCAGAACTTGGTGGCGTGGAAGTACTTCTCCTTGCCCGTGCGGACCCAGGCGGTCTCCAGACCCGCCGTGATCGCGGCGAGAGAGATCGTCAGCGGCACGAAGAGGAAGTGGTAGACGGTCGTGATGCCGAACTGCCATCGGGCCAGCGTCTCCGGCGCCAGAGCCAGATTCACCTGAATCTCTCCTTACGGTCGTGCCTGCCCGCGAAGCGAGCTTGTGAACGTATTCACATTCACAAGCAATGATACGCACATGGCTTCGCCCCCTCCCACCGGGGGTGGTAGGGGGCGAATGGGACACCTATGGGTATGCTGCGCACCTCTCGGGAAGGCCGTTGGGCCCCTTGTGAGGCCCTTACCGATGCGGACCTCGGCGGGCGGCTGCGACCCGCCCGGCTCAGAGCTCCTTGCGGTACTCCTCCGCCGTCCGCAGGAAGATCTCGTTCGCCTCGCGCTCGCCGATGGTCACCCGCACCCCCTCACCCGGGAACGGACGGACCACCACACCCGCCGCCTCGCATGCCGCTCCGAAGTCGGCGGTGCGCTCCCCCAGCCGCAGCCAGACGAAGTTCGCCTGCGAGTCCGGGACCGTCCACCCCTGGGCGGTCAGCGCCTCCCACACCCGGCCCCGCTCGGTGACCAGCGCGTCCACCCGCTCCCGCAGCGCGTCCTCGCTGCGCAGCGAGGCCACCGCCGCGTCCTGGGCGAGCTGGCTGACGCCGAACGGCACCGCGGTCTTGCGCAGCGCCGCCGCCACCGGCTCATGGGCGATCGCGAAGCCGACCCGCAGCCCTGCCAGGCCGTACGCCTTGGAGAAGGTGCGCAGCACACACACGTTCGGCCGGTCCCGGTAGAGATCGATCCCATTGGGGACCCGCTCGTCCCGGATGAACTCGATGTACGCCTCGTCCAGCACCACCAGCACATCGGACGGCACCCGGTCCAGGAACCGCTCCAGCGCGGCCCGGCGCACCACGGTGCTGGTCGGATTGTTGGGGTTACAGACGAAAATCAGCCGGGTGCGGTCGGTGATGGCGTCCGCCATCGCCTCCAGGTCGTGCTCCTCGGCCTCGTTCAGCGGGACCCGCACCGATGTCGCCCCGGCGATCTGAGTGATGATCGGATATGCCTCGAAGGACCGCCAGGCGTAGATCACCTCATCGCCCGGCCCCGCCGTGGACTGGACCAGCTGCTGGGCCACGCCGACCGAGCCGGTTCCGGTGGCCACATGCTCCAGCGGTACGTCGAAGCGGCTCGCCAGCTCGGCGATCAGCGCGGTGCAGGCGAGGTCCGGGTAGCGGTTGAAGGAGGCGGCGGCGTTCGCGGCGGTCTCCAGCACCCCGGCCAGCGGCGGATAGGGGTTCTCGTTGGAGGAGAGCTTGAAGGCCAGGGGGCCGCCCGCGGCCGCCGGCTTACCGGGCTTGTACGTCGGAATGCCGTCCAGCGCGGCGCGCAGCTTGGGGCTCTTCTCGGTCACCGACAGTCCTCCTCGACCCATCCTGTCCCGGGCCGTGCACAGCGTTCGCACACGGCAATACTGCACACCTTATGAGGATTCCCCCGTCTCGCGTACCCGCCGGGCGCCGCCGCGTATCCGCCCCCGGCGCCCGCGTACCCACCGGGGGGAGCGCCCCGCTTTTTCACGCGCGCCGGTGGCGAGCGCCGTGGCGCGCATCACCCGTGCAGGTGAGTTGAGACCTCTTCGAGACATGTATCAATCACCAGGCGCGGATATGCCAGGGGCGATCAGAGGCCCGGTGGAACCCCCAACTGGCTTCACTTCCAAGGGAATTGGTGAAGGCGTTCATGCAGAAACGTGCCTTCCGAATACCGATGGCGGAATCGCGCAACCCTCCCACCCGCGCCCTACTATCGGCTGGCCATGACAGCAGCAGGGAAGCACCAGGTGAGCCGGTCGGCCGGCCGCCGGTTAGGGCGGGCGGGCATCCGGGACGTGGCCGCCGCCGCCGGGGTCTCCATCACGACCGTCTCCGACGCGCTCAACGGCAAGGGCCGGCTCCCGGAGGCCACCCGCCGCCATGTCCGCGAGGTCGCCGAGCGGCTGGGCTATCGCCCGTCCGCAGCGGCCCGCACGCTCCGTACCGGCAAGTCCGGCCTCATCGGCCTGACCGTGACCACGTACGGGGATGAACCTTTCACCTTCACCGAGTTCGCCTACTTCGCCGAGATGGCGCGGGCCGCCACCTCCGCCGCGCTGGCCCGCGGCTACGCCCTCGTCATCCTCCCCGCCACCTCCCGCCACGACGTGTGGTCCAACGTCGCCCTCGACGGCACCGTGGTGATCGACCCCTCCGACCACGATCCGGTCGTCACCGAGCTCTTACGCCAGGGCATCCCCGTCGTCAGCGACGGCCGCCCCGCCGGAGCCCTCCCCGTCACCGCCTGGGTCGACAACGACCACGAGGCGGCGGTGCTGGGGCTGCTCGACCACCTCGCCGAGGCCGGCGCCCGCCGGATCGGACTGCTCACCGGGACCTCCACCGACACCTACACCCGGCTGTCCACCACGGCGTACCTCCAGTGGTGCGAACGGGTGGGACAGGATCCGGTCTATGAGGCGTACCCGGCCCACGACCCTTGTGCCGGTGCCGTCGCCGCCGACCGGCTGCTCGCGCGCCCCGACCGCCCCGACGCGGTCTACGGCCTCTTCGACCCCAACGGCACCGATCTGCTCGCGGCCGCCCGCCGCTACGGACTGCGGGTCCCCGACGATCTGCTGCTGGTGTGCTGTAGCGAATCGACCGTCTACCGCACCACCGAGCCGCCCATCACGACCCTCTCACTCAAACCCCGCCGGATCGGCACGGCGGTCGTCCAGTTGCTCATCGACGCCATCGAGGGCCTTGACACCGACCAACCCGTTGAGCAGGTCATACCCACCGAATTGATGGTGCGGACGTCCTCACAGCGCCGTCCGCCGCGTACGACGGTCAGCGCCCCGCGCAGCCGCGCTGGAGGCTGACCTGAGGGCGACTCAAGGATGACCCGAGGAGGACCTGAGGCCAATGGGCTTCCCCTACTGGGCCAATCCGGGATAAAAGTCCGACGAAGCAGGAGCGAGCTGCGATTGACGGCACCCTGGTGCGTCACAAGCCCTCACGGTCATTCCTATGATGGGCGGACGACACCGCGGACCGCCGTCGACCAGGCAAGGTCCACAAGGTGGCACGGCGGCGTGATGGTGGAGGGGTCGATGACTCAGGGGGCCGGTCTGGAAGCCACGGCAGGGACCACGGCTGCGATCCCTCCTGTGCTCGCGTACGGGGCGTACACCCCGCCCGGCATGGTCGCGCCCGGAGCCGTGGAGCCCGGGTCCGCGCCCGGAGCGCCGGGCACCGCCGCGCCGGTGCCGCAGCCCGCTCCCGCGCCGGAGGAGCCCGCGCCCGGCGCACCCGCTCCGGGCGCACCGGCTCCCGGCGCACCCGCTCCGGGCGCCGGACGCACCCACGCCCCTGCCGGCCGAGTACACCCCGACCGAGCGGCTCCCGATCCTGGGCCCGGGGCACACCATCAAGGACACCCAGCTCGTCCCGCCGCAGGACCGTCCCACCGTGGCGCTCACCCCGGTGCCCGAGCCCGAGGACGGCCCGCTGGCCCAGGACGAGGGCCCCGGCCCGCTGTACGTCGTGGGCGATGTCCACGGCTACCACGAGGAGCTGCGCGAGGCGCTGGCCGCCGAGGGCCTGATCGACGCCAAGGGCAACTGGTCCGCGGGGAACGCCCGGTTGTGGTTCCTCGGCGACTTCACCGACCGCGGCCCGGACGGCATCGGCGTCATCGACCTGGTCATGCAGCTCTCCGCCGAGGCAGCCGCCGCGGGCGGCTACTGCAAGGCGCTGATGGGCAATCACGAGCTGCTGCTGATCGGCGCCAAGCGGTTCGGTGACACGCCGGTCAACTCCGGTGCCGGAACGGCCTCCTTCCAGGCGGCCTGGCTGCTCAACGGCGGCCAGCGCAGCGATATGGAGCGGCTCGAGGACCACCACCTCCAGTGGATGTCCCGGCTGGACGCGATGGCGGAGGAGGACGGCCATCTGCTGGTCCACTCCGACACCACCGCCTATCTGGAGTACGGCGACTCGATCGAGGCCGTCAACGACACCGTCACCGAGACGCTCCAGCGCAGCGACGCCGACGAGTGCTGGGATCTGTTCCGCAAATTCACCAAGCGGTTCGCCTTCCGCGACGAGGACGCCGGGCCCACGGCGGCCCGCGAATTGCTCGACACGTACGGCGGGGAGCGCATCGTCCACGGCCACAGCCCCATCCCGTATCTGCTCGGCGAGGTCGGCTCCGAGGACGGCGAGGACGGCGGCTCGCCCGCGGTCGAGGGCCCGCACGTCTACGCGGACAATCTCGCCGTGGCCATGGACGGCGGCATCACCATGGCCGGAAAACTGCTGGTCGTTCAACTTCCCCTGGCGAACTGAGGATTCAGCGGACGCCGCTTGGGGCAGATAGAGGGTTTCACCGGCGCGGAAGCAATTCGGGAAACTTGCTGTCACCCCGCGCCGGATCGGCTCTACCATCGGCTTATCCGTCGCAGGCTCTCCTCCGTTTCCGCCTGACCGCCCGGCGAAAGCCGGTCGTCACGGCCCTACGGAGCATCGGGGGATGCACCATGAAAAGCGCTCCGCACCTGCTGACCGAGGACCGCCCGGAGTTCGAGCGGGTTCTCGACGAGGCACTGCGCACCGCGGACCGTCGCCCGGACCTCAGCGGTCTCGGGCAGCGGCTCACTGCCGAGCAGCTGCGCACGATGGCGCTCGGGGCATCGGCCGCGATAGCGGCATGCGCGGCCGACGAGTACCAGACCTACCGCGAGACACGCGCCAAACTGCGCGAGCCCGCCCCGCTCTTCCCGCTCGCCGGGGACGTGGCCGAGCGCGAGCAGCCGGACGGCGCGGTGGGGCTCGCCGGCGCGATGCAGGACGCCGCGGGGGCTGGGCTCGTCGCCATGCTCGCGGTGCTGGCCCCGGTGCTCGCCGGCACCGCCGCGATCATCTTCCTCATCGTCGGCTACGTCCTCAACGTCCTGGATCCGACCCCGTCCATCGCCCAGCCGATGGTCACCGCGGGCTGGTTCTTCGCCGCGCTGACCGCCGCGGCCATCCTGATCGCCGCCGTCGGACTGCTCCTGACCGCGCTGCGCAACGGCTCCAGCGCGATCCGCGGCGAGGCGCGCAGCGAGCGGCTGGAGGAGGTGGACCGCGCCAGAGAGGTCTGGCGCGATGCCCTGCTGGAGCGCGGCATCCTGCCGTTCCTCCGCGAGGCCCTGGCCAACCCCTCGGCCCCGTCGCCCTCCGCGTACGTCCCGGTCAACCCCGAGGCGATCAACCGCACCCCCCACCTCGGCTACAGCCGCCCCGGCTTCAGCACCGACGGCGAAGGCCCCAAGGCCCGCCCCCGCTACAGCAGCCCGGACTACACCAGCCCCGACTACGGCGGGCCGGAGCACCAGCCGGACTAGCCAGGGGCCGGGCCCGGGTGCGAGTCCGGGCACCGTGCGGGTGCGATAGGGGTACGGGTGCGGGTCATCCCGGATGGCCGGGCGCGGCGGCCTCGACAGCATGGCTGACCATGACTTCCTTGACCCGACGTACCCTCATCGGCGGTTGCGCGGCCGGGACGCTGCTGGCCGTGGCCGGAGGCACCGGCGCCCGCGCGGCGACGAGGACCACCGCATCGACCACGGCATCGACCACGGCATCGACGACCGCATCGACGACCGCGTCCGACGACGCCGCCCTCCAGGCCGCGATCAGCGATCTCTCCCACCCGCCCGCCACCTCGGCCCAACTGCGCGTCGACCGCCGGGGAGACGGCTGGTACGGCACGGCGGGGACGGCCGACATCGACAGCGGACGGGCCGTGCGCCCGGATGACCGGTTCCGCGCGGGCAGCGTCACCAAGGCGTTCGTGGCCACCGTGGTCCTCCAGCTGTGGGCCGAACGACGGGTGGAGCTCGACGCCCCCATCGGGCGCTACGTCCCGGACCTGCTGCCCGCCGCCTTCGCCCGCCGCATCACCGTGGCCCAGCTGCTCAACCACACCAGCGGACTCCCCGACCACCGGGGAATTCCGGACGACAGCACTCCGGAAGCGGTCCTGGAGCATCGATGGGACCGGTGGACACCGCGGGAGTGGGTCGAGACGGTGACGCACGATCCGCTCAAGTTCGCCCCGGGCACCAAACAGGAGTACCGGGGCATCAACTACGTACTGCTCGCCCTGCTCATCGAAAAGCTGACCGCCCGCCCCTACGGCCAGGCCATCGCGTCCCGCGTCCTGCACCCGCTGGGCCTCACCAGAACCCTGCTGCCGGGCCAGGACCCCCGCCTCCGCGGCCCGCATGTACACGGCTATCTACGGATGACGGATGGCTCACTGCGCGATGTCACCGTGTACAACCAGTCCTCCGCCTGGGGCGAAGGCGAGCTGGTCTCGACCGTCGACGACCTGTTCCGCTTCCAGCACGCCCTGTTCTCCGGCGCATTGCTGCCGCCCCACGCCCTGGACAAGCTCTTCACCCTGCCCCCGGACTCCGTACGCATGCTGGACGGCAGCCCCGCCCGCTACAGCCTGGGCCTCCAGACGGCCACGGTGGACGGCGTGATGTTCTGGGGCAAGACCGGCGAGACCCCCGGCTACCGCACCCGCATGTTCGCCACCCGCGACCTGGACCTCCGCTTCGTCCTGTCCTACACCCCGACGCCCCTGACCACACAGGAGGAGATGACCAACCGGGTCGTCGCCGCACTCATCGGATAATTATCCACCGATCGAGGGAATTTCCGCCTATTCGGGGGAATTGAGGGGTGGTGATGTTTAGCGTCCATTGGTGGAGGTGATGCGCGATGCGCAAACACAACACACCGCCGGGCCCGTCTGCCCGGCACGACGCCATGGACGTCAACGACTTCGTCTACGCGGCCACGGGGGCCCGGGTCCGAAGGTTGACCCTGCCCAACGGAGAGCACTGGTTCCCCGCCGCCGATGTGTGCCGAGAGCTCGGCTACACCACGACGCGAAAGGCTCTGCTCGACCATGTGCCGGAGGAGCGGCGAGAGTCTCTCGAGACTGTGACTGGAAGTCACAGTCTCAGCATTCCCGCAGGTAGGGAATGGCGCCGAGACTTGCAGCTCGTCGATCTCGAAGGACTTATCCTCCTGGTGAACGGCTGCACCAAGCCCGCGTGCCTGCCCTTCAAACAGTGGGTCTCAAGGGTGATCGCCACCGTCCAACGCGAGGGCTCATACGCGCTGGAGGTCTCCGAGGTCTCCCGCCCCACGCCACCGAGCGAGCTCATGGACGCGATCGTCCGACTGGAGATGCGGACCGAACGCTTCCACACAGAGGTACTGGATTCCCTGCACCGGTCCGAGCAGGCATGGTCACGGATCCTCGACGCCCTGGGCTGCCGACCGGGCGCGGAGCCCGAGGCGGACAAGCGGGAGCTGAGGCTCAGGACGGAGGACCTGTTCGCACAGTGGAAGGCCCGGCTGAGCATCACCGAGGACGTCTGGGCGGTGGCCGTCTACATCCTTCCCACGCTGGCGGAAGCCGGCCGGGTCGGCCACTCACTGGAGACGCTCGCGGACAAGACGGGGCTCACCCGGCAGCGGGTGCACGACTGTCTGCGGTTTCTCCAGGAACACCGCTGCATCCGTCAGAACGGGCTGACAGACGGCGGCAACCCGGTCTACGTGGCTGAGCTTCCGCCCGCGTAGCGGCATGAAGAGGGTCCGAAGTCGCAAACAGAAGTTGCGGCTTCGGACCCACCCCGTAGCGTATCGCCTGGTTCAATCCGCAGGCGCCACTTTGCCGGGTTTCATCCGCGATTCCGGCCTACGCGTGCGCGCCTCAGTCAGCGATCGGCAGATACACGCGGTTCCCCGCCTCCGCGAACTCCTTGGACTTCTGGGCCATACCGGCCTCCGCCTCCGCCTCCACCGCGTCCATCGCGCCGCCGTGTTCGCGGCGGATGTCCTGGGAGATCTTCATCGAGCAGAACTTGGGCCCGCACATCGAGCAGAAGTGTGCCGTCTTGGCCGGTTCCGCCGGGAGGGTCTGGTCGTGGAAGGAGCGGGCCGTGTCCGGGTCGAGGGCCAGGTTGAACTGGTCCTCCCAGCGGAATTCGAAGCGCGCGTCGGAGAGCGCGTCGTCCCATGCCTGGGCGTCCGGATGGCCCTTGGCCAGGTCGGCCGCGTGGGCGGCGATCTTGTAGGTGATGACGCCGGTCTTGACGTCATCGCGGTCCGGCAGGCCCAGGTGCTCCTTGGGGGTGACGTAGCAGAGCATCGCCGTGCCCCACCAGGCGATCATCGCGGCGCCGATGCCCGAGGTGATGTGGTCGTAGGCGGGGGCGATGTCGGTGGTGAGGGGGCCCAGGGTGTAGAAGGGGGCCTCCTCGCAGACCTCCTGCTGGAGGTCGATGTTCTCCTTGATCTTGTGCATCGGGACATGGCCCGGGCCCTCGATCATCGTCTGGACGCCGTGCTCCTTGGCGATGCGGTTGAGCTCACCGAGGGTGCGCAACTCCGCGAACTGTGCCTCGTCGTTGGCGTCGGCGATCGACCCCGGGCGCAGTCCGTCGCCCAGCGAGTAGGTGACGTCGTACGCCGCGAGGATCTCGCACAGCTCCTCGAAGTGGGTGTAGAGGAAGGACTCCTGGTGGTGGGCGAGGCACCACGCCGCCATGATGGAGCCGCCGCGCGAGACGATGCCGGTCTTGCGGCGGGCGGTCAGCGGGACGTACGGCAGTCGGACGCCGGCGTGGACGGTCATGTAGTCGACGCCCTGCTCGGCCTGTTCGATGACCGTGTCCTTGTAGATCTCCCAGGTCAGCTCCTCGGCCCTGCCGTCGACCTTCTCCAGCGCCTGATAGAGCGGCACGGTGCCGATGGGGACCGGGGAGTTGCGCAGCACCCATTCGCGGGTGGTGTGGATGTTGCGGCCGGTCGAGAGGTCCATGACCGTGTCGGCGCCCCAGCGGGTCGCCCAGGTCATCTTCTCGACCTCCTCCTCGATGGAGGAGGTGACGGCGGAGTTGCCGATGTTGGCGTTGACCTTCACCAGGAATCGCTTGCCGATGATCATCGGCTCGATCTCCGGGTGGTTCACATTGGCCGGGAGGACGGCGCGGCCCGCCGCGATCTCCTCCCGGACCACCTCGGGGGAGACGTTCTCGCGGATCGCCACGTACTCCATCTCCGCCGTGATCTCGCCCCGCCGCGCATAGGCGAGTTGGGTCACGGGGGCACCCGGACGGCCGCGCCGCGGCTGGCGCGGACGGCCGGGGAAGACCGCGTCGAGGTTGCGCAGCCCCCCGCGGGGCGAGGTGTGCTTGATCCCGTCGTCCTCGGGGCGGACGGGACGGCCCGCGTATTCCTCGGTGTCGCCGCGGGCGACGATCCAGTTCTGCCGCAGCGGCGCCAGGCCGCGGCGGACATCCGTTTCGATGGTGGGGTCGGTGTACGGGCCGGAGGTGTCGTACAGCGTCACATCCTGGCCGTTGGTGAGGTGCACGCGGCGGACCGGGACCTGGAGGTCCGGGCGCGAACCCGTGACATATCCCTTATGCCAGCCGAATTCGGCCGTCTCGGCGCGCGATGGTGCATCCTGCTGAGTCATGAGACCCACTCCCTACGCCGGCATTACCCGGTAACAGGTTCAGCGGTCGGCGCAGCTATCAGCGTCAGCGCCCTCTCAGCCCGGTGCTCCGAGCTCCCGCGATTGCAAAGGTTCGTCACCACGCTAACGGTTTATCCACAGCGCTGAACAGGGGGCCCACATCTCTTGCGATGATGCGACGGTGACCGCCATCCAGCAGGACCACCCGCCCGAGCAGCCCCACCCCTCCGAGCAGGCACAGGGCCACGGCCACGGACATTCCCATGGCCACTCCCACGGCCATGGCCCCGCCACCCCTGTCTCCGCGCACCTCCGCAAGATCATCGCGGCGGTGCTCATCCCGTTCACCGTCGCCGTCGTGGCCGGTCTGATCGTGCTCTGGCCGGGCGGCACGCCCGACCACAAGGCGCACGGCCGCAGCGGTCTCGGCTTCGACCAGACGACCGTGGCCGGACGGGTGGTGAGGGTCGAGGAGGTGAACTGCGCCGATGTGAACGCCCAGCCGCAGGCGCCCACCGAGCCCGGCCAGGACGGCGCCGCCCAGAGCGGCGCCCCCGGGCAGGGCGGGAGCTCCGGGTCCTCTGGGCAGGGCGGGAAGAAGAGCGTCTGCGAGAAGGCCACGATCGAGGTCACCTCGGGCAAGGACAAAGGCCGCACCTTCCCCGAAATCGTCCAGCCCAACGCCTCGCGCCACTTCAGCGCCGGGCAGGAGCTGAAGCTGGCGTACGCCCCCAAGGCGCCCAAGGAACTCCAGTACTCCGTGTCCGACGTCGACCGGTCCATGCCGATGGCGCTGCTGGCGGGGCTGTTCGCACTCGCGGTCGTCGTGGTGGGGCGGCTGCGCGGGGTGTTCGCGCTGGTGGCGCTGGCGATCAGCTTCGGGGTGCTGACCCTGTTCATCCTCCCGGCGATACTCCAGGGTTCCAATCCGCTGGTGGTCGCGGTCGTCGGGGGCAGCGCGATCATGCTTCTCGCGCTGTACATGTGCCATGGGCTGACGGCGCGTACGTCGGTCGCCGTGCTCGGCACACTGGTGTCACTGCTGCTGATCGGGGTGCTGGGCTCGCTGTTCATCGGCTGGGCGAGCCTGACCGGCAACACGGACGACCAGACCGGGCTGGTGCACGGCCTCTATCCGAACATCGAGATACGAGGGCTGCTGCTCGCGGGCGTGATCATCGGGTCGTTGGGCGTGCTGGACGATGTGACGGTCACCCAGACCTCGGCGGTGTGGGAGCTGAGGGACGCGGACCCGACCACGTCCCGGCGCAAGCTCTACGGGGCGGCGATGCGGATCGGGCGGGACCACATCGCCTCCGTCGTGAACACCCTGGTGCTGGCGTACGCGGGCGCGTCGCTTCCGCTGCTGCTGTTGTTCTCCATCGCGGACAGCGGGGTGGGGACGGTCGCCACGAGCGAGATCGTCGCGGAGGAGATCGTACGGACGCTGGTGGGCAGCATCGGGCTCGTCGCCTCGGTGCCGGTGACCACCGCGCTGGCGGTACTCGTGGTCTCCGCGGACCGCACCCCGGCGGCGGACGGCGGCGCGGAGCGGGTGGCCGACACGGGTGGCTCCCAGGCGCCAAAGGCGCCACAAGCGCGACAAGCGCCGCAGGTGACCCAGGCGCCCCGGACCGGCCGGGGCGGACGCGGGCGGCGCCGCCGGGCGAAGGGGCGCTGAGGCGACGGAGCGCAGAGCCAGCGGGGCGCCGACGCGAGGCGGCGCTGAGGCGACGGGCATGCCGCCCGTCAGCTCGGCCATGGCGCAACACCGGGCCTCGGCCCGCCGCGCAGCCGGCCCTCAGCCCGCGTACCGGTCCTCGGCCAGGATGCGGTGGAGTTCGGCGTCGAGATCGCCGACCGGGTCACAGGCCGCCGGCTCCTGGCCGAAAGGCACCACCCGGTCCGTCCGGTCGAGGAAGGCCACCAGCGGAGCGGCCCCGGCTCGGAACAGGGCCCGTTCACAACCGACTTGGAGTCTGATGAAGACATCCGAGAGCCCCTCGGGGGAGGCGGGGGCGATCCGCACATCCCCCTCGCCGGTGGGTTTGCTCAACCCGTCCAGCAACAGCTCCCGCGCGAAGGCCCAGCTCACCGGCGCGTCACCGGGCAAATGGAAGGTGATCTCCACGGCATAGGGGTCGCTGCTGTCGTAGGACAGCTCGACCGGGATCCGGAAGGAGAGATCCTGCGAGACCAGGAAGGTCATCGTCACTTCCGCCTGAACTGTGTCACGCATCTCACGCATCGTTCGCCGCCCCGGGTTGTTTGCGCTTCGCCGACTCTGGAGCGTAGCGACTCGATTGCGCTGCGGAGTCGGTTTGCCTCGTGTGAGGGAACGAAAATGGCCAGTGTTGCCGTGAGGAGACCCGCGGGGCCGGGCGGCGCGGACGGCGCGGGCCCGGTGGGCGGGAGATCGGGGCCGGCGCACCGGCCGTATCGAAGATCGCTGTCGTCAACAGGCACCCCCGGGGGGTTGTTGCGAGGCGGACGCCGAAGGAAGAACGCCGAGGACTCGCACTGTAACGGCAGGGGTGGCGCCGGGCGGTGCTCCCGCCCCGGCGGTATCCCTCGCGCGGCGTATCCGCGCACGGAAGGGCCCCTCAGGGCCTGCGGGGACGCGTCAGCCCCGGGTGAGGCGCCGGGCGCCGGGGGACGCGTCAGGCCCCGGGTGAGGCGCCGGGCGCCGGGGGACGCGTCAGGCCCCGGGGGACGCGGCGGGCGCCGCGCGGCGGGTCAGGAAGTGAACTTCCGTACGACGTAGATCAGCCCGGCGATCAGCACCACCAGCAGCAGCGCCTTGAAGACGAGGCTCACCACGAACCCGATCACACTCATGATCAGGCCGCCGAACACGGCGAGGACGAGGACCGGTATCGCGATCCAGGTCACCCACCACGGCAAGCCCTGGAATATCCCCTTCGTGGTCACGTGACTCCCTGCTTTCTCTCCGAGCCGTGGGTCCGGACGCCGACGGCCGGTCTTCCCTGCCGTCGATGCTAGGACGGGACGGAGGCGCGCGGGTGGCCCGCGCCCCCCGTCCTCCCCTGACCGGACCCCTACGGGACCGGCCGGACGGCTCAGCCCTCCGGCGGCGAGAACACCACCAGCACCCTCAGGTCCTCGGTGATGTGGTGGAACTTGTGCGCCGTGCCCGCCGGGACGTACACCACACTGCCCCGCGCCACCTGTGTCGTCTCCATCCCCACCGTGACCGACGCCCGGCCGCTCATCACGACGTACACCTCGTCCTGGCCGTGCGGCGACTGCGGATCGGCCTGGCCCGCGTTCAGCGCGTACAGCCCCACGGACATGTTCCGCTCCCGCAGGAACTGCAAATACGCGCCGTCGTTCGCGGCCCGCTCCGCCTCCAGCTCATCCAGCCGGAACGCCTTCATTCGCCTCTCCACCCCTGCCTGACCCATGCCTACGGTGCCCCTGCCTGCGCCGGGGCCTGTCTGCGACGATCTCAACCATGAAGAATTTTCTCGTCAAGACGATCGCGAACGCCGGTGCCCTCGGCGTCGCCATCTGGCTGCTCAAGGACATCACGCTGACCGGTGACAACACCGGCCGCCAAGCGCTCACCCTCATTCTCGTGGCACTGGTCTTCGGCGTGGTGAACGTGGTGGTCAAGCCGATCGTCAAACTGCTGGCCTTCCCGCTGTTCATCCTGACCCTCGGGCTGATCACGCTGGTGATCAACGCCTTGATGCTGTTGTTGACCTCCTGGCTGGCCGGAAAGCTGGACCTGAGCTTCGATGTCGACGGCTTCGGCACGGCGGTGCTCGGTGGCCTGATCGTCTCCATAGTCGCGTGGGCCCTGCATGTCGTGCTGCCCGATGACAAGGACTGATCACGGCCGGAGATGATGGAAGGCATGAGAGACCCGTCGCCCTACCGCGTCTGCTTTGTCTGCACCGGCAACATATGCCGCTCGCCGATGGCCGAATCCGTCTTCCGCGCCCATGCCGTGGAGGCCGGGCTGGACGGCCTCGTCGAGGTGGACAGCGCGGGCACCGGACCCTGGCACGAGGGCGACGGGGCCGACCGCCGCGCCATCGACGTACTGACCGCCCATGACTATGAACAGGATCACATCGCGCGCCAGTTCCGGGTCGAGTGGTTCGATCACCTCGATCTGGTGATCGCCCTGGACAGCGGCCACCTGCACGAGCTGCGCGCGCTCGCGCCGACCCCGCACGACGCCGCGAAGGTGCGGCTGCTGCGGAGCTACGACCCGGACGCGGACCACGACGCGCTGGGCGGCCTCGATGTGCCGGACCCCTACTTCGGCGGGCTGGACGACTTCGAGGAGTGCCTGGAGATGATCGAGGCCGCGAGCGGCGGGCTGCTGGACGCGGTCGCCAGGGCCGTCGACGCCTCGGGGACGGGCGCGGAGAAGGGCGTGGAGAACGCAGGGAAGGCCGCGGAGAGCGCCACTGCCGAGAACGCGTCGGCCGCCGACGGCCCGGACGCGGGGAAGGAATCCACATGACCGGCGACGGCACCCGCACCGTACGGGCCGGACTGCCCGAGGCCGAGGCGTACGAGCCGACGCTGCCGGGCCCGGTCTTCGCCGCCCACTACCACCTCCCCGGCGACGCCGTCGGCCCCTACACCTACGGCCGGGACGCCAACCCCACCTGGTCCCTGCTGGAGCGGGCGATCAGCGAACTGGAGTCGCCGGGCACCGACGCCGAGACAGTCGTCTTCTCGTCCGGCATGGGCGCGATCTCGGCCGTACTGCTGTCGCAGCTGCGCCAGGGCGACGCGGCCGTCCTGCCGTCCGACGGCTATCAGCTGCTCCCGGCGCTGATCGAGCGGCTGACGGGCTACGGGGTCACCGTGCGCACCGCCCCGACCGGCGAGGACGCCCAGCTGGCCCCCCTGGACGCCATGGGCGACCGGACGAAGCTGCTGTGGCTGGAAACCCCGTCCAATCCCGGACTGGACGTCTGCGACATCCGCCGGCTCGCCGAGGCCGCGCACGCCCGGGGCGCACTGGTCGCCGTCGACAACACCCTCGCCACCCCGCTCGGCCAGCGCCCGCTGGAGCTCGGCGCGGACTTCGCCGTGGCGAGCGGCACCAAGGCGCTCACCGGCCATGGCGATGTACTGCTCGGCTATGTGACCTGCCGCGATCCACGGCTCGCCGCTGAGGTGCGGGCCTGGCGCAAGACGGTGGGCGCGATCCCCGGCCCCATGGAGGCATGGCTCGCCCACCGCTCCCTGGCCACCCTCCAGCTGCGCGTCGACCGCCAGGCGGAGACCGCCCTGGCACTCGCCGAGGCGCTGCGCGACCGCCCCGAGGTCACCGGACTGCGCCACCCCGGTCTGCCGACCGATCCCTCCCACCGGGTGGCGGCCGGGCAGATGCGCGGCGGGCGCTTCGGCTGCGTGGTCTCCTTCACCCTGCCGGACAAGGAGCACGCGGAGCGCTTTCTGACCGCGCTGCGGCTGGTGGACGACGCCACCAGCTTCGGCGGGGTGCGCTCCACGGCGGAGCGGCGCGGCCGGTGGGGCGGCGACGCGGTACCCGAGGGCTTCATCCGGTTCTCGGTGGGCGCGGAGGACGCGGATGATCTGATCGCGGATGTGCTGCGGGCGCTCGACACGGCATCCGACACGGACGCGGCATCGGGCACGGGCAGGGCCACGGACGCCGCATCGGGCACGGCAAGCACCGGGGCGGGTGGCTGAAAGCGGGCGGGTATGCCTGTGCGGGCGTCTCAAGCCTCCCCCCTCGTGGCTTGAGACGCCCCGGTTCTTCTCGTGGAGAACCGCTCGAACAAGGCTAGTTGACTCAGCGTCAGTGTCCAATCACAGTAGCGACATGGACCTATCGGCATATTTATAGTTGGCATGCGTTCGGGGCTCGACGAGGCGAGGGGAACCGCATGGATCTGGCCCTCTTACGCACCTTTGTCGCGGTTCACCGCGCCGGGTCCTTCACCCGCGCCGCCGGACTGCTCGGGCTCTCCCAGCCCGCCGTCACCGGCCAGATACGCACCCTGGAGCGGCAGCTCGGCCGCCCCCTGTTCCTCCGTACGGCGCGCGGCGTCATCCCCACCACCGTCGGGGACGAACTCGCCCACAAGGCCGCGCCGCACCTCGACGCCCTGGTGGAGATCGCCGAGGCGGGTCTGGACGACCGCTCGGCGCTGCGCACCCTGCATCTCGCGGGCCCCCCGGAGTTCACCGCGCTGCGCGCCCTGCCCGCGCTGACCACCCTGGTCACCCAGGGCCTGGCGGTGCGCTGCGCCTTCGGCAGCGCCGAGGAGCTGTTCGAGGGGCTGGGCGCCGGCCATCACGACCTGGCCATCACCACCGCCCGGCCCCGGGGGCGGCTGCTGGCCGCCACCCCGCTGTGCGACGAGGAACATGTGCTGGTCGCGGCCCCGCGCTGGGCCGCCCGGCTCGGCGGCCCAGCGGTGCTCCAGGTCAAGGGCGTACGCGCGTTGGAGGCACTGCCCGTCGTCGAGGTGCACGAGAGCCTGCCGCTGGTCACCCGCTACTGGTCGGCCGTCTTCGACACCCGGCCGGTCACCGCCGGCACGATCATCGCGCCCGATCTGCGCGCGGTGCTCGCCTGCGTCGCGCAGGGTGCGGGGCTCGGCGTTCTGCCGCGCTATCTCTGCATGGACGCGCTGGACGCCGGGGAGGTGGTGGCGCTGCTCAACCCGCCGGTGCCACCGCTGCGCACCTATTTCCTGGTGGTGCGGACCGGGGCACTCGCGCTGCCGCATATCGCGCGGGCGCACGAGTGGCTGTTGCGCGCGGCTGTCGATTGGTGAGTAAGTGGTTTCGCGGGACCACGGGTGCGGCAGATGTCCTGCATGACCGAACGACCCGTGGTCAAGCGCACCGCCCGCGCCATTCTCCTCGAGGGCGACACCGCGCCCCGCATGATCCTGATCAAGCGCACCAAGCCCGGCCAGGCGCCGTACTGGATCACTCCGGGCGGCGGGATGGAGCCCGAGGACGCGACCGTCGTCGAGGCCCTGTACCGCGAGGTGGACGAGGAGCTGGGCGCGAAGGTGACGGATGTGGTGCCCGCCTTCGTCGACACCGTCCCGCACCCCGATGAGAGCGCTGAGGGCGCCGGGGGCGCGGGCCCGGCCGGTGCCGGTGCCAGTGCCAGTGCCGGTGCCGGTGTGAAGGTGCAGCACTTCTTCGTTTGCAGACTCGCCTCGATGGACCTCACCCGGCGGCACGGCCCGGAGGTGGACGAGCCGTGCGGGGAGTACGACGTGGTGAGCGTCCCGTTCACCCGCGAGGGGATCGCCTCGGTCGAGGTGGTGCCGCCCTCGCTGCGGGCGTATCTCGACGCCAACATCGAGGGTGTGCTGGCCCTGCTCGCGGACGACCTCGGCTGAGCGCGGCGAGGCCCTGCCGGGCGATCATCGCGAACAGGACCGGCAGGGCTGAGCTCTATCGGGGCAGTACCTAACGGAACCAGCCGCTGAACGGCTGCTGGGTCTTCCGGGCCGCCCGCTGACGCGCCTCGGCCAGCACCCGCTCGGCCTCCTCCCGCCAGTCCTCGGGCCCCGCGTCGGGCCGGACCGGCGGCCGGATGGCCGGGCTGAGATCACGCACGGCGGAGGGCTCAGCGGCCCGCGGAGCGGCGTCGGCCACCGCGTCGGCTTGCGCGGCCGGGGTCGGCGGGGCGGTCTGGGCAGGCAGGCCCACCGGCCACGAGACCGGTGAGGTGGGCGGGGCAGGGGGGATGGCCAGAACCTGAGTGTCCGTGTCTGTCAGGGGCTGAGGGTCCGGGGCCGGTGCAGCCGGGGCCGCCAGGGAAGCCGGAGCCTGAGGGACCGAGACCTCCAGCTCGGCCCGAGCGGCCGGGAGAGGCCGGGCAGCCTGGCCCGGCAGGTCCACAGCCCAGGAGGGCCGTGAGACGGGCGGGGCAGGCGCCACGGGTGGAGCGGGCTGAGCAGGAGGGGCAGACGGAGCAGGCGGGGCAGGAGAGGCGGACGGACCAGGCGGCTCAGGAGGGGCAGACGGAGCAGGCGGCGCGGGAGAAGTAGGCGGAGCGGGCGGGACCCTGCGGCCTTCGCGGGCCTCCGCCGCGGCGCCGAAGAAGTCGCCACCCTTCCGCTTGACGTCGTCCGTCCCCCAGTCCCGCTCCCGGTCGTGCTCGAGGGCCTGGTCATTGGATGACCCCCGGCGCCGGGCCGCGTCACCACCGCCGGTGCGCCGCTGCGCCGGGACCTTCTGGAGGTGCGGAATGTGCTTGGCGCAGTGGATGTACGCCTCCTCGACGGTCACCTCGACCCACACCACCGCGCGCCGCCCCGGCACCGGGTCCTCCGGCAGCCCATGGTGTGCCGCGCGCATCTCGGCGTCCTCCACCACCCGGGCCCGGCCGTTCACATGCAGCCCGATCCGGTCCCGGAAGAAGTCGACCATGAGAATGCCCAGGTGGGGGTTCTCCTGGATATTGCCGAGGCTGGCCATGACGCCGTTTCCCCGATATTCGGGATAGGCCAGCGTGCGCGTGTCGAGCACTCTCAGAAAGCCGGGCGGACCGGCCCGGAACGTGCTGTCGCACTCCCCGTGCCGGTCGGAGGTGGCCAGAAAGCACATTTCCTGGCGCTCGATGAACTCCCGCATCCGGACATTCAGGTGGTCCAGCACCTGATCGTCGTAGAAGCGGTCGGCGCGGCCGACGGTGTCCAGTCGCCGCTGTAGCTGGTGTTCGCCGTCGCTCCCGGGACGCCACGCGCGGTCGTCCAGGTGCTCCGCACTGTCCACGGTTCTCGTCCCCGTCCTGATTCGCCGTCCGGAATCGCCGGAATGCCTGCCTAGTGTTGGTGTTTTCGCCGTATGCCGTCGGGCCCGCGTCCTATTCCGCGGCCGCGGCGAGCTCCTCGATGGAGTCGTGCCGGATGCGGTGCGACGGAATGCCGACGCCCATCAGGGCGTCGACACCGCTGCGGATCATCCCGGGCGGCCCGGAGAGATAGGCGTCGAACGCGTTCCACGGGCCGTACTGCCGCACGGCGTCGGGCAGCCGACCGCTGAGGCCGTTGGTCGGGCCGTCGGAGACGACGGGGCGGACCGCGAGCCACGGATGCTTCTGGGCCAGCCGCAGCATGGTGTCGATGTCGTACAGATCGTGATCGTTGCGGGCGCCGTAGAAGACCTCGACCGGACGGTTGCGGCCGTGGTCGGCGACGTCCTCGACCAGCGCCTTGATCGGCGCGATACCGGTGCCGCCGCCGAGGCAGAGCAGCCCGTTGTCGCTGGCGTGGTCGACCGTCATGGAACCGGCGGGGGGCCCGAGGCGGATCACATCGCCGGGGCGGGCCCGGTGCACCAGCGCGGAGGACACCCATCCGGCCGGCACGGCCTTCACATGGAAGGAGAGCAGCCCGTCGGAGCGCGGCGCGGCGGCGAATGAATAGTGCCGCCAGACCCGCGGCCACCAGGGCGTTTCCAGTGAGGTGTACTGGCCCGCCAGAAAGGGGTACGGCTGGTCCGGGCGGACGGTGATCACGGCGATGTCGTGGGTGCGCAGCTCATGCCCGACCACCTCGGCCTGCCACCACGCGGGGGCGATCAGCTCGTCCTCGGCCGCCGAGTCGATCATGATCTGGGAGATCTGGGTGTAGGCGCGCACCCAGGCGGCCTCGGCCTCGTCGCTCCAGGTGCTGACGGCGTAGCGGGTGAGCGCGCCGATCAGGCACTCGCCGACGGCGGGGTAGTGCTCGGGCTGGGTGCCGTACTTGCGGTGGCCACGGCCGAGCCGGGTGAGGAACTCGGTGAGGATGTCGAGGTCGTCGATGAGCCGGGCGGCGGTGAGGATCGCCTTGAACAGCCGGTCGCGCTGGGCGTCCATCGCGGCGGGGAAGAGCGGCCGCAGCTCGGGGTGCTGGACGAAGAGCAGCGCGTAGAAGTACGAGGTGACCTTGTCGCTGATGGGCTCGACCTCGGCCATGGTGCGGCGCAGCAGGATCGCGTCGGGCGAGGCGGTCTCGGGGACGGCGAACGGCGAGTCGGGGCCGGGCCGGACGTCCTGCGGGGCCGGGGCCACCTCGTCGGGGCGCTGATGCTCCTCGCTCCCGCGGGCGGCGGGGCCGGGGGCCCGGCGGTCGTCCGGGCGGCGGTCGTCGGTGCCGCGGTCGCCCGCTCCCGGGCCGGGCGCGGGGGCCGCGGCCGGGGGCGTACGGCGGTCGGCCTCGGTGCCGACCGGCCGTATCGGGTTCACCGGGCGACTGGGCGCACGCTCTTCGCTCTGCTGGTCCGGGGCCCTGCGGTCGTCGGCCGGTTTCCTGCTCGGGGTGAACCAGCCCCAGTCGCCACTGTTTCCGCCGGAGCCGTCGCTGCCGGCCGACGATGTGGTGGTCGGAGCGTCCATGGGTGCCTCGCCTCGAACATCTTTCTGTCGGTCTTCGCACTTCCGCTGCCGGAATGTGCCCGCAATTCCCCGTCCTGGTGCACTGGTTCAAGCGAGAATGGTCGTACCGACCCTCTCTGCAACTCTCTTCCGGGCAGCATGCCATGCTCGTTCCCCGCGCCGGGTGCATAGCCCGAAGTCCGGGAAACGGGAGCTGTGTTCCCGATATGCTGGTTGGCCTGGGATGCCCGTTCTGACCCCGTTACAGCACGCCGCACGGAACCGGACCCGACCCTACCGGCCCCGGATGAATTCACAAGCCCCAAGTGCCCCACATCTGTTACACCCACCAACTCACGTAATTACCGATAGTTACGTGTGGTTACTCATCAATTCGTAAGCTTCTCGGAGATCACGACCGGTATAGGCGTGGGATGCGATTTCGCTCACATGGTGGTCGGCGTTCACGGCGACCGAGACCGGCACCACCGTGAACAGTTCGGCGTCCGAGAGGGAATCCCCGTAGGCCACGCAGTGATCCCTGGTCAAGCCGAACTTCGTACAGAGTTCATCGGCGATCCGGACCTTCGCGGCCGGGGTCAGGATCCCCGCCGGATCCACCGGCTCCCGGAACGGCACGGCGGGCCAGGTCGAGCCGTACGTGGCGTCCGCGCCCCACTCCAGCAGCCGCGACACGAAGAAGCCCGGCGAGAGCGAGATCACCGCGCAGCGCTCGCCCCGCGCCCGGATGTCCGCCCACACCTCACGGATCCCGGCCAGCCACGGCGCCCCCTCGAACGCCGCTGCCACGTGCTCCTCCGTCAGCGCCTCCCACAGCGCACAGGCTCGCTCCGCGAACTGGGCCGTCGTCAGCTCCCCGCCCGCGAACGCCCGCTCCAGCGCGGCGATCTCCCGCTCCAGACCGAGCTGCCGGGAGATCTCGATCGCGGCGGCCGAGCCGTGGATGAGCGTCCCGTCCAGATCGAACAGATGCAGTCTGGTCATACCAGCCGAGCGTAGATGCACCTCCCGGCCATCACCGCCCCGGCCCCGCACCAACGGCCCGGCCCGACGCCAATGGCCCGGCCTGACGCCAATGGCCCGGCCCCGCCCGGAGCCATCGCACCGGTTCGCCCGCGCCACCGGGAGTACGCGCGGATACTCCCGCCGTCAGACGCCCGGGGGGCCGCCGCGCGGCCACGGTGAGGGCATGCGGCAACTCACCCGCCCCGCGCGCCGGGGCCTCCTCGTCGTTCATGTCGTCGCCTCCGTCGGATGGCTCGGGCTGACCCTCGGGGTGCTGGCCCTGGGGATCACCGGAGCCACGGCCGGCTCGGCCGAGGAGGCCGGGGCGGCGTACCGGTCCATGAATGTGCTGGGCGACTGGCTGCTGATCCCGATCAGCCTGCTGTCGCTGGTCAGCGGGATCGTGCTGTCGCTGGGGACACCCTGGGGGCTGGCGCGCCACCGGTGGGTGTATATGAAGTTCTGGCTGACGATGATCACCACCGCCGCCACGGCGTTCGCCCTGCGCGCCCGGATCGACTCCGCGATGGCCGATGTGGTGGCGGGGCGGACGGTCGGGGCGACCACGGATCTGATCCTGGCGCCGTCGGTCAGCCTGGGCGTCTATACCTTTCTCACCGCGATCTCGGTGATCAAGCCCTGGGGGCTGACCGCCCGGGGGCGACGGCTGCGGGCGACAAAGCGCCGATAATTGCATACGCGGTCTTTTTCATCCCTGGACTATCCTGGAATCCGCTCACCCACCAAGGAGGGGTTCCATGCCGGACGAACCGCACGGCGCCGTCGCCCCGCCCGCAGAACAGGCCCTGGCCCAGGGCTGGTGCGCCCTGTCCTCCCTGCACGGCCGGATAGAGACGCATGTCGAGCGTGCGCTACAGGCCAGGCACGACCTGAGCGTCCGCGAATTCTCCGTGCTCAACGTACTCAGCGGGCAGCACGACGGCGACGGCGGACATCTCCAGATGAAGCAGCTCGCTGACTCCGTCGTGCTCAGCCAGAGCGCCACGACCCGGCTGGTCACCCGGCTGGAGGACCGCGGTCTGCTCGCCCGCTACATCTGCCCCGGCGACCGCCGCGGCATCTACACCGACGTCAGCGACGAGGGGCTGAAGCTCCTGGAGGAGGCGCGGCCGACGCATGACACCGCGCTGCGCGAAGCCCTCGCCGAGGCCGCCAGGCGGCCGGAACTGGCGCCCCTCGTCGCCGCTGTGGAGGGGCTGACCGGCACCACGTGCTGATGGGCCGGACACACCGATCCCGAGGCGGGCCGATCCCGAGGCGGGCCGATCCCGAGGCGGGCTGATCCGGGGATGTGCCGATCCCGGGACGTGCCGATACCCGGTGGCCACGGGCCAGTCGCGCCGTCCGGGGCTCGCGTGCCTCGGCGTAGGCTCCACCGCATGAGCGACTTCGAGATACGGCGCGCGACCGTCGATGACATCCCGGCGATCGTGGCCATGCTGGCGGACGACCCGCTCGGCGCCGGCCGGGAGTCCCCGGACGACCTGACCCCGTACCGCGCCGCCTTCGAGCGGCTGGACTCGGATCCCCAGCAGCGGCTGGTCGTCGCGGTCCGGGAGGGCCGCACCGTCGGCACCCTCCAGCTGACCGTGATCCCCGGGCTGTCGCGGCGCGGCGCCACGCGCTCGATCATCGAAGGCGTCCGGATCCACTCCGAGGAGCGCGGCGGCGGGCTCGGCACCCAGCTGATCGAGTGGGCCGTCGAGGAGTCGCGCCGCGAGGGGTGTGTGCTGGTGCAGCTCACCTCGGACGCGACCCGAATCGACGCCCACCGCTTCTACGAGCGGCTCGGCTTCGAGGCCAGCCACGTCGGCTTCAAGCTGCCGCTGGCCTGAACCGGCCTGGTCCCACTTGCCCGTCGGCGGCCTCACAGCGTCGCGAGGTCGACGGCCTCGGCCATCCGCCGGTAGCCCGCGTCGTTCGGGTGCTTGAAGTCGCCCGAGTCGTACGCCGGGTTCAGCCGCAGCGGATCGGACGGCGCGGCCATGACCTCCGCGAAGTCGACGACCGCGTCGAAGGCGCCCGAGGTGCGGATCCACTCGTTGATCGCGGTGCGCTTCGCCTCGGAGCGCGGGGTGTGGTACTCGGCGCCCTTGAACGGGAGGATCGTCCCGCCGATGACCTTGATCCCGCGGGTGTGGGCGAGACCGATCAGCTCCCGGTAACCGGCGATCACCTCATCGGCCGAAACCTGCGGATTGGGCTTGTAGGTGGGCAGATCGACCTCGCTGAAGCCGATGTCGTTGAGCCCCTGGAGCAGGATCACCGACCGTACGCCCGGTTTGTCCAGGACATCGCGCCGGAAGCGGGCGCCCGCCCGGTCGCCGTACCAGGCCGAGTCGTGCAGCAGCAGATTGCCGCCGATCCCGGAGTTGAGGACGGGGCGCGGGGTGCCCGCGGCCGCGAGGCGCCCGGCCAGCAGATCCGGCCAGCGGTGGTCGGCGTCGTAGGTCGAGCCGAAGCCGTCGGTGATCGAGTCGCCGAAGGCCACCACCGTGCCCGGGTGCCGAGGACCGCCGGTGACCTCGACATCGGAGAGGTAGTACCAGGAGTGGGTGGTCTCGGTGAAGGCCGCTCCGGCGCGGTCGGCGCGGTGGTCGCCGTCCGCGCGGAAGCTGCGGGCGTACGCCTGGGCGTGGAAGGTGGCGGGGCCGGTCGGACGGTCGAAGTACAGCGTGACCGTGACCGGCTGACGTGCCGCCACGCGCAGCGGGGCCGCGTCGCTCACCGTCTCCCCGCCCGCCCCGATCTCCACCGACCGCCGGTGTCCGAAGGTCAGCGGGCGCAGGCTCGCGCCGTGGACGGCGGCGCCGTGCGCGGTACGGGCGATGGTCGCGCCCGCGATCCGCAGCGGGGTGGTGCCATAGCGGTTCGACAGCCTGATCCGGGCGGCCGAGCCGCCGCCGGTCACCCGGACGACCTGACGCAGGGTCTGGGCGGTGCGCTCGGCGAAGCCGCTCTCGGCCCAGTTCTTCTCGAAGCCCGAGCTGGGGCGCTGGACGGGGGCGGCCCACCCGGCCGACCAGACGGTCCCCGGCCGGTCACGGTCGGCCGCCGGACCGCCGGGCCGGGCGGTGGCCGTCCCGGAGGCGGCCACGGAGGCGGCCATGACGGTGGTGAGGGCTAGCAGGGAGGCACTGAGACGAAGCGTGGACGAGCGCACGGCGGGGCTCCTGGGGGAGGGGCGGATGAAACCGGAGACCAATCTGCCGCCCGCCGCACCGCCGACCCAGCCCCCAGCCGTGCGTACCACTGGCGGGGTCAGGCTACGGCCGCCGGGCCCTCAACGCCCCGCCGGAACACTCCGCCGGAGCGCGGCATCCCGCTCCCACCCCCCGGTCACCTCCCCTCAGAGGGCGCGCCAGCCCTCCGGGTCGACGCCGCCGGGCACCACGTCTCCCGGGGCGTAGGGCTCCCGGGTGAACACGAAGGTGCCCAGGTCCAGATGGACCGGGGCGCCGCCCTCCCCCTCGACCACCCGCAGGGTCTCCCCCGCGTAATACCCGTCGAGCCCCGTCCAGGTGCCGTCCGGCTCGGCCCTGAAGCGGGAGGCCCGGCCGCCCCCGGTGGCCGGGGACAGCTCCAGTCCACGGTCCGCGCGCAGCCGCAGGTGGTAGGCGCGCGGCCCCCAGTACCAGGGTCCGGTCAGCGCCAGCAGCGCCGGATCGACCTCGGTCAGCGGCCGCCACGGCTCGGGGATGGGGGGCTCGTGCTCCGCCACGATCCGTATGAGGTCGGCGGCGATGGAGCCGATCGCGGGCCCCGCGGTGGCGTTGGCCAGCGCGATCCCGGCCAGCCGGTCCTCGGCGCTCACCCACAGCGTGGCCAGGAAGCCGGGCATGGAGCCGGTGTGGCCGTAAAGGAACCGTCCGCCGGTGCGGACGAGCTGCGTCCCCAGTCCGTAGCCGCCGTCCCAGTCCCCCTCCTCGGGGGCGACGGCGGGCACCCGCATCTCGGCCAGCGACTCCGCGCCGAGCACCCGCTCGTCCCCGTCCAGCAGGAAGGCGGCGAAGCGGGCCAGATCCCCGGCGGTCGACCAGAGCTGCCCGGCCGGGCCCATCCGCCCGGTGTCCTCGGCCGGTTCGGGCAGCAGCACATCCGCCCAGGGGTGCACGGCCCATCCCCCGGCGTGCGGCGCCCGCGGCTCGAGCGAGGTACGCCCCATCGCCAGCGGCTCCAGCACCTCGCGCGCGAGCACCTCGCCCCAGGGCGCTCCGCGCAGCCGCTCGACCAGCGCGCCGAGCAGCGCGAAACCGGGGTTGGAGTAGTGGTGACGGCGGCCCGCGGGATGGATCAGCGGGCGCTCGCCGAAGATATCGGCCGTCTCGGGCCGCAGCGCCCCGGGCGTGCGCTCCCACCACGGGCCACGGGCCTCGGCGGCGAGACCCGAGGTGTGGGCGAGGAGCTGGGCGACGGTCGCGCCCCCGGCCTCCGGCACGTCCATGTGCTTGGCCAGCGGATCGCCCAGGTCCAGCAGCCCCTCGTCGCGCAGCCGCATCACCAGGACCGCCACAAAGGTCTTGGTCAGGGAGCCGATGCGGTACTGGGTGTCGGCGTCCGGTGCGGATCCCTCCCCGGAGCTGCGCGAACCCGTCCACACCAGCTGCCCCTCCCGCACCACGGCCCCCACCAGGGACGGGGCACGGCCCTCGGCCTGGCCGCGGGCAAGGCGCCGCAGCAGAGCACGGCGGGTGGCGGGCAGCGGCTCGGCGAACTCATCCGCGTCGGGTGTGGTCATATCGGCACTCTACGGCGAGGGTCCGACAACGGTCAGTCATCGGTCGGCGGCCGCGGAGCCCCAAGTCCCGCACGGCGCTCTGGCCTTTACGCCGGGGTCAAGGTCTACCGTCAGGTCATGCGGATCGGAGAGCTGGCCGAACGGGCGGGTACGACCACCCGCACCCTGCGCTATTACGAGTCGCTCGGGCTGCTGCCCGCGCGCCGCACCGGCAATGGTTACCGGTCGTACGACGAGGAGGACCTGCGGCTGCTCCAGCAGATCCGCACGCTGCGGGACTTCGGCTTCGAGCTGGAGGAGACGCGTCCGTTCGTCGAGTGCCTGCGCTCCGGCCATCCGGCCGGTGACTCCTGCCCCGCCTCGCTGGACGTCTACCGGCGCAAGCTCGCCGAGCTGGACGAGTGCATCGCCCGGCTGAGCGCCATCCGGGAGCGGGTCGGAACACAGCTCGTCCAGGCGGAGCGGGCCCGCGCGGAGCTGGAGGCCGCGGCGACGGCGCCCGAAGGGGCCCCGGAACCGCGCTGCGAGCTGACACCGCCCGGCCCGTGAGCGCGCCGTAACCACGACAGCTCCACACGCACCACAGAGACGCCAAGGGAGAGATGACATGTCACTGACACACACTGGGGGAGTGGCCACGGTCACCGACGCCACCTTCGCCGAGGAGGTGCTGGCGGCCGAGCTGCCCGTGCTGGTGAAGTTCACCGCCTCGTGGTGCCCCCCGTGCCGGATGATCGCGCCGGTGCTGGCGGAGATCGCCCAGGAGGAGGGCCACCGGCTGAAGGTGGTGTCCCTGGACGTGGACGAGAACCCGTCCACCACCAACGCGTACGGGGTGCTCTCGATGCCGACCCTAATGCTCTTCCGGTCGGGCGAGCCGGTGCGGTCGCTGGTCGGGGCCCGCAGCAAGCGGCGGCTGCTGGAGGAGCTCGGCGAAGCGCTCTGACCCCGTACCTCGCGATCTGACGCGATCTGACGCGCGCCGGAGCCGCGGCCGAACCGCCCCTGCTACGTTGGCCGGACATGACCATCAGCGGGGGCGGCCTCAGCGGCCGTGAGGGGCCATCGGACGGCCGGCAGTGGGGGCGGAAATGGTGAGGTCAGCGGTGCGCGTCCTGGTACAGGGGAAACCCGTCGACTCCTATCCGGCGCTGCCTCCCGAGGCCGGGCGCGGCTCCCCGCGCCGGATCACCGAGGTCGGTGAGGAGGTGCTGCGCCGCTCCTGCCGCGAGGTGACCGAGTTCGGCACACCCGAGCTGAGCGCCCTCATCGACGACATGTTCCTCACCATGTACATCGCCGACGGCGCCGGGCTGGCCGCCAATCAGGTCGACGTCGATCTGCGGCTGTTCGTCTACGACTGCCCGGACGACCACGGCGTACGGCACATCGGCCACATCATCAACCCCGTCCTGGACCAGCCCGACCCGGCCCACCGGCTGCTCATCGAGGAGACCGAGGGCTGTCTGTCCGTACCGGGCGCGCGGATGGACGTACCGCGCACCGACCGCACCGTGGTCCGCGGCGTCGACAAGGACGGCAACCCGCTGGTGATCGAGGGCACCGGTTACTTCGCCCGGTGTCTACAGCACGAGGCCGACCATCTCTCGGGGCACCTCTACATCGACCGGCTCTCCAAGCGCGACCGCAAGGACGCGCTGCGGCAGATGGCGGACCGTCACGAGGAGGTCCTCGCCCGGCGCGTGGAGAAGGCGAAGGCCCTGGGCCACCAGCTCCAGCCCTGACCGGCCCCGGCCGCCGCGACCCGGCCGCCTGTCGCGGCCGTCGCGTGTCGCGGCCGTCGCCTGTCGCGGCCACCGCTTATCGCAGCCGTCGCGCCCGCAGCACGGTGTCATGGGTGTGGTGGGTGCCGGCGGGGGCGGGAGCGGTGCGTGGACGGGTCTCGTTGACCACAACCGTCCAGTCGTCGTCGAGCACCCCGGCGATCTCGTCGGGCTGGTAGTAGTCCCGGGGGTCGAAGTCCTGCTCCGGGTGCGGGCTCAGATCGGCCAGGTCATGCGTGGCGAACAGCAGTGTGCCCCCGGGCGCGACGGCGTCCAGCAGACCGCGCAGCGCGGCGTGGTCCGGCCGGCGCTTGAGCGGAAAGTACTGGACCGACACCAGGTCGAACGCCGCGGCCGGTGGCCGCCTACTGGTCAGATCGGCCCGCGTCCACGCCACCCGGCCCCCGAGGTCCGCGCCCGCCGCGGCGGCGCGCTCCAGGGCGACCCGGGAGATGTCCACCGCGGTCACCTGCCACCCCCGCCGAGCCAGCCAGACCGCGTCGCCACCCTCCCCGCACCCCACATCGAGCGCCTGCCCGGGCGGCAGCTCGGCGACCTCGCTGACCAGCACCCCGTTGGGCGCGCCGCTGAAGAGCTGTTCACGACTGCCGTACATGTCGTCCCAGAACTGTCTGTCCATGCCCACCAACCTGCCGCCACCCAGGCTCACCTGGCAAAGTTCTTTGCGGAACCAGCAAGGCCTGGGCCGACCTGCTGTAGGTTCTCACTTTCGGTGTCAGGCGCCGCCGCTGTGACCAGGACGTTCCCCTCCAGTCTCACGGCGTGTCGGCAAGCGGCTGTCTCAGATCGATGTCATTTCCTCAGACTGCCCAGCCGGCTGCGCCGGACCTCATGAACCTGCATCGGCGGCCGTCCGTTCCATCCACTCCCGCACCTTCACTGCTTGCTCGATGCGGTTGACGATGTCCTTCTTGGACGCCATGCCCAAGGTCTCCGGGATCTTGTCGAAGGTGTCGGGAAGGACGTCGAGGAGACCCCAGATCTGCTCGCCGGTGCTGACGGTCAGCAGTTGCTGGCACCTCCACTGCAGCGGCACCTCGGGACGGTGCGTGAGCCGCTGCACGAGTGTCGGGAACAGGTAGTGCGTCGCTTCTGCGGCGAGGTGCTCTCGTAGCCAGTCGACCGGGAGCCGCTGGCTGAAGCCATGCATGGCGGCCTCCTGGGCCAGGTCCAGGAGCTGAGCGGTGTCGACGGCTCGGACGGTGCGGGGAAGGGTCGGGGTCATGCCGCGATGATGCCAAGAAGCCCTCGGAACACCGAGAGGTCGGCGGGGTCGGGTTGCAATCTGTCAAGGAACTCGGCCCAGGCTTTCTCGAACTCGCCGGAGGTCACCCTTCCACGGACGGCTCGCCCTTTATGCGGATCCATTCGTGGACGGCCTCGATGGCGTCGAGGAGGCCCTGGAAGGTGCAGAGATCCCGGTGCTGTTGTCGGACCTGGCCTGTTGCCATGTCCCCGTACTCAAGCTCGGCTTCCCCGCTGCTCCAGACGATGAGCACGGCGACGAAGTCATCGTTTTCGAGCGTCATCCAGGTGCTGTTCTTGGTTCGGCCGTCCTCGGGCGACTGCTGGACCGCACCCGTGATTCCGCAGGATTGCAGGCGTTCCTCATGCTCGGCGAACCAGGCCTGGAGCCTCTGCGGCAGTTCGACCGATATGGACTGCTTTTGTTCGCTTTGTCTCATGGGTGGGCGATGAACCCTGCGGATCGGTCGAGCTGGAAAGGAGATCCGGCCTTGGTTGGTTCCCAGCCTCGGTCCCGTGCTTCTCGGATGCTGGCAGCAACGTGGGCTGGGCGGATGGGCACTGCCTCGGCACCCACCCAGTTGCTGGGATGGGCCTGGCCGCTGGTGCCGATCAAGGTCGTGCCCGGCTGGCTGCCGCTGGCTGCTTCAACCGCATAGGTCAGTGGTGTCCAGCAGAGTCCCTGCATGTAGGAGGGCTTCCTGCGGATCCGCCAGCGGTACTCGATCCCGTCAACGGTTATGCGCCGGGTACCCTTCTTGTTCAGCGCCATCTTCGCCTCCTGCGCCGTTGGACTCTGATGTGTCGCCGCAGTCGCGAAAAGCAGGTTGCACGCGAACGTACCGAACGTTATCGCCGACAAGCACCTTCGGGACTACGGATGGGTTGATCAGCCCATAAGTTGGTGTCAGTGCCAAGCGACCCGGCGCATCGCACCCGCCCCGGGTGCACTCACCGCGATCGGAGAGCACCGTGAAGAACAGGACGTTGTGGCGTGTAGTTGACAACGAGAGTGGTAGCCAGTCCATCGTCAGCACGCCCTCCGAGGCGGTCGCGTTCGTCAACAGCCGGTTCGACACCGATGACGACGACGAGCCGTTCAGCATCACCGAGGTCGGTCCTCTCCTTCCGAAGCCGCTCGGGGTCATCACCGCATGGGCCGCCGAGAAGGACGGCGAGCGAACCGACGGGCGTACTGCCCCGATCACCATCAGGCCGGTTGTGACGGACAACGCCAGCAAGTGCGATGACGTCGTGCTCTGGGGCGACGTGTACGTCTCCTGGGACTACGACATGTACACCGTCGAAGAGCCGGACAGCTCCGAGTACAGCGAGGCTTACAGCGCAGCCGAGTTGAGTGCGATCCTCGACGAGTACGCCGACGACTATGAGTACGCGCCTGAAGGGCCTGAAGAGCCCGACAGCCACAGGTGGCCGAAACCGGAAGAGCTGATCACCTACGGCGCCCAGGAGTGTGCCAAGCGGTTCGGGCACCTCGACGACGACGCCCTGCTGTGGCTCGCTGCCACCCGCATCACGCTCGCCGTGTGGCGCAACACACCCGTCGAGAACTGGCATGCCGGGAAGAGTCCGCTCCACGACGGCACAATGATGCGGATCAACACGGCAACCACCCGACTCGTGCGCTCGATGCTGTCGTTCGACCATGCCGACTGGATCGGTCTCGGTCTCGCGATCGTCAACCCGTCCCGGGTTCTACCGACAGGGCAGTCCGTACTCGAGCTCGGGCTGGCCTGCCACAACCCTGACGACCCGGCGCACGAGGTTGATCCGCGAGAAGAACTCGCGGAGATGGCGCAGGTCGCGATCTCATGGGGGCGAAGGTACTGCCTTCACGAGAAGGAGTTCGGCCTGCGAACCCTGATCGAATCCTTCTGTGCGTCCGACAACGGCTGGTTCGGAGCACCGAGTTGGGGGCGCATCGTCGATCGGTTCCTTACGGCTGTCGACGACCGGGAGAATGCGCACTGGCGCATATACCAGGACAAGCCTTGGTTCAACGAGTGGTTCACCAACCGGCCGGCCGACATTGCGGACACCACGGAATTTCGTCGGCTGCTCCTTGCCGGGCCCGACCTGCTTTCCGAGGAGGCCGCCGAATGGTGCGTGGATGGTGCCATCGGCTACGTCTGCCAGGACGACCACGCGAACGACTGCTGGCGGTGCGGTATCCCGCTGGCAACGGAGTCCCCCAACGAGTGAATGTGTGCACCAGCATAGAAAAGCAGCAATCCACTGACCGCACTCTCTCCCGCCTACTCGGCGGCCTCCCCTGCTTGGGGAGCCAGTCGCGGCTCCACTGACTGGAGATGTGCGGGTGCTTCTGACGGATCTGTGGCAGCAACGCTGGCCCGGCTGCCCGCCGGTCGGCCACAAGCTCCGTGAGCCCTACAGGCTAACCACGGCTTCCACGACACGGAGGTCGAGCAGGTCGCCGGACCTCCGGGATCATGACGCCATGCAACTCCGATACTTCAATCAGACCGGATGGACCGCCATCTTCAATGGCACTGAGACCGAGATCGGTCGCATGGTGCGCGTGGAGGGATGGGATCCCGCAACCGGGACAGCCTTAGTGGTCGACCCGCAACGAGGGGCACTGCGCCAGGTCACGGACTACGTGGACTTCTCCCACTTGGAGCGGGCCGATCAGGTGGTCGCCGCGATACCCGGTGGGGGATGGCGGGCACACTGGACGGATGAAGGGCCGGGTGGATCACCTCTCACGGAGCAGGTGCTGGCCTGGTTGATCACTTCGCAGGGCCGGGCGACTGCCATCACAGTCGATGCTCAGGGGCATGTGGAGGACGCCGACAGCGCCGACGCCTTCATACCGCCGGGTGAGGAGCTTCAGTGACGGCGTCGATGCCGCAACAGGCGGGCCCGGCATCCGAGGGTGGGCTTCTGATGCCGACTGGGAGGCTCCCTACTACCGGGTTCGAGCCGCCGGCTTCCAGGTGCTCTTCCTCGTGGAACCGGACGAGGCGATCGAAGAGGTCTGCAACGTCGATGCCGAGGTTCATCTTGCCGACGGGTCGCGCTGGAGTTCCACGATCTTCACTCTCGCCGAGGTGGATCGGCTCATGCGGAGCTGGGAGGCGAGCGGAGAGGCGGTCTCCGGGCAGTGCTTCTTCTGCGCGGACGGGCTGATCGTGCGGAATCCCGGCATCGGCAGCATGGTGCGCGTGATTGCCGGGCTCGTGGCATCCGGCGAGTTCGACGGGGTGTTCCGACGCATTGCCGACCCGGAATGATCATGCCGTGTCTCAGGGCATCGTGTTGTCCTGCGTTTTCGAATGGCCTTGAGCACCTTCTTCCCCAGGGGAGTGAGCGTCATGGGCCTACCTCGTTCCGCCCGGACCAGGAGTGGTCCACCGAGTTCTCGTTCGATCCGGTTGATCTGTGCGACGAGGGTGAACGTGTTGAGGCCGAGGCCGCTCGCTGCGGCACCGAGGCTGGGGTAGGGAGATGCAGCCGCGAATCGGCTCAACCGTTCGCTGGCCCCCTGGCCGCCGAGTGCCGGCCGAAGGATGCTTGGTGCTCGGCTGGCCTGGTCGATTGCCCGAAGTACCTGGCTGTGACTGGATCCTCCGCGTGGTCGCAGCGGAACGTTGTGGGTCTTGGCCCAGCGGGCCATGTTCGCGGTGCTCATGCCAGCTTCTCGGGCGAGGTCCGGCAGGGTCCGGCGGCGGTGGACGTACTGCTCGATGAGCCAGGCCCGTTCGACGGTGCCGCGGCGCTTGTAGTCCTTGGGGCCCTCTCGGAGCGGGATGCCGTACTCCTTGGCAAGGTCGGTCAGCACTCTGCGGGAGAAGCCGGTGAGGGTGGCGATCTGCTGGAGGGACCGGTGTTCGTCAAGGTAGAGCCGGGTGAAGCGCTCTGCCGGAATGGCTTGCCGGGCCTGCTGCCGGATGCGGCCGGCGGCCCTGGCGATGCTCTTCGTCAGCGGGGGTGCAGGGGCTGGATGTTCGTCGAGAACATGTCGGATGGCCTCGACGGTCGTACCCAGAACCTGGGCGGCGTGCTGAACAGGGTGCTGGCGTTCGCGGACAAGCTGGTGCAGGCGGGGTAGGTCGACGTGTGCCGGGTCGGGGCCGGGAAGGGAGAGCCCTGCCAGCAGGGTGGCGGGCGGCTGCCAGGTCATGGGCTCGTCGTGGATGTGGTGTGAGGCCAGGAAGTTGAGGGCTTCCTGCTGGAGGGCGTGCGCGAGTTCAGGGGTCTGAAGCGCGGTGAACCGCAGGGACGTCGCCCGGAACTCTGCACTGTCGGGCCCGCCCAGGTCGTCGGGGGCAGACTCGGCGGGCAGGCCGCTGAGACGTTGGAAGAGCTGGCTGCGTGCGATGCGTTCGCGCCGTCCGGTTCCCGGTGGTGTTCCGTGTGGCGGCAGATCTCCAGCCAGCGGTCATGAGGAAGCAGGCCGGTGTAGTCGAGGAGTCGGCGCCGACCGTAGTTGATGGGGGTGCTGTTGGCACCGAGGTAGTCCGCGAGCCGGTCCAGAGCAGTGGCGATGTCCGGCCATTGCGGAAGGTCGTCGACTTCCTGGAGGAGGCGTGACACCTCAGTGCCGTCGATGACGTCACCGATCAGCCCGGCTGCCTGGTCCAGGGATGTGCGGCTGTCGGGAATCAGCAACAGGGCGGCGAGAACGGGAGCCAGAGCCCGGGCATGGGTTCCTTCAGGTGGTGCGAGGCGGATCGTCCAGGGCGGCCAGAACATCGTGGGGATCTTCCTGGCTCGCTGCTCGATGTCCCGAGTGGTCCGGGTCGGCCGGCGGGGGGTCTCGATCATGATGCGGTAGCGGACGTATTCGCTGGGTCGGAGGGAAGGGGCGAGGGCCGCCAGGTGCACGGACTGCAGCACCGGGCTGATGCCCCTGCCCCAGCTGTCGATGCTGGTCGCCGAGATCTGCGTGAGTTCCTCGCGTACTGCTTCCAGCAGGCTCCGCAGGGCCATGGTGACCGCGACGGCCGTGTTTGCGGCTCGGGGCGGGGCCATGAACCCCGGACGTTCCATGGCCTGTCCGGTGTGCGGGGAGACCGCATCGGTGCTGAGGTGAGCTTCTGCGATGTCAGCCGGAATCTGTTCCTGGAGGACGGCCGTGGGCAGGTCGCTCAGGACGCGTATGCCCAGGGCCCGGATGTCGGCCAGCACCGCCGAGGCCGGCTGGGGAGAGGTTCGGTAGGGGCCGAAAGCTGCCGTTGCTCCGTCGATGATCTCCATCACTCGGTCTTGGGCCATGAGAACCGGATGGCCAGGAGGCAGGAGAAGTGTCGAAGCGCGGGTCAGATCGGTGCCGCAGCCCGCCGAGAACGGGCGGGTGGGGCGGGTCGGTGGATTGCCGCAGAGTTCAGGCCGGGGGACGGACCGGCCGGAACGGGGCCGCTGCCGCGGCACCCTCCCGCAGTGCGGGCAGCAGTCCGCCAGCAGCCTGCGGTGCCGGGTGCAGGCGAAGGAGAAACCGAGCCTCCAGGACAATTGCCATCGCCCACCAGTGGCATGAAGGCACTCCGGACAGAACCGGGATCCCCCTCCGCGGCCCCAAAGGACGTGCCGTGACACGGCCCGGCCCCCGGCACTCAGGTGGAGGGCCCGTCCGTCGTAATGAGCCAGGGTCAGGGCAGCGACTTTCTCCGGGGACGTCCCGGTGGCGTGCGCGACGGCATTGGTCTGCTGCTCGTCGAGGACGATCGTCCAGTCTGCCGGGATGCCCCTGAACTGGTTTCCGGCCCGGTGCCGGACCGGGAAGCCGAAGTGCAGCAGGACATCACCGAGCGCGGTGTCCATCCGCCTGGCCATCGCCTCCAGCCATGAGTCCAGAGCCTCGCCGGGCAGTGGAGGCAGCCGGATCGGCAGGGTGCGGACCGACGTTCTCATGCGGGTCGCCGGCTCCGGGGCCGCGGGCGGCTGGTCAGCCGTTTCTTCTCCAGCGCGGCCTGCAGTTCGAGGCGGGCGGCCTCGGATGCCTCGTCGTTCTTCACCCGGTCCATGAGCTCCTGGTCAAGACGTTCGGCGCCGGTGCGGACCGCCCGCTGGCAGCTGCGGTTGATCAGCGTCATCAGCGAGCCGATGTGTCCGGTGCTGCGGGCGAAGAGGTAGTCCGACAGATCGTCCGCGAGCATGCCGGGATGCTTGTCGGTGAGCACGACTCGCTGTTCGAGGGCCAGCAGCATCTGCCGCCACTCCCGGCGCCCGGCCTCCATATCGATGGTGAACGGACGAAGCCCGAGGCGGGTGGTGCGGCGGCCGGTCTGGGCCAGAGCGGTGTCGCGCCCGTTCGTGCCCTCGCCGAACAGGCCCTTCTTCGCGAGCTCGACCCCCACCATCAGCAACGTCACCGGAAACTCGTTGGCGATCCACTTCAGGTGGTTGCTCACCTCGATGCCGCTCTTCTGTCCCCACTTCAAAAAGTGCAGATCGTCCAGAACCACCAGGCGGACATCGCAGGACAGCACGCAGTCCAGCACTCGCCGTCCGAACTGGGCGGTGGTCCCCCGCATCTGTCCGGGGTGGCCGAAGAACTCCAGCATGGCCCGGTTGAGATCCTTCATTCCGGTGTTCCCAGTCAGTCCGACCCGGCAGACCGGGATCCGCTCGTGCCCTTGGCTCGTGAACGCTCCAGACTCCTCGATCTCCCGCTGGTGGAAGTCGCGTGCAAAGGCCAGCACCGAGGTCGTCTTGCCCAGCCCCGGGAACGCGTCGACGGCCACCGCCCCCTTGGCCTTGTCGCCGTCCTGCTCGTTGCTGTCGACGATGTCCCATAGGTCTTCATGGAGCTCCGTCAGCTGCGGCGTCTTCACTGGGCCGATGTTCGCGTGCCACTGCCGGCGCTGACGGTCGTAGTCCGCCCGGGCCTGCGTGGGCAGGGACTTCAGCTGCTTGCGGGTCAGCAGATCGGGCCGACTGCGGCGAGGGCTCTCGGCGAACGCCTTGAAGTCCTCCTTCCGCGACAAGGCAAGACTGCCCGGCTGCGGAACGCTGCCGACGGTCACACGTCCTCCAGGGCATCAGCGTAGAAGTCGTCCTCCCCGGCGAGGTCCTCCAGATCAACCTCGTCGTCATCCCCCGTCTCCGCCACCACGTCGGGCTCCCGCAGTTCCGCGGTCTGCTTGTCCTGACCGAGGGCCTTGCGTACGGAGGGAAGCGAGACGACCGTCTCCGCCTCACTCTCCGGAAGCTCGATAGCGGCCTGCTCGCGCGCGAGCCGCAGGGCCATGCGCCGCTCGGCGATCGTGGTGCCCAGCCCGAGATTCCACCGCTCCAACAAATCAGCGACGGCAAGCCGGTCATCAGGAAAGCGATACTTCGAGACCGCCAGTTGGCGGGCGAACGTCAACGCGTCCTCGCTCAGCGGCATCTCGGCCGACGGCGCGTGCTCCCAGACCAGCGTGTGCCAGGCCCGAGTAGCCGGATCGCGGAAGTAGATCCGGGTGATGTCGTCGGGGTCCACCTGGAAAGGCCAGCCGTTCTTGACCGGACTGTCGTAGGGGCTGCGGACTCCCGTCTCGGGCAGGCCGGGGCCGCTGTAGCGGCGGCGGCCGATCTCGACCCCGTAGTGCTGGACCGTGCGCCACTTCGTCTGCAGGAACTCGTAAGCCAGGTCCCGGTCGCGGGGCGCTTCGATGTAACCCGCCCGCGCCATGCCGTGCTCGAACATCTTCGCCGGGGACATCCGCAGACCTGGCAGACCCGGATCGACCAGACTGGAATGCGGCCGGCAGTGATAGACCGCCGCGGTCCACTCCCGGATGATCGCCTCAAGCTCGTCGAGGAAGAAGAACGCGTCGTCCTCCGGGCTCTCGCCTCGCGAGTGGATGTCGGGGCCCTTATAGCCGGGCAGCACCTGCAGCAGACCCTCCCACAGGGTCCGGAAGTAGCGCTCGACCGGCCCCTTATCGCGGCCCGTCCCCAGCCGGGCCGGCTGGATGGAGATGCCCATCCGGCGGCAGACGCTGGTCAGGTGCTCCGATACGTAGACCTTGCCGTGGTCGACGACCAGCGTCTCGGGAACCAAAGGCGGCGAGGCCAGCCCCGGCCCGGTGGCGCCCTTGACGTCGACCAGGACGGTGCGGGGGATGCCGTGCTCGGGCCAGACCGCGTGCCGCGGCCAGTCCCGCCCCGCAGGCCGCGGCCGAAATGACTGGAACAGCACTGCGCTGACATCCACCGCCTTCGTCGAGACCGGCGTGAGCCGGATCCCCGTGATGCAGCGGGTGTACCAGTCCATCCCGACACTCAGCTCGGCCTGCACCCACTTCAGGGTCAGCGGGTCGAACGCGAAGACGTCCAGGCGGTTGGAGTCCATCAGCAGGTACTCGCCCGGCCGCGTCGGTCGCAGCTTGCCGTACGGGCCCTCCGGCCGATCGGCGATATCCCGGTTGCGCTTCGTACTCAGCCGGAACAGCGGGTGTCGCCGCTCCAGCTCTGTGAGCACCCGGTAGGCAGTGGCTTGGCTGGGCTGGGGTACGACTTCAGGACCGAACCGCGCGATCACCCGGGCCTGAGTCCGATCTATGACCATCTTGCGTGATGGCTTCGACTCTCCGGTGTGCTCGACCATGACTTCCAGCGCGGTCTCCACCCATCGGTCATCGGCCCTGCCGAAGGACCGTGTCTGGGGACTTGTCCGCTGGACCAGGCCGGCCTCATTGTGTCGGCGATAGTCGGCGACCCACCGTCGAATAGTGCGATCAGTGACTCCGAGTTCCGCAGCTTTCGCCGCATAGCGGGCGTCCAGCGACAGCGTCGGCGCGTACGGAGCTCGCGGTTCGCCTTCACGCGCAAGTTCGGTGCTGCCGGACCGATATCCCGTGAGGAGTTCCCGAATGTGCTCGGCCCGCTCCAGGATCTACTGTCTGTCCTTCTCGTCCAACTGCCCCAGTACCACCGAGGCAATCTCCTCGGCGTCGTCCGAGGACGGTCCAGGCCCCTCGGGGATAAGAGTGGCCCGGTCGGAGAAGAGCAGTTCCCGCAATGACAGACGCAGGAGCCTGCCGTGGCGGTCCTTGAGGACGACCTCGTTGCCGGCCGTGGTGGCGGCCATCTCGACCACCTCGACGGTCTCCCCGTCGTAGCGGAAGTGTGTACCGACGCCGACCCGCGCTCCGGCCCTGGTCACGCCGTTCTCCTGAGCAAGTGCGCCGGGCTGAACGGCCGGTCGAGGTCCACCGTGAACTCGTGCGTCCACAGCAAGTGATAGACCGCAGATCGGACTTGCTCCTCCGGGCGACCGGGCGACCGGGCAAGCTGGCCGCCGCACGCCGCAGAGAGACTCCGTTGAGATCAGCCCCACGGAGCTCGTCGACGAGCCCACGGTCGAACAGCCAGTCTCTGCGGTAGCCCGACAAGAAGCGGACGTTCTCCAGCTCAGCCGTGGGTGGCTCGCTCCAGACCTCGTACTTCCACCCGCGGGCCTCCACCGCCTCACGGGTCCAGCCGAAAGTGAAGGCCACCTCCGGCTTCGACAACCGGTGCAGTGGCTTCACATCCACGACCACGGGCCCCTCGTCGGTGACGAGGAGGTAGTCCGGGATGTGCTTGCGCACAGCCCCGTCCACCTCGGCCTTGAGCAGAAATGGCTGGGCCACGACACGCCGTACGGACGGATCGAAATCAGCGAAGAGGAGCCTCGCCAGTACGAGACGCGACTCGTAGATCACGTGGTCGCGCATCGTGGCGGACCAGTAGGTGCCCGAGTAGTGCCGCTGGCCCCTATACCAGCGAAAGATTCGCCAGGGTGACGCCGCCGCAAGCAGGTCGATCGAGGACGCGCTCCACTCCCGGTTCTCAACCTGGCTGCCATCCGGGCCCCGCAGGCTCACGGTGATCGATGCCGCTCTCAGCCCTGCCGCCATGCGTCACCCCCGGATCGTCGGCCGCCTCCTCCGCGAGCGCTACGTTCGCATCCGTGCGAGGCTCCCACGCCGGACCTAAGGCAAGGTCAGCCGAACGAGTGAAGACAGTGGCCAGCGATTCTCAATCCCATGTCAGTTCGGCCAATCAGATGACATTGCGACTGAGAAAATGACACGGGATTTGAGAACCTACAAAGGCGGCTGTCAGGTCTGGGCCATGTCCACGAAGCGGGAGTAGTGGCCCTGGAAGGCGACCGTGATCGTGGCCGTCGGGCCGTTACGGTGCTTGGCCACGATCAGGTCCGCCTCGCCCGCGCGCGGCGACTCCTTCTCGTAGGCGTCCTCGCGGTGGAGCAGGATGACCATGTCGGCGTCCTGCTCGATGGATCCACTCTCTCGGAGGTCGGAGACCATCGGCTTCTTGTCCGTGCGCTGCTCGGGGCCTCGGTTGAGCTGGGAGAGCGCGATGACCGGTACTTCCAACTCCTTGGCCAGCAGCTTCAGGTTTCGCGACATGTCCGAGACCTCCTGCTGACGGCTCTCGGGGCGCCGGGCGCCGCCGGACTGCATCAGCTGGAGGTAGTCGATGACGACCAGTTGGAGGTCGTTGCGCTGCTTGAGGCGGCGGCACTTGGCCCGGATCTCCATCATCGACAAATTCGGCGAGTCGTCGATGTAGAGCGGGGCCTGGGAGACGTCCGGCATCCGGCGGGCCAGCCGGGTCCAGTCCTCGTCGGTCATGCTGCCGGAGCGCATGTGGTGGAGCGCCACTCGGGCCTCGGCGGAGAGCAGACGCATGGCGATCTCGTTGCGGCCCATCTCCAGGGAGAAGATGACGCTCGGCATGGCGTGCTTGATGGAGCAGGCGCGCGCGAAGTCGAGGGCCAGGGTGGACTTACCCATGGCGGGGCGGGCGGCGATGACGATCATCTGGCCCGGGTGCAGCCCGTTCGTCAGGGAGTCCAGATCGGTGAAGCCGGTGGGCACGCCGGACATCTGTCCGCTGCGCGAGCCGATCGCCTCGATCTCGTCGAGCGCGCCCTCCATGATGTCGCCGAGCGGCAGATAGTCCTCGCTGGTGCGCTGCTCGGTGACGGCGTAGATCTCCGCCTGGGCGTTGTTGACGATCTCGTCGACGTCCCCGTCCGCCGCGTATCCCATCTGGGTGATGCGGGTGCCGGCCTCGACGAGGCGGCGCAGCACGGCGCGCTCGTGGACGATCTCCGCGTAGTACTCCGCGTTGGCGGCGGTGGGGACCGACTGGACGAGGGTGTGGAGATACGAGGCGCCGCCGACCCGGGCGATCTCGCCGCGCTTGGTCAGCTCGGCGGCGACGGTGATCGGGTCGGCCGGCTCGCCCTTGGCGTAGAGGTCCAGGATGGCCTGGTAGACGGTCTCGTGGGCGGGCCGGTAGAAGTCATTGCCCTTGAGGACCTCCACCACATCGGCGATGGCGTCCTTGGAGAGCAGCATGCCGCCGAGGACGGACTGCTCGGCGTCGAGGTCCTGGGGCGGAACGCGCTCGAAACCGGAGCCCTCCCAGGGGGAGCCACCGCCTCCGTCGCGATCCTGGCCGTCGCGGCCCCGGCCGCCGCCCTCACCGCGGCGGAAGCGGGGGGACGGGAACCGGTCGGACGGGCCGGAGTCCGCCCATGGGTCGTCCATGGGCTCGGGCACGCTCACCCCGCCACCTCCTCCCGTCCGCGAAGCGAACCTCGCCGTGCCCGTCCTTCTTACGGCACGGCTATGACACAACTGAGCGGCCGGCTTTCCGGACACGGCGCATCGAAGTCTGGGGGTTCCAGGGCCGGATCGGGTGGCGGGCGCCGGACCACGGTAGGCCCGTCGGGACCGCCAGCCAACTTGGTTATCCACAGGGCTTGTGGATGATGGGATCCATCCTGTGGGTAAGTCGCGCGAACCTGTGCACGGGCCGGGGGACAGTGCTGTGGACAAACACACAATCACCTCGAGAGTCCACGTCTGACCTGCGGTTTCTCTATCCAGTGGCTGTGCAGGAGAAAAACTTCCACCCCCAGCGCAAGATCACGACAAAGGGCGCAGAGAAGATCGTCCCGCGCGCCGCCTTGTAAGGAGCGACGGCAGCTTGTGTCTCTTACCTGTGGACGATTACATTGCCCTCATGACACAGGTCCCCACGAGCGCGCGGAGCACCCCGCGCCACCACGACCGCGAGATCATCGCACTCGCGCTTCCCGCCTTCGGCGCACTCGTGGCGGAACCCCTCTTCGTCATGGTCGACAGTGCCGTCGTCGGCCATCTGGGCACCGCTCAGCTGGCCGGTCTGGGCGTCGCCGCGGCCCTGCTCGCCACCGCCGTCAACATCTTCGTCTTCCTCGCCTACGCCACCACCGCGGCGGTGGCCCGCAGGGTCGGCGCGGGCGACCTCGCCGGGGCGATCCGGCAGGGCATGGACGGCATCTGGCTGGCCCTGCTGCTCGGCGCCGCCGTCATCGCCGTGGCCCTTCCCACCGCCCCCGCCCTGGTCGACCTCTTCGGCGCCTCGGACACCGCCGCGCCCTACGCCATCACCTATCTGCGGATCAGCACCCTCGGCATCCCCGCGATGCTGGTGGTACTCGCCGCCACCGGTGTGCTGCGCGGCCTCCAGGACACCCGCACCCCGCTGTACGTCGCCATCGGCGGCTTCGGCGCCAACGCCGCGCTGAACGCCACCCTGGTCTATGGGGCCGGGCTGGGCATCGCGGGCTCGGCCTGGGGCACGGTGATCGCCCAGAACGCCATGGCCGCCGTCTACCTCGCCGTCGTCATCCGGGGCGCCCGGCGCCATGGCACCTCGCTGCGGCCCGACGCCGCGGGGATCAGGGCCTGTGCCCACGCCGGGGCACCGCTGCTGATCCGTACGCTCTCGCTGCGCGCGGTGATGCTGATCGCGACGGCCGTGGCGGCCCGCCTCGGCGACACCGATATCGCCGCCCATCAGATCGTGCTCACCCTGTGGAGCCTGCTGGCGTTCGCCCTGGACGCCATCGCCATCGCGGGACAGGCGATCATCGGACGCTATCTGGGCGCCGGCGACGAGGAGGGGGCCCGGGCCGCCTGCCGTCGCATGGTGCGGTGGGGCATCGCCTCGGGCGTGGCGCTGGGCCTGCTGGTGGTGGCCTCCCGGCCGCTGTTCATCCCCCTGTTCACCACCGATTCCGCGGTACGGGACGCCCTGCTGCCCGCCCTGCTGGTCACGGCCCTCATCCAGCCGGTCTCGGGCGTGGTCTTCGTCCTCGACGGCGTACTGATGGGCGCGGGCGACGGGCCGTATCTGGCCTGGGCGATGATCGCCACCCTGGCCGTCTTCGCCCCGGTGGCGCTGCTGGTGCCCTCGCTCGGCGGGGGCCTGACGGCGCTGTGGTGCACCATGGCGCTGATGATGTCGGTCCGGATGGCGACCCTGTGGCTGCGCGCCCGCTCCGGTCGCTGGATCGTCACCGGCGCGGTACGCGGCTGAGCTCACGTCCCACCCGTCAGCCTTCGGCACGGCGGAGGGCGAGCACGGCGGAAGACCGACACGGCGGAGGGCCGCACCCACAACAGGGGTGCGGCCCTCCGGTGCACTGTGCACGGTGCCGACGGCGGCCGTCACGGCCGTCGTCAGGCGGCGACGACCTCGACGCCGACCTTGGCGGCAACCTCGGCGTGCAGCCGGACCGAGACCTGGTGCGCGCCCAGGGTCTTGATCGGGGACTGCACCTCGATGCGGCGCTTGTCCACCTCCGGGCCACCCGCGTCCTTGATCGCCGAAGCGATGTCGGCCGGGGTGACGGAGCCGAACAGCCGGCCGGCGTCACCGGCGCGGGTCTTCAGGCGCACCTTGACGCCCTCGAGCTGAGCCTTGACCTCATTGGCCTGCTCGATCGTGGCGATCTCGCGGATGCGACGACCGCGGCGGATCTGCTCGACGTCCTTCTCGCCGCCCTTGGTCCAGCGGAGCGCCAGACCACGCGGGACCAGGTAGTTACGGGCGTAACCGTCCTTGACGTCCACGACGTCACCGGCAGTGCCGAGGCCGGAGACCTCGTGGGTGAGGATGATCTTCATGAGTCAGTCCCCTTCCCTTATCGCGCGGTGGAGGTGTAGGGCAGCAGCGCCATCTCACGGCTGTTCTTCACGGCCGTGGCGACGTCACGCTGGTGCTGGGTGCAGTTGCCGGTGACCCGGCGGGCACGGATCTTGCCGCGGTCGGAGATGAACTTCCGCAGCAGGTTCGTGTCCTTGTAGTCGACGTAGGAGATCTTCTCCTTGCAGAACACGCAAACCTTCTTCTTAGGCTTGCGAGCAGGCGGCTTCGCCATTGTCTCTCTCCAGTGTGATCAAGAAGTGTGTGCTGGTCGCCCTGACCAGACCGCGCGCTGTTTCACGTGAAACAACGCCTCGGGTCTAGAAGGGCGGCTCGTCCGAGTAGCCCCCGGAGTTGCCGGAGCCGCCGCCCCAGCCACCACCTCCGCCGCCCTGGCCGCCGGCCGGAGCGCCGGTCGCCCACGGGTCGTCGGCCGGAGCGCCGCCGCCCTGCTGCTGGCCGCCGCCGCTGGGACCACCGCCCCAGCCACCGCCGCCCTGGCCGCCACCGCCACCGCCGCCGTAACCACCCTGACCACCGCGACCGGTGGTCTTGGTGACCTTGGCTGTGGCGTTGCGCAGGCTGGCGCCGACCTCGTCGACATCCAGCTCATAGACCGTGCGCTTGATCCCCTCGCGGTCCTCATAGGACCGCTGCTTCAGACGGCCCTGCACGATGACGCGCATACCGCGCTGAAGGGACTCGGCCACGTTCTCCGCGGCCTGCCGCCACACCGAGCACGTGAGGAAGAGGCTCTCGCCGTCCTTCCACTCGTTGGTCTGCCGGTCGAAGGTACGGGGAGTGGACGCGACGCGGAACTTCGCGACCGCCGCACCGGACGGGGTGAAACGCAGCTCGGGGTCGTCGACGAGATTGCCGACGACCGTGATGACGGTCTCGCCTGCCATTGGGGGAACCTCTCGGCGGGTACTGCTGGGCTGCTTGCTACTCGTTGCGATTCGGCCCCGATGACCGCTGAACGCTTAGGCGGTCAGTGGGTCTCGGGACGGAGGACCTTGGTCCGGAGGACCGACTCGTTCAGGTTCAGCTGGCGGTCGAGCTCCTTGACGACCGCGGGCTCGGCCTGGAGGTCGATGACCGAGTAGATGCCCTCGGGCTTCTTCTTGATCTCGTACGAGAGACGACGACGGCCCCAGGTGTCGACCTTCTCGACCTTGCCGTTGCCCTCACGGACGACGGAAAGGAAGTTCTCGATCAGCGGGGAGACAGCGCGCTCCTCGAGATCGGGGTCGAGGATGACCATCACCTCGTAGTGACGCATGTGGAACCCACCTCCTTTGGACTCAGCGGCCACGGTCGTTCCGTGGCAGGAGGGTCGTGATGCGTATCCGCTTCGGCGTCAGTACAGACACCACCGCGGACGGTACACAGTACCCGGCTCCTGCCGCCCGCTTGAAATCCGGGCGTCTTGGCCCGCAATCTGTACACATCGGGTGTGAGCGGCGTAACAGTTCGCCGCCCTGCTCTATGTGCCTACCTGGAGGTGCCCCATGGCACAGGCAGCACGATCCCACCACGGCTTGTTCACCTTCCTGGACACCGATGGCAAGTCGCATCCCGTAGAGAACACGGTCGCCGTGGCGACTGTGGTGATCGGCGTGATCGCCTTTGTCACGGCTCATTTCCCTCACCTCCACCTGGTCAGCTCATGGGTCGGACTGATCGGGATGATCAGCGGTGCCTGGGGCCAGCTGAGGTCCGTGACCACCGGTGAGCGCTTCCTGCTGATCATCGGGCTCGGTGCCGCCGGGGTCGGCTTCTATCTCGGCATGGCACATGGCGGGCTCTTCGGCGGCGTGCTGGGCTGAGCCCGCCCGGAGTCCGGTTCTCCCCGGGCCCGAACGGGGCGTGTCCCGGTCGCAGTAGGCTTCGGCGCGAGAGCCGGAGCCCCGACCCTGGGGACAAACCTGCCGAGGAGCGCCCCACATGAGCCTGACCCTGAGGACGATCAGCCGAGAGCAGCATCTGGCGTACATCCAGAGCCTGCCGGCGGCAAGCCACATGCAGGTGCCTGCATGGGCTGACGTCAAGTCGGAGTGGCGCTCGGAGAACCTCGGCTGGTTCGACGCCACGGGTCAGCTCGTCGGCGCCGGTCTCGTCCTCTACCGTCAGCTGCCCAAGATCAAGCGCTATCTCGCCTACCTCCCCGAGGGCCCGGTCATCAACTGGTACGCCCCCAACCTCGAGGACTGGCTGCGCCCGATGCTCGCGCATCTGAAGCAGCAGGGCGCCTTCTCCGTGAAGATGGGCCCGCCGGTCATCATCCGCCGCTGGGATTCCGCCGCGATCAAGTCCGGCATCCAGAGCCCCGACGTCAAGCGACTGCGCGATGTCGAGGCCACCTTCATCGAGCCGCGCGCCTTCGAGGTGGCCGAGCGGCTGCGGCGCATGGGCTGGCAGCAGGGCGAGGACGGCGGGGCCGGCTTCGGTGACGTCCAGCCGCGGTACGTCTTCCAGGTGCCGCTGGAGAACCGCTCCCTGGAGGATGTCCACAAGGGCTTCAACCAGCTGTGGCGCCGCAACATCAAGAAGGCCGAGAAGGCCGGTGTCGAGGTCGTCCAGGGCGGCTACGAGCATCTGGCCGAGTGGCAGCGGCTCTACGAGATCACCGCGGAGCGCGACCACTTCCGGCCCCGCCCGCTCAGCTACTTCCAGCGCATGTGGACGGCCCTCAACACCGAGGACCCCAACCGGATGCGGCTGTACTTCGCGATGCACGAGAACGAGGCCGTCGCCGCCGCCACGATGCTGATCGTCGGCGGCCATGTCTGGTACTCCTACGGCGCCTCCGCCAACCACAAGCGCGAGGTCCGGCCCTCGAACGCGATGCAGTGGCGGATGCTCCGCGACGCCTACGCGCTGGGTGCGACCGTCTATGACCTGCGCGGCATCAGCGACTCCCTCGATGAGACTGACCATCTCTTCGGCCTGATCCAGTTCAAGGTGGGCACCGGCGGGCAGGCTGCCGAATACCTCGGCGAGTGGGACTTCCCGCTCAACAAGCTCCTGCACAAGGCGCTCGACATCTACATGTCGCGCCGCTGACCACGATTCGCTGTCTCCCATACCTCCAATACACCGCGGCTACGAGAAAGGTTCCGGGACCGGTCAATGGCGCTCACCCTCTACGTCGACACCGCTCGCTGGCGGGCGCATCAGCAAACGGTGATCCAGCAGTTCCCGGGGCTAGTCCCGGTCTGCAAAGGCAACGGCTACGGCTTCGGCCATGAGCGGCTGGCCGAGGAAGCCGCCCGCTTCGGCAGCGACATCCTCGCGGTCGGAACCACGTACGAGGCCGCCCGGATGAAGGACTTCTTCAGCGGTGACCTGCTGGTGCTCACCCCCTTCCGCCGCGGTGAGGAGCCGGTGCCGCTGCCGGACCGGGTGATCCGCTCGGTCTCGTCGGTCGACGGCGTCTACGGCCTGGTGAACGCGCGCGTGGTCATCGAGGTCATGAGCAGCATGAAGCGGCACGGCGTCACCGAGGAGGACCTGCCCAAGCTGCACGCCGCGATAGAGAACGTCCGGCTGGAGGGGTTCGCCATCCACCTCCCGCTCGACCGCACCGACGGCCTGGACGCGGTCGAGGAGGTCATCGCCTGGATGGACCGGCTGCGGGCGGCGCGGCTGCCGCTGCACACCATGTTCGTCAGCCACCTCAAGGCCGAGGAACTGGCCCGGCTTCAGCAGCAGTTCCCGCAGACCCGCTTCCGGGCGCGGATCGGCACCCGGCTGTGGCTGGGCGACCACGACTCGACGGAGTACCGGGGCTCGGTGCTCGACGTCACCCGGGTCTCGAAGGGCGACCGCTTCGGCTACCGCCAGCAGAAGGCCGCCTCCGACGGCCATCTGGTCGTGGTCGCGGGCGGCACCTCCCACGGCGTCGGTCTGGAGGCGCCCAAGGCGCTGCACGGGGTGATGCCCCGAGCGAAGGGGGTAGCCCGCGCCGGTCTGGCGACCGTCAACCGCAACCTCTCGCCGTTCGTGTGGGCGGGCAAGCAGCGCTGGTTCGCCGAGCCGCCGCACATGCAGGTGTCCATCCTGTTCGTGCCCAGCGATGTCCAGGCACCCCAGGTGGGGGATGAGCTGGTGGCACATCTGCGGCACACCACAACGCAGTTCGACCGGCTCTTCGACCGCTGAACCCACGCCGCCGGGAGGGGCTCCGCACCGCCGGGAGAGGTCCCGGTCCGGGGCTCACTCCCGGTGGACGCCCCAGTCCACCAGCGCCGCGCCCTCGTAGCGGGACGCGCGCCGCGCCTCTCCCAGCACGAACGCGTCCGGGGCCCGGTCCAGCACGCCTCCCCCGGGGTCGTCCGACCCGTCCCGGCGCACCGGGTCCCGCTCCGGCACCAGCGCGTCCCGGATGATCAGGGCGCACAGATAGAGCGTCCCCAGCAGATGCACGGCGATCGCCAGCTGATAGCCCTCCGCGGGCAGCCCCCGGTGCTGGTCGCCGCTGCCCGTGTACGCGAGGTACATCCAGATCCCCAGGAAGTACATGACCTCGCACGCCTGCCAGACCAGGAAGTCGCGCCAGCGCGGCCTGGCCAGTGCGGCCAGCGGGATGAGCCACAGCACGTACTGCGGTGAGTAGACCTTGTTGGTGAGCACGAACGCCGCGACGATCAGGAAGGACAGCTGGGCCAGGCGCGGACGGCGCGGGGCGCACAGGGCGAGCGCCGCCACCCCGAGGCAGGCCAGGGCCATCAGCACGGTCCCGTAGGTGTTGACGTCCTCCAGGGAGTTCCCGGTGCGCTGGGAGATGATCAGCCACACGGAGCCGAAGTCCACGGGACGCTCCTGGCTGAAGGTGTAGAACGTCTTCCAGCCATCACGGATGTGCGGACCGCCCTGGGTGCTGACCATCACGGGCAGGTTCACCACGAGCCAGGCGGCCAGGGCTCCGCCCGCGGCCGCCCAGAAGGCCCGCAGCCGCCCCGCCCGCAGGCAGAGCACCAGCAGCGCGCCGAGCAGCAGCCCGGGATAGAGCTTGGCGGCCGTCGCGAGCCCCAGCAGCACACCGGCGGCCAGCGGCCGGCTGCGGGACCACATCAGCAGGGCGGCGGCCGTAAGGGCGACGGCGAACAGGTCCCAGTTGATGGTGGCCGTGAGCGCGAAGGCCGGGGCGAGGGCGACCAGCAGCGCGTCCCAGGGGCGGCGGCGGTGGGTACGGGCCACACAGACCGCGATGACCGCGGTGCAGACCATGAGCATGCCCGCGTTGACCAGCCAGTAGATCTGCTCGCGGTCCTGGATGGAGCCGCCGTGCGGGGTCATCCAGGAGGCGACCTCCATGAAGAGGCCGGTGAGGACCGGATACTCCAGGTACTGCATCCCGCCCGAGACGTTGTCCGGTATCCGGTCGAAGTACGGGACGAGGTCGAGGGCGAAGCCGCGGCCGTTGTAGAGGTGCGGTATGTCGGAGTAGCAGGCGTGGGTGTACTGGGCGGTGGCCCCGTAGAACCAGCCTCCGTCGTAGCACGGCAGCTTCTGCACCATGCCCAGGGCGAACATGCCGATGGCGACGATCGCCACGATCCGCACCGGGGTCCACCAGCTCGTGCCGAGCAGGGCCCGGCGCCCGGTCGGCCCACCGATCAGCTCGCTGCCGGACGCGGCCACCGGGTCCTCGGCGGTCGGCCTGACGGGCTGGGCCTGTGGGTCCTCGCGCACGCTCATGGCCCCCATCCTGCCGTACGAGCCACTCCAGGGGAGTCAGGACCGCTCCAGCGGCCGCTGAGCGCGCCGCGGACGCCCGGCCGGGCCTGGAGACGGGGAGAGGCGTACCAGAGGCGCAGAGAGCCGTTCAGGGCCTGGAACGGCGCCGGCCGCGCCGGAGCGGGTTCGCTCCGGCGCGGCCGGCGAGGGTGAACGGGTCGTACGGGACCGCGGGCTATTCCTCCCTGCGGGCCCCGGACGGGCCGCCGAATATGCCGCCGGGGCCGCCCGGGTCCTCCGTGGTCGGCGACGTGGACGGACCTCCCGGACCGCCGTTCGCGCCGCCGTTCTGGTTGCCGCCGTTCCCGTTACCGCCGTTGTCGTTGCAGTTCAGGTCCAGCGGGTCACAGGTGTCCGTCGGGGTCGGGCTGCCGGACGGCGACTCCGAGGGGGACTCCGACGGAGATTCCGAAGGCGACTCCGACGGGGACTCGGACGGCTTCTCCGTCGTCGGGGTCGGGCTCGGGCTGGCGTCCTCGCCGAAGACCTTCTGCCCGATCGGGGTGGCCGCGGGGAAGTTCTTGACCGGCACGCCCTTCAGGGCACCGCGCATGTAGTCGGCCCAGATCTCCGCCGGGAACGACGCACCGTGGATCGTCTTCTGGCCGCCCACACCGCGCATGGACAGGAACTTCTGGCTCTTGGCCTGGTCGTCCACCCGCCACATGCCGATCGCGGTGGACAGCTGTGGGGTGTAGCCGGAGAACCAGGCCGACTTGTTCTCGTCGGTGGTTCCGGTCTTGCCCGCGACCGGACGGCCGATCTTGGCCGAGGTGCCGGTGCCGTGCTGGACCACGTTCTCCAGCACGTCGGTGACGTTGTTCGCCACGTTCGAGTCGAACGCCCGCTTGACCTCGGCTTCCTGCTTGTGGTCGTAGACGGGGCCGTTCTTGTCCTCGACCCGCTCCACCGAGTACGGATCGGCCTGCTGACCGCTGGCCGCGAAGGTGGCGTACGCCCCGGCGAGCCGGATGGCGCTGGGTGCGGAGGTGCCGAGCGAGAACGTCGGGGTGATCGACGACAGCTGCTCCTTGCTGAGGCCCGCGGCCAGGGCCGCGTCCCGCACCTTGTCGGTGCCGACGTCCATGCCCAGCTGGATGAACGGGGTGTTCACCGAGTACTGCATCGCGGTGCGCAGGCTGATCGGGCCCTTGTCCTCGTCACCGTCGTTCCGCTGGTGCCACTCCTTGCCGTCCTTGTCGTGCCAGACGGTTCCGTCGTAGTCCCGCAGGGTCACCTTGTTGTCGCCGTTGTAGACACTGCTCGGCGAGACCAGGGTGCGCTCGGAATCCGGTTGCTCCCGTGGGCCCTTCGGATCGCGGGCGCCATTGGTCATCGCGGCGGCCATCACGAAGGGCTTGAAGGTCGAGCCCACCTGGACACCGGTGTAGTCGGCGTTGTTGCGGTAGTGCTCCAGCGCGTTCTTGCCGCCGTAGACGGCCAGGATCTTGCCCGTCTTGGGCTCCACCGAGGCGCCGCCGAACTGGACGTGCTTGTCCACCTCGCGCTCCTTCGGCTTGATGTTCTCCTTGGAGACCTTCTCGACCGCCCGGGTCAGCTCACTGATCTTCTTCCGGTCGAAGGTGGTGTGGATCTGATAGCCACCCTTGTCCAGCTGTGACTTGCTGATGCCGGTGTTGGCGATGATGTAGTTGTCGGCGAGGTCGGTGAGGTAGCCGATCTGGCCCTGCTTGTTCGTGGCCACCTTCGGGTTCTGCGGCATCGGGAAACCCTTGCTGATCCACTTCTGTGCCTCGGCCCTGGGCATCCTGTGCACGGCGACCTCACGCCGCAGGGTCCACTCCCAGCGCTGCTTGGCGCGCTTGGTGTTGGCCTCCTTGGTGGCGGCGGCGCCATAGCCGCCGTTGGGGTCGTAGAGGTTGGGGCCGTTGAGCGTCGAGGCCAGGAAGGCGCTCTGGCTGGGCGTCAGCTTCGAGCAGTCCCGGTCGAAGTAGGCGCGGGCGGCAGCCTGACAGCCGTAGGCACCGCGTCCGTAGTACGCGGTGTTCAGATAGCTCCCGAGGATGTAGTCCTTGTCCTTGGTCGCGCCCACCTTTATGGAGATGAACAGCTCCTTGACCTTACGCGTGATCGTCTGCGACTGGTCGAGGTAGGTGTTCTTCACGAACTGCTGGGTGATGGTCGAACCACTCTGGGTCGCTCCACCCTTCGCCATGTTGACGACCGCGCGGGCGATACCCATCGGGTCGACGCCGCTGTCGTCGTAGAAGCTGGCGTTCTCCGCGGAGATCACCGCGTTCTGCATGGACTTGGGGATCTTGCTGAGGGGGACGATCTGGCGGTTGAGGTCACCACCGCCGGAGACCACCATCTGCTTGCCGTCCGCCCAGTAGTAGACGTTCTTCTGGGTCTGGGACGCGGCCTGGGCGGTCGGGACCTCCACCAGCCACAGTCCTATGCCGACGGCGCCGAGCAGCACCGCGAAGAAGAAGATGAAGGTTCCGGTCACCAGCCTCCAGGACGGAACCCAGCGCCGGAACCCCGACCGCCCGCCGCGCGGGTAGTCGATGAAGCGCTTCTTGCCGGGGGGCCCATCGCCCCCCGGGCCACGCCCGCGGCCGCCGGTCCCCCGCCGGCCGCCTCCGCGACCGCCGGGGCCCGCGCCGGACGCGCTCGCGTCGGATCCTCGTCTACGGCCACCGCCGCGCTGGGCGGCCCGGCGGGCCGCCGCGCGGCCGCCGTAAGGGCGCTCGTCCCCCTGCGGGGTGGCGTCCGACCCGGCTGCGGCGTTGTGCGTCGGTGCTGCGCGGCGGCCGGACGACTGCTGTCCGGCTCGCCGGGCCGCTGCTCGTCCGCCGCCTTGGGGTTGCGGCGGCTTGCGACGGTGCTCGCTCATGGAACGACTTCTCCTCGGGCAGGCGCTATCGCCTGAAAGCGGCAGATGGCTTCCGGTCCCCCCAATGTGCGATCCGGTCGCACCAGGCAACCGGACGCACTGCATCCGGGACGAGGACGCATCGCGGCGTCACTTGGTTCCCATAGGTCTGCATGGCGAACAGAGTACGCACGGTCAAAACCCGCCCAGCCGCCACCTTCGCTCCATAACCGTCAGATTGAGTGTCTCGAATTGGTGATGTGACGGCGTTCACCGTGGTCCCTCTTGTCCCTTCCCGAGCACGGTTCTATCGTCTTGATGTATCGAGTCGATACATCAGCTCGACATAGCGGGCCCGGAGGAGAGGAGAGGCGGGGAATGAGCAGACGCTCGGGCGTCCTGGAGTTCGCCGTTCTCGGCCTGCTGCGCGAGTCACCGATGCACGGATACGAGCTGCGGAAGCGGCTCAACACCTCACTCGGGGTGTTCCGCGCGTTCAGCTACGGCAGCCTCTATCCCTGCCTCAAGACGCTGGTCGGCAACGGCTGGTTGATCGAGGAATCCGGCAGCACCTCCCAGGAAGCTCTCGCGGCACCTCTCTCCGGCCGCCGGGCGAAGATCGTCTACCGGCTCACGGCGGCGGGGAAGGAGCGGTTCGAGGAACTGCTCTCCCACACCGGGCCGGACGCCTGGGAGGACGAGCACTTCGGCGTCCGGTTCGCTTTCTTCGGCCAGACGTCACGAGATGTTCGGATGCGGGTGTTGGAGGGGCGGCGCAGCCGCCTGGAGGAGCGCCTGGACAAGATGCGCGCCGCCATGGCCCGCACCCGCGAGCGCCTGGACGACTACACCCTCGAGCTGCAACGGCACGGGATGGAGTCGGTGGAGCGCGAGGTGCGCTGGCTGAACGAGCTGATCGAGAGCGAGCGGGCCGGGCGCGATCAGCGCGACGGCACCGCCGGGCAGGACCGGACGACCGAGCGGGACGAGGACCGGCCGCCACCGCAGGACCAGTCAGAAGATGCGGACGGCCCGCCCCGGCACCGGGGTGGTTCCCGGCCGGATCCGTCCGATGACACCGCCAAGTGAGGCCCGGCATCCGCGGGGCCTCGTCCAGTACACACAGGGAGCAACCGGAATGGGTTCGGTTCGTGTAGCCATCGTCGGTGTGGGCAACTGCGCCGCCTCGCTGGTGCAGGGCGTCGAGTACTACAAGGACGCCGACCCGGACACCCGCGTGCCGGGTCTGATGCACGTGCAGTTCGGCGACTACCACGTGAAGGACGTGGAGTTCGTCGCCGCCTTCGACGTGGACGCGAAGAAGGTCGGCCTGGACCTCGCGGACGCCATCGGCGCCAGCGAGAACAACACCATCAAGATCTGCGACGTGCCGACGGCCGGTGTCACGGTCCAGCGCGGCCACACGCTCGACGGACTCGGCAAGTACTACCGCCAGACCATCGACGAGTCCGACGAGGCCCCGGTCGACGTCGTCCAGGTCCTCAAGGACAAGCAGGTCGACGTTCTGGTCTGCTACCTCCCGGTCGGCTCCGAGGACGCCGCCAAGTACTACGCCCAGTGCGCCATCGACGCGAAGGTCGCCTTCGTCAACGCGCTCCCGGTCTTCATCGCCGGTACCAAGGAGTGGGCGGACAAGTTCACCGAGGCCGGGGTGCCGATCGTCGGTGACGACATCAAGTCGCAGGTCGGTGCGACCATCACGCACCGCGTGATGGCCAAGCTGTTCGAGGACCGGGGCGTCATCCTGGACCGCACCATGCAGCTGAACGTGGGCGGCAACATGGACTTCAAGAACATGCTCGAGCGGGAGCGTCTGGAGTCCAAGAAGATCTCCAAGACCCAGGCCGTCACCTCCCAGATCCCCGACCGCGACCTGGGCGCCGACAACGTGCACATCGGCCCCTCGGACTTCGTGGCCTGGCTGGACGACCGCAAGTGGGCCTATGTCCGCCTGGAGGGCCGCGCGTTCGGCGATGTCCCGCTGAACCTGGAGTACAAGCTCGAGGTGTGGGACTCCCCGAACTCCGCGGGGGTCATCATCGACGCGCTGCGCGCCGCGAAGATCGCCAAGGACCGCGGCATCGGTGGCCCGATCCTCTCGGCCTCCTCGTACTTCATGAAGTCGCCTCCGGTGCAGTACTTCGACAACGAGGCGCGGGAGAACGTGGAGAAGTTCATCAAGGGCGAGGTCGAGCGCTGAAGCGCCATGCGCTGATTCCCGCCGCGTGATCACGGGCCTCCGGGTAATACACCCGGAGGCCCGTGTGGTGTGTGAGGCTGACGCCATGCCTGTTGTGCGTGATCTCCGCGTACTGCTGCAACTGCGGGACTTCCGCCGCCTTCTGGCCATCCGGCTGCTCTCCCAGTCGGCCGATGGCGTCTACCAGGTGGCGCTCGCCACCTATGTGGTCTTCTCCCCGGAGAAGGAGACCTCCGCCGCGGCCATCGCCTCCGCCATGGCCGTCCTGCTGCTCCCCTACTCCCTGCTCGGCCCCTTCGCCGGGGTGCTGCTGGACCGCTGGCGCCGCCGGCAGGTGCTGCTCTACGGCAATCTGCTGCGCTCGGGGCTGGCCGCCGGAACCGCCGTACTGGTGCTGGGTCAGGTGCCGGAGTGGCTCTTCTATGTCTCGGCCCTGTCGGTGACGGCCGTCAACCGCTTCGTGCTGGCCGGTCTTTCGGCGGCCCTGCCCCGGGTCGTGGACAGCCAGGAGCGTCTGGTCATGGCCAACTCCCTCTCACCCACGGCCGGAACGCTCGCCGCCACGGCCGGCGGCAGCCTCGCCTTCATCGTCCGACTGTCGGGTCCGGGAGGCACCTCATCGGACGCGCTGGTCGTCCTGGTGGGCGCCACGCTCTATCTCATCGCCGGGCTCACGGCCCTGCTGATGGCACCGGGGCTGCTGGGGCCGGATCCCGCGGCCCTTCAGCCCCGTCTCTCCGCGGCCCTGATGAGCACCGCCCGGGGTCTGGTCGCGGGCGTACGCCATCTGCTGGAGCGCCGGGATCCCACCGTGGCACTGACCGCGATGACGCTGATGCGCTTCTGCTACGGCGCGCTCACGGTGACGGTGCTGATGCTCTGCCGCTACGCATGGGCCGACACCGAGTCCCAGGGGCTGACGCTTCTGGGGCTGGCCGTCGGCGTCTCGGGCGCGGGCTTCTTCGCGGCGGCGGTGATCACACCATGGGCGGTGGCCCGGCTCGCCGCCCGTACGCCCTCCCGGCCGGACGGCCGGCTCTCCTGGGTGATGGTGTGCGCGGGGAGCGCGGCCCTCCTGGAACCGGGACTCGGGCTGCCCTTCGAGCCCGCTCCCATGCTGATCGCCGCGTTCGTGCTCGGGCTGATCACCCAGGGGGCGAAGATCGCCACCGACACCGTGGTGCAGTCCGCCATCGCCGATGACTTCCGCGGGCGAATCTTCTCCCTCTATGACGTGCTGTTCAATGTCGCTTTCGTGGGAGCCGCGGCGGTCGCCGCGGTGATACTGCCACCGGACGGCACATCGGCCGCACTGCTGATCTCTGTGGCGCTGCTCTACGCGGCCACCGCGATCCTGGTGAGGTTTCACGTGAAACATGACCGGCAGAGCGTCAAGCGGGTCGATGTTTCACGTGAAACGTGAGGGGCTCAGCCCTCCGGCTGTGCTTCCCACCACTCCTGGAGCGCGGCGATCGCGGTGTCCCGCTCCATGGGGCCGTGCTCCAGCCGCAGCTCCAGCAGATGCTTGTACGCCTTGCCGACCTGCGGACCCGGGGGGATGCCGAGGATCTTCATGATCTCGTTGCCGTCCAGATCCGGGCGGATCGCATCCAGTTCTTCCTGCTCCTCTAGCCGAGCGATGCGCTCCTCGAGGCCGTCGTACGCACGCGAGAGCGCCACCGCCTTCCGCCGATTGCGCGTGGTGCAGTCCGAGCGGGTCAGCTTGTGCAGCCGGTCCAGCAGCGGTCCCGCGTCGCGGACATAGCGGCGGACCGCGGAGTCGGTCCATTCCCCCGTGCCATAGCCATGGAAGCGCAGATGCAGCTCGACCAGGCGGGAGACATCCTTGATCAGCTCATTGGAGTACTTGAGCCTCGTCATCCGGTACTTGGTCATCTTGGCCCCCACCACCTCGTGGTGATGGAAGGAGACCCGGCCGTCCTTCTCGAAGCGGCGCGTCTTGGGCTTGCCGATGTCATGCAGCAGCGCGGCCAGCCGCAGCGTCAGATCGGGGCCCTTGGTCTCCAGGTCGATGGCCTGGTCCAGCACCGTCAGCGAGTGCTCGTAGACGTCCTTGTGGCGGTGGTGCTCATCGCGCTCCAGGCGCAGCGCCGGAAGCTCCGGAAGGACGCGGTCGGCGAGCCCGGTCTCCACCAGCAGCCGCAGCCCCTTGCGGGGGTGATCGGCCAGAACGAGCTTGTTGAGCTCATCACGCACCCGCTCCGCCGAGACGATGTCGATGCGCTCGGCCATCGCCGTCATCGCGGCGACCACCTCGGGGGCCACCTCGAAGTCCAGCTGCGCGGCGAAGCGCGCGGCACGCATCATCCGCAGCGGATCGTCGGAGAAGGACTCCTCGGGCGTCCCCGGAGTGCGCAGCACCCGGGCCGCGAGATCCTCCAGACCGTGGTGCGGGTCGATGAACTCCTTCTGCGGAAGCGCCACCGCCATCGCGTTGACCGTGAAGTCCCGACGGACCAGGTCCTCCTCGATGGAGTCGCCGTAGGACACCTCGGGCTTCCGAGATGTCCGGTCATAGGCTTCTGACCGGTAAGTCGTGATTTCGATCTGGAAGCTCTGATCCGACCCGCTTCCCGGCGACATGCCCTTTCGGCAGCCGACCGTACCGAAGGCGATGCCGACGTCCCAGACCGCGTCCGCCCAGGGCCGTACGATCTTCAGTACCTCATCCGGCCGCGCGTCCGTCGTGAAATCCAGATCGTTACCGAGCCGGCCGAGCAGCGCGTCCCGTACCGAGCCGCCGACCAGGGCCAGGCGGAAACCTGCCTGCTGGAAGCGACGGGCAAGATCGTCGGCAACGGGAGAGACCCGCAGGAGTTCGCCCACGGCGCGGCGCTGCACCTGGCTGAGCTCGTTGGTGGACTGCGGGGATCGGCTGTCATTGTTGGCGTTCGGCACAACAGAACAGGGTACGTGGCCGTGCGCCCCCGAGAGTCCACCCCCGATGGGGCCACCACTGCGTAACGATCTTGTGGAGCCGTCCACAGCACTTCGTCACAGCGGGCATCGTTACCATTCGTGGACGCACATTGCGACGACCACTGACGACCTACTGACGACAAGGGACGGGCGAGCGCGTGGCCGATGCGGCAGACCTCCGGGGGACAACTTCCGCTCGCGCCCGGCGATGGTTGCGGCGCACGGCGGCCCTGCTGGCCGCGGCGCCGATGCTCGCGGGCCTGGTACAGATTCCGGCGGCACCCGCCGCCCACGCCGAGAGCAAGGCCACGGGCTCGCGATCGGTGGATGTCTCCATCACCTCACTGACCCCCACCGCGCCGAAGAAGAGCGACACCCTCACCGTCAGCGGCACCGTCACCAACGACACCAAGAGCACCGTCTCGGGGGCCCGGGTGGGCCTCCGTGTCGGCCCGACCATGAGCGGCCGCAGCGCGATCGACACCACGGCAAACCGCACCGGCTATACGGAGGGGCTCGACGGCACCGAGATCGACGGCAAATACGCCAAGAAGATCGGCAAGCTGGCGGCCGGCACCAGCCGTGACTTCTCCCTCTCCATACCGGTGGATCAGCTGCACCTGGGGGAGAACGGCGTCTATCAGCTCGGCGTATCGCTCACCGGTGGCACCTCCCACCAGCCCTGGCCACAGGTGCTGGGCATCGAGCGGACCTTCCTGCCCTGGCAGTCGGGCCCGTCCCAGAAGAAGTCCCAGCTCACCTATCTGTGGCCGCTGATCTCCGCCACCCATGTGACCGCCCGCACGGACAACGACGAGGACCGCACCCCGATCTTCCGGGACGACCGCCTGGCCAAGGAGCTGGCCCCGGGCGGCCGGCTCCAGCAGATGGTCGCCCTGGGGAAGAACCTCCCCATCACCTGGGTCATCGACCCCGACCTGCTCGCCACGGTCGACGCGATGACCAAGAAGTACGAGGTCCAGAACCCCTCGGGCAACGGGACCAGGGCGGGCCGCGGCCAGACCGTCGCCAAGCAGTGGCTGGACGCCCTCCAGAAGGCCGTGGAGGGCAAGCAGGTGGTCGCGCTGCCGTTCGCCGACCCCGACCTCGCCTCGCTCGCCCACCGCGGTAAGAACGTCACCGGCGCCCTCAGCCACCTCCAGGGCTCCACCGAGCTCGCCTCGACGACCGTGGAGACCATCCTCGGGACGCGGCCGCGCACGGACTTCGCCTGGCCCGTCGAGGGCGCGGTCGACTCCTCGATCGTGGACGTCGCCACCTCCGCGGGCGCCCACAACGTGATCGCCCGCAGCGACAGCCTGCGCGAGACCGGCGGGCTCTCCTACACCCCGACCGCGGCCCGCCAGATCGGCGGCGGCAATACGGCGGTGGTCGCCGACGCGCGGCTGTCGACGGCCTTCACCGGCGACATGTCCAAGGCGGAGAACTCCACCCTCGCCATCCAGCGCTTCCTGGCCCAAAGCCAGATGATCAACCTCCAGGCGCCGGACAGGCAGCGCAGCATCGTGGTCGCCCCCCAGCGGACGCCCACCACCAGCCAGGCGCAGGCGATGGCGGCGGCCCTGGAGGGCCTCTCCGGGCAGTGGACGCAGCCGCTGAGCCTGGGGCAGGCCGCGAAGGCCAAGCCCGACCCGAGCGCCACCCAGCGGGTGCCGAGCACCCGCTCGTACCCCCGGTCGCTGCGCGCGCGGGAGCTGCCCACCGAGGCGTTCGAGCGGATCCAGAAGACCCAGAAGACCCTGGACAATTTCGAGCCGATTCTCACCGCCAAATACCGGGTGGTCACCCCCTTCGGGAACGCGATCAGGCGCGAGATGTCGACCTCGTGGCGCAGCGAGGCGCAGAACGCGAGCGGTTTCCGGCACGATGTGCAGACCTATCTCTCCGGGCTCACCAATAAGGTGCGCCTGGTCCCGAAGTCGAACATGACCCTCTCCGGGCGCAGCGCGACCGTTCCGGTGACCATCCAGAACAACCTGGTGCAGAGCGTGGAGCTGCGACTCGTCCTGCGCTCCCAGCAGGGCAACCGGCTGGCGGTCAGCGACCCCCAGCTGGTCAATGTGGAGGGCGGCCACAGCCAGTCCGTGAAGTTCGGGACCACGGCCAACGCGAACGGCCCGGTGTGGGTCTCGGCGCGGCTCTACACCCCGGACGGCCAGCCGTACGGCGATGAGATGCAGTTCGAGGTGAATGTCACCGAAATCACGTCGACCGTGATTCTGGTGATCGCCGGCGGTGTGCTGCTGCTGGTCCTCGCCGGTGTCCGGATCTATGTCCAGCGCAAGCGCGCGGCCGCCAGGAGCGGTGAGGACGGCGGGGACGGGGAAGACGCCGAGGAGGCGCACGGGCAGGATGGTGAGGACAACAGCGAGGCCCCGGAGACCGACCGGTGTGACCCCGCACACGCCCTCGTGCCCGAGCAGCCGAGTGACCCGGCGTCGGACACCGGATCGCAAAGCGCTGGCCCGTCCGGCTCGGGTGAGAAAGTGGACCATTGAGCAATGCCGGAGCCGGTGGGCCGCAGTGGACGATGAGGTGGGGTAGCGATGAACGCGCCGTATGACGGTGATGGCCGAGTGCCACCGCCGCCACAGCCGTCCCCTCACGGCCCCCACGACCCTTACGGACAGGAACCGCACCAGCGGGACCCGTATCTGGGCGACGCCCAGCAGGCGCCCCCGGCCGATCCCCGCCAGTCGTACGGCCAGCAGTACTACGCGCCGGACCCCTACCTGGACGACGCGTACGCGACGGGCAGCTTCACGCCCTACCCGTATCCGACGCAGGATCGGTACGCCCACCACGACCCGCTGACGGACCCCCTGTACGACCGGCGCTCGTCCCAGGCCCCGCGGCAGGACGGCTACCAGCAGCAGTACTACCAGCAGCCCCCCACGCCGCAGGGCCCCGACCCGCGCGCCTGGTCCCCCGAGGCCGCCGCCGGCCACCAGGGAGCCGCACAGCAGCCGTACACGGCCGATCAGGCGGGCCAGGGCTATCCGGGGACGGGCGACGCCTATGGGGCGGGGGAGCAGCCGCAGCGGGACGCCTTCGCGCACCTCTACCGCGATCAGCAGTCCTATGAGCCCCGGCCCGGCGAGGGCCAGGGCTACCCACAGGGCCCGGGGAACTACCCGCAGGGCCAGGCGCCCGCTCAGGGGCAGGCGCCGTACCCCGGGCCCCCCAGATCCGAGTCCCCCGGCGCGACGGCCGCCGCCCCCACGGTGGCCGCCCCGGTGGTGACCGCCCCCACGACCGAGCCAGAGCCGAAGAAGCCCTCAGGGGGCCGGGCGGCGGGTCTGCTCCAGTCAAGCGCGCTGATGGCCGCGGGCACCTTGGTCTCCCGCCTGACCGGCTTCCTCCGGCAGATGGTGATCGTCGCGGGGCTCGGCGCCGCTAGCCTCGGCCAGGCTTACCAGGTCGCCTATCAGCTACCCGCGATGATCTACTTCCTCACGGTCGGCGGCGGCCTGAACTCGGTCTTCGTCCCGCAGCTCGTGCGTGCGATGAAGGAGGACGAGGACGGCGGAGTCGCCTACGCCAATCGTCTGCTCACGCTGACAATGGTCGCGCTCGGCAGCCTCGTCGCGGTTTCGGTGTTCGCGGCCCCGTCGCTGATCCGGATGCTCTCCGCGGACATCGCCAGCGATCCCCCCTCCAACGAGGTGGCGGTCACCTTCGCCCGCTACTGCCTGCCCACCATCTTCTTCATGGGTGTGCACGTCGTGGTCGGCCAGATCCTCAACGCCCGGGGCAAGTTCGGGGCGATGATGTGGACCCCGGTCCTCAACAACATTGTCGTCATCGCCACTTTCGGCCTCTTCATCTGGGTGTTCGGCACCTCCAGCAACTCCAACATGGGTGTCACGACCATCACGCCGGAGGGAATCCGGCTGCTGGGCATCGGCACGCTCCTCGGCCTCGCCGTCCAGGCCCTGTCGATGTTCCCCTACCTCCGAGCAGCTGGTTTCCGATTCCGGCCGCGCTTCGACTGGCGCGGCCACGGCCTCGGCAAGGCCGCCAAGCTGGCCAAGTGGACCGTGCTGTTCGTGCTTGCCAACCAGGCGGGCAACATCGTGGTGACCCAGCTAGCCACCGCGGCTGGCACGGAAGCCGACAATGGGGGATACCCAGGAGCGAGTTACGTCGGCTACACGAGCGCTCAGCTGATCTGGAACATGCCCCAGGCCATCATCACCGTCTCGGTGATGGCGGCTCTGCTGCCCAGGCTCTCCCGGGCGGCCCACGATGGCGACCCCGGAGCGGTCCGCGACGACATCTCACAGGGCCTGCGCACCTCCGCCGTCGCCATCGTCCCCCTCGCCTTCGGTTTCATCGCGCTCGGTATCCCCCTCTGCACTCTGTTGTTCGGAACCTCGGGCACCGAGACGGCCCAAGCCATGGGCTACATCCTCATGGCGTTCGGCCTCGGGCTCATTCCGTTCTCCGTGCAATACGTCGTCCTCCGCGGCTTCTACGCCTACGAGGACACACGCACCCCCTTCTACAACACCGTCATCGTCGCAGCGGTCAACGCGGCTGGGTCCGCGCTCGCCTATTTTCTGCTCCCCGCCCGCTGGGCCGTCGCCGGTATGGCGGCCGCCTACGGTCTGGCCTACGCCATCGGCGTGGGCGTGGCCTGGAAGCGGCTGCGCAACCGGCTGGGCGGCGATCTGGACGGCCCCCGCGTCGTGCGCACCTACACCCGCCTCGTCGGCGCCAGCATCCCCGCCGCCCTCCTGGGCGGCGGCTCGGCCTACACCATCATGCAGACCCTCGGAATGGGCGTCGTCGGCTCCGTAGCGGCTTTGCTGGGCGGCGGTCTCGTTCTTATCGCGGTCTTCTACATTGCTGCGAAACGGATGCGCGTTGATGAGCTGACGGCCATGGTCGGTATGGTGCGCGGACGACTCGGACGCTGATCATTGAGCACAACCATCGTCCGCCACCGTGTGTCGTGCATAGCGGCGGACTGTGGGCACAATTGTCTTGGCTCGGAGTAGGCGCAACGGATGGGGAGGCAGGAACGACGGTGGCGGAACGGAGCACGGCTGCCGTCGACGTGGCCGACAGCGGTGGAGAGGAGCCGCTGACCGCCGAGGCGGGTAAGGCCACGGCCGACGGGGCGGGGACGAAACAGAAGGTCGGCAAGGGGACAGAGGCCGCGGTCACCGACGATACGGGCACCGCGGCCGAAGCGAACCCCCTAGAACTGCACAGCGGTCACAAGCTGGCCAGACGCTACCGTCTGGAGGAGTGCGTCACCCGTCTGGACGGATTCAGCAGTTGGCGTGCCGTGGACGAGAAACTGCGGCGTGCCGTCGGGGTGCATGTCGTGCCCGCGGACCATCCGCGCGCCAGGTCGGTGCTCGCCGCGGCCCGTTCGGCGGCCCTGCTGGGCGATCCCCGCTTCGTCCAGGTCCTCGACGCCGTCGAGGAGAACGATCTCGTCTATGTCGTCCATGAGTGGCTTCCCGACGCCACCGAGCTCACCGCCGTGCTGGCCGCCGGGCCGCTCGAGCCGCACGACGCGTACCAACTGGTCAGCCAGGTCTCCCAGGCCATGGCCGCCGCCCACCGCGAGGGCCTGGCCCATCTGCGGCTGAACCCCGGCTCCGTACTGCGCACCGAGTCCGGTCAGTACCGCATCCGCGGACTGGCCGTCATGGCCGCCCTGCGTGGTATCAGCGTCGACCACCCCCAGCGCACCGACACCGAGGCGATCGGCGCGCTGCTGTACGCGGCGCTCACCCAGCGTTGGCCGTACGAGGCCGACGCCTACGGCCTCTCCGGGCTGCCCAAGGGCGTGGGCCTGATCGCCCCCGATCAGGTCCGTGCCGGAGTGCACCGCGGTCTGTCCGAGCTCGCGATGCGCGCGCTGGTCAACGACGGAGCCACCGCCTCCCGTCAGGACCAGCCCTGCACCACCCCCGAGGAGCTGGCCAAGGCCGTCGCGGCGATGCCGCGCATCCGGCCGCCGGAGCCCGCCTTCACCCCTTCCCCGGCGTACCCGCGCACGACGTACCAACAGGGTGTGTACGGCCAGCAGCCGCACCGCGGCCGCACCACGCACCCGGCCCCTCCGGCCGCTTCCGTGCCGCCCCCGCCGCCGCTCCAGAGCCGCACGGGCAAGGCCCTCAAGTGGACCGTCTCCGCCCTTCTGATCGCCGCTCTCGGCCTCGGCAGCTGGCAGCTCGCGGACACCCTCCTGAAGGAGGAGAACAAGTCCAGCCCGGGCAAGTCCACCAGTGAGAAGGACGACGGCAAGGGCGCAAAGGTTGGCAGCAAACCGATGAAGATCCAGGGCGCCGCGGAATACTACCCCGACGGGAATCCCCAGCACACCAATCAGGTGCCCTTGACCTACGACGACGACCCAGACACGGTGTGGCGCAGCAAGAGCTACGACGAAGGCCCCGATCTCAACCCGGCCTTCAAGAAGGGTGTGGGCTTGGTGTACGACCTTGGTGCGGGACACAAGCCCAAGACGGCCACCCTCGGGCTGAAGTATGGGGGCGATCACACCACGGTGTCGCTGTACGCGGCGGACTCGCTTTCCTCCTCCGCACCGTTGAGTTCCATGAGGAAGCTCGCAACAACCACGACCTCGGGCACCACGGCCAAGCTCACCGTGAACCGCCCGGAATCGGCCCGGTATGTCGTCCTGTGGATGACCGCGATGCCCCAAGCGCCCGGTGACACGTACAGCGACCCCGGCTACAAGCAGGCCATCACCGAAGTGAAGTTCACCGGCTGAGCCGGCTGATCGGGCAGGGGGCTCAACGTTGGACGACGCCACCATCGGCGGAGCGAGCGACGGCGAGCTCCTCGCCCGGCACGTCGACGGCGACCCGGACGCCTTCAGCGAGATAGTGCGGCGCCACCGCGACAGACTCTGGGCGGTGGCGCTGCGCACCCTCGGCGACCGTGAGGAAGCGGCCGACGCGGTCCAGGACGCGCTCGTCTCCGCCTATCGCGCCGCCCACACGTTCCGGGGCCAGTCCGCCGTGACCACGTGGCTGCACCGCATCACGGTCAACGCCTGTCTGGATCGGGCCCGCAAGGCCGCCTCCCGTCGCACCTCCCCCGTCGACGACACCGAGCGGCTCGAGCAACTCCTGGAACCCCATGAGTCGGCCGCCGCCCCCGCCGAGCGCGGTGATCTCCACCGCGAACTGCTCCAGGCGCTGCGCACCCTCCCTCCCGAGCAGCGCGCGGCTCTGGTGCTGGTCGATATGCAGGGCTACCCCGTCGCGGAGGCGGCGAAGGTCCTGGACGTTCCCACCGGCACCGTGAAGAGCCGCTGCGCCCGGGGCCGCGCACGACTGCTGCCACTCCTCTCACATCTCCACCCCAGTGGGAGGGGTAGCTCACCCTCGGGCATGGGAAGGAACCGGACGCAGGGGACGTCCGTCCCACCGACGGCAGGACCGAACGACACAGATGCCGTGAAGGGCGGAGGTGGGCGAGCGTGACATCCTCGACGGACACGGAAGAGCACCCTGAAGTCGCGGAGATCTCCGCACTCACCGAGGGTCTGCTCTCTCCGTCCCGCGCCGTCGATGTGCGCACTCACCTCGCGAGCTGCGCGCTGTGTACGGACGTATGGGAGTCCCTGGACGAGATCCGCTCCCTACTCGGAACGCTCCCGGGACCGGTACGGATGCCCGCCGATATCGCGGGCCGTATCGACGCGGCGCTGGCCGCCGAAGCGCTTCTCGACGCGACCGCCCCCGAGCGCGTGGGCGATGTTTCACGTGAAACTCCGGATCCGGACGACGCGCCCGCGCCTGTTTCACGTGAAACGGCCGATGCCGTCTCGAGCGACCCCGACGCCGACACCGTGGAGCCCACGGCCAAGCCGTCCATCGCGGCGGACCGGCCCGCCGGGCGCCCGCGTGGGGCCACCGGGCCCGGACGAGGATCCACCGGGCCCAGCACCCGCCCCGGCCGCGCCCGCCGCTGGCGCAAGGCCGTCCTCGGCGGCGCATGCGCCGCCGCGGTGATCGGGATCGGCTCCTTCTTCCTCCAGAGCGGCTCCTCCGGCGATCACAGCGACAGCGACCCGCAGGCGCACGCCAGCCAGAGCTCCACCGCGAAGTCCACCCTCTCCTCGGGCACGCTCAAGGACCGTGTGCACGAACTGCTCGCCGACCGGAAGTCCACCGCGTCGAACGGCGTCACCGGGCAGGGCAACTCACCCGATGTGCCACTGCGCGCCGACGACGACCCTCAGGTGCCCTCCTGCGTACAGAGCGGTACCGGCCGCAAGGAGCCGGCCCTCGCGGCGCAGCAGGACACCTACGACGGTCAGAGCGCCTATATCGTCGTCCTCCCGCACCCCTCCGACAGCTCGCGCGTCGATGCCTTTGTGATCGACGCGTCCTGCGTCTCCGCGTCCCCGACGACTCCCGGGGAGCTCCTGGTGACCCGGACCTACCCACGGTATTGAGGCACACCGCACACCGGGGGCCCTGTCTGACAGCGCTCGGGAATGCCTGACCCGTAGGATCCGTTGGGTGGGGTGGCAGCGGAATTCCGGGGGGACCCGGAGCCGCCCGCCCAGTCAGCAGTCCGGCAGTCGGCAGAGACAAGGAAGACATCCGTGAGCGACGTCCGCAACGTGATCATCATCGGTTCCGGGCCCGCGGGCTATACGGCCGCGCTCTACACCGCCCGCGCTTCCTTGAAGCCGCTGGTCTTCGAAGGCTCCGTGACCGCGGGTGGCGCCCTGATGAACACCACCGATGTGGAGAACTTCCCGGGCTTCCGGGACGGGATCATGGGCCCCGACCTGATGGACAACATGCGGGCCCAGGCCGAGCGTTTTGGCGCCGAGCTCGTTCCGGACGATGTCACCGCGGTCGACCTCAGTGAGCCGATCAAGACCGTCACCGACTCCACCGGTACGGTCCACCGGGCCAAGACCGTCATCGTGAGCACCGGCTCTCAGCACCGCAAGCTGGGGCTGCCGCGTGAGGACGAGCTCTCCGGCCGCGGTGTCTCCTGGTGTGCCACCTGTGACGGGTTCTTCTTCAAGGACCAGGACATCGCCGTCATCGGCGGCGGTGACACGGCCCTGGAGGAGGCGACCTTCCTGTCGCGGTTCGCCAAGTCGGTCACGGTGGTCCACCGCCGGGACACCCTGCGCGCCAGCAAGGCGATGCAGGAGCGGGCCTTCGCCGACCCGAAGATCTCGTTCATCTGGGACAGCGTGGTCGAGGAGATCCACGGCGACGGCAAGCTCTCCGGTCTCACGATCCGCGACGTCAAGAAGGATGAGGCCTCCGAGCTGCCGGTCACCGGACTGTTCATCGCGATCGGCCACGACCCGCGCACCGAGCTGTTCAAGGGCCAGCTGGGCCTGGACGACGACGGGTACCTGAAGGTGGACGCACCCACCACCCGGACCAACCTGCCCGGTGTCTTCGCCGCCGGCGATGTCGTGGACCACACCTACCGTCAGGCGATCACCGCGGCCGGCACCGGTTGCTCGGCGGCACTGGACGCCGAGCGGTACCTCGCCTCGCTGGGCCAGGGCGACGCCACCGTCTGACTTCGCTTCCCACCTCTGCACCAACTCACTAAGGAGATTGCCATGGCCGGTGCCACGGTCACCGTGACGGACGCCGACTTCGAGGAGAAGGTCCTCAAGAGCGACAAGCCGGTACTCGTCGACTTCTGGGCCGCCTGGTGCGGTCCGTGCCGCCAGATCGCCCCCTCCCTGGAGGCCATCGCGGCCGAGCACCCCGACAAGATCGTCATCGCCAAGCTCAACATCGACGAGAACCCGGCGACGGCCGCCAAGTACGGCGTGATGTCCATCCCGACGCTCAATGTCTACCAGGGCGGCGAGGTGGCCAAGACCATCGTCGGCGCCAAGCCCAAGGCTGCCATCGAGCGCGACCTGGCCGACTTCATCGGCTGAGGACGCCGCGCGTCGCCCTCATACACGAAGGGGCTGCCCATCAGGGCAGCCCCTTCGTGTTTCACGTGGAACCGCTACAGCGGCCGAAGCGCGGGCTCCTTCTGGACGGCGCCGAGCAGCCGGTCCAGCGCCAGCTCGACATCCTCCTTCCAGGAGATCGTCGTCCTCAGCTCCAGCCTCAGCCGGGGGTAGCGCGGATGCGGCCGTACGGTCTTGAAGCCCACGGCCAGCAAATGATCGGCGGGCAGCACACACGCCGGTTCCTTCCAGGTGGCGTCCCCGAACGCCTCCACCGCCTTGAACCCCCGGCGGATCAGATCCTTGGCAACGGTCTGCACCATCACCCGGCCCAGCCCCTGCCCCTGGTATCCGGGCATCAGCCACGCCGTCATCAGCTGGACGGCATCGGCCGCGACCGGACTGGTCGGGAAGGCCGTGGAGCGCGGCACATACGCCGGAGGCGCGTACAGCACAAAGCCCACCGGGACCTCATCGACATAGACCACTCGGCCGCAGGATCCCCACTCCAGCAGCACGGCGGAGATCCATGCCTCTTTCTCCAGCTCCGGCCGACCGGCCCTTACGGCTGCTTCGCCGCTGACCGGATCGAGCTCCCAGAAGACACAGGCGCGGCAGCGCTTGGGGATGTCCGGGAGGTTGTCCAGCGTGAGCGGTACGAGCCGACGCCCCATGAAGCCAGTCCTTCACTTCCGTGGCCAGCCGCGCCACGGGCGGCTGACAGCGCACTACGCTCCCTGAGCAGACTGCCGACGAAACCGCCGACAGCTCCCAGGCCCAATCCTGTGGCCAACAGTCCGGTGCGGCTCACCGATCGCATGGCCCTGCCCTCCACATGCGGCGCCTCCACATGGATCCGCCCTACCTGATCGCATCGTATCCGTGCCGAGATTGCACCGATACCGCCCTTGGGCAAACAGCGGGTCGCGTTCCGACCATGTCGGAACGCGACCCGCCCCGCGCTGCCCTTCCGTGCGGCCTGAACCGCACGGACAGCGCCTCACTCGTCCTCGTCCTCCGCTCCGCCCTCGGATGAGAGCGGCTGCTCCAGCACCGGCCCCTCACCGGGGGCCAGCGAGCCGAGGATCCGCTCGAGATCCTCTATTGAGGCGAACTCGACGACGATCTTCCCCTTCTTCTGACCGAGGTCGACCTTCACCCGCGTCTCGAACCGATCGGAGAGACGTGAGGCCAGATCCGTGAGCGCGGGGGACACCCTCGCACCCGCCCTCGGGCTCTTGGGCTTGGTCGTGCCGCCCGAGCGCGATCCCATCAGCGTGACGATCTCCTCCACCGCACGCACCGAGAGCCCCTCGGCGACGATGCGATGGGCCAGCCGGTCCTGCTCCTCCGGGTCGTCCACGGAGAGCAGCGCCCGCGCATGGCCCGCGGAGAGAACCCCGGCCGCGACCCTGCGCTGGACGGACGGGGAGAGCTTCAGCAGCCGCAGCGTATTGGAGACCTGCGGGCGCGAGCGCCCGATGCGGTCGGCCAGCTCGTCATGCGTGCAGTTGAAGTCCTTCAGCAGCTGGTCGTACGCCGCCGCCTCTTCCAGCGGGTTCAGCTGGGCCCGGTGGAGGTTCTCCAGCAGCGCGTCCAGGAGGAGCTTCTCGTCATCCGTGGCCCGGACGATCGCGGGGATCTTCTCCAGCCCGGCCTCACGACAGGCCCGCCAGCGCCGCTCGCCCATGATGAGCTCATAGCGCTCCGGCGCCAACTGCCGTACGACGACGGGCTGGAGGAGACCGACCTCCTGGATCGAGGTGACCAGTTCGGCCAGCGCGTCCTCGTCGAAGACCTCACGGGGCTGCCGCGGGTTGGGGGTGATGAAGTCCAGCGGCAGCTCGGCGAAGTGAGCCCCGGCCACCTCCTCCGGCATCTCCTCCGGGGCGGCGGCCTCGGGCTCCTGCTCCCGCGGCGCGGGCTCGGTTTCCTGTGGAACCGTCTGGGTGGCCAGTCCGGCCACCTTGGCCGCCGCCACTCCGCGCTCCTGGGTGAGCACCGGGACCGCGGTCGGTGAGGTGGTGGCCCCGGTCGTCGTGACCGTTCCCGTTCCCGCCCCCGCCGAGGACGCGGCGTTGTCCGCCCCCTTCGGCGCGGGAGGGATCAGGGCACCGAGCCCACGGCCCAGTCCTCTGCGTCGCTCACTCACTGAATCCCCTCCTGCATGCTGCTGTGCTGGTCGTGCTGGCTGAGCTCGGGCAAGGCATGGGCGTGCTGGGCCTCGTAGTGCACGCCGACACCTCTGAGGGCGATCTCGCGGGCCGCCTCCAGATAGGAGAGCGCCCCACTCGACCCCGGGTCATAGGTGAGGACGGTCTGCCCATAACTGGGGGCCTCGGAGATGCGCACCGATCGGGGAATGCTCGTCCGGAGCACCTCGCCGCCGAAGTGGCTCCGCACCTCGTCGGCGACCTGGGAGGCCAGCCGGGTGCGACCGTCGTACATGGTGAGAAGGATCGTCGAGACATGGAGCTTGGGGTTGAGATGCCCCCGCACCAGATCCACATTCCGCAGCAGCTGCCCCAGCCCCTCCAGCGCGTAATACTCGCACTGGATCGGGATCAGCACTTCCGCCCCGGCCACCAGCGCATTGACCGTCAGCAGACCCAGCGAGGGCGGGCAGTCGATGAGGATGTAGTCCAGCGGCTGCTCATACGCCTCGATGGCCCGCTCAAGCCGGCTCTCCCTGGCCACCAGGGAGACCAACTCGATCTCGGCGCCGGCGAGATCGATCGTGGCCGGAGCACAGAAGAGTCCCTCCACATCCGGGACCGGCTGCACCACATCGGACAACGGCTTGCTGTCGACCAACACGTCATAGATCGATGGCACCTCGGCATGGTGGTCGATCCCCAGCGCCGTCGAGGCATTGCCCTGTGGGTCGAGATCGATAACCAGCACGCGACCACCGTGCAGGGCGAGCGAGGCGGCCAGATTGACCGTGGTCGTGGTCTTCCCGACCCCGCCCTTCTGGTTGGCGACCACCATCACCCGGGTCTGCTCCGGCCGGGGCAACCCCTCACCGGCGCGGCCCAGGGCTTCGACCGCCAACTGAGCGGCGCGGCCGATAGGGGTGTCGTCCATCGGAGGCGGCGTTTCACGTGAAACATCCTCCCCCGGCGATTCGGTACGGGGGCCGGGGACCGGATCGGTCATCGGCCCCGCGATGTTGGCGTCGGACCGCAAGGATTCACTCTCCTCGACATCAGGCTCGCAATAAGCAGAGCCTGCCATGCTTTTGGGGTCGTGAACCAGCGAGGCCCGTTCTCCTGTGGATGAATCCACGTTGATACGGGGTCGGCGGTCGCGGGGCAAGGCCGCCGCACGACCGCGACTGATGATTCCATGCAGCAGGGAGCGACGTTTCACGTGAAACACGATGCACGGGAGGCCTCGTCAATGGGTCGCGACACTCCGGTATGTGTAGTTTTGCCAGCTTGTATGGAGCAATGTTCCTGATTCAGGGCCGACGCCGCGGTGACCGGCGAGCCGCCTTGGCACGCTTCGCCGCGAAGCGCACACCCCCGGGGCTCTCCCCGACCTCGACCCGCACCACCGTGGACGGCGGGTCCACCACTCCCTCACCGACATGCAGCACCGAGGTTCCCACCACGCCCAGTTTGCCCAGTGCGGCCCGGGCCTGCTTCAGCTCCTCCTCGGCGGTGTCGCCCTTCAGCAGCAGCATCTCACCGTACGGGCGCAGCAGCGGAACCCCCCAGCCGGCCAGCCGGTCCAGCGGGGCCACCGCCCGAGCCGTCACCACATGCATCGGGGTCAGCTTGCCGAGGACCTCCTCGGCGCGGCCACGCACCACCGTCACATGCTCCAGCCCCAGCAGCTCCACCACTTCCCGCAGAAAGTTGGTCCGGCGCAGCAGGGGCTCCAGCAGCGTGATCCGGAGATCGGGACGGGTCAGTGCGAGCGGGATACCGGGGAGCCCGGCGCCCGAGCCCACATCGCAGACGGTGACGTCCTCGGGCACCACTTCGGAGAGCACGGCGCAGTTCAGCAGATGCCGCTCCCACAGCCGCGGCACCTCACGCGGGCCGATCAGCCCGCGGGTCACCCCCACATCGGCCAGCAGCTCGCCATAGCGGACGGCCTCCGGGAAACGGTCGCCGAATACGTCCCTTGCCTCGGGGGGCGCCGGGGGGAGCTCCGCTGCTTCCGTCACGGGGACCGTCCTTCCGTACCGAACACTCTGCTGAACGATGATGTAAGGCTGACAAGATTCGGCCCCGTCTGCGTGCAGACGGGGCCGTGTGGATCACGAGGCGGAACCGCTTCAGACCGGAAGCACGACCACGCAGCGCTGGGGCTCCTCGCCCTCGGACTCACTGCGCAGTCCGGCGGCGGCCACCGCGTCGTGCACCACCTTCCGCTCGAAGGGCGTCATCGCCTTGAGCTTCACCGGCTGACCGGTGCCCTTCGCCTCCTCGGCCGCCTTGGTACCCAGCTCGGTGAGCTCGGCACGCTTACGGGCCCGGTATCCGGCGATGTCGAGCATCAGCCGACTGCGGTCGCCGGTCTCCCGGTGCACCGCGAGGCGGGTCAGCTCCTGAAGGGCCTCCAGCACCTCTCCATCGCGGCCGACCAGCTTCTGTAGATCACGGCTGGTCGAGTCGCTGATGATCGACACCGCTGCGCGATCGGCCTCGACGTCCATGTCGATGTCGCCGTCGAGGTCCGCGATGTCCAGCAGCCCCTCGAGGTAGTCGGCCGCGATCTCCCCTTCCTGCTCAAGGCGGGTCAGGGTGTCGACACCCTCGGCTGCCGGGGTGGTGCCTTCCGTCACGGATGGACTCCTTCGTTACTTCTTGGACGGGTGCTTGGGGCGCTGCTGGCCCTTGCGCTGGCCGGACTTCGAGCCACGGGAGGAGCCGGAGGCCGAGCCGCCGCCGGCCGGCTTACCGCCCTGCGCGCCCTTCTTCTGCCCCGGACCCTGCTTCTCGGCGGGCTTGTCCTCGGTGGACTTCTCCAGGGAGGCCGAGGCGGCCGGCTGCGAGCTGGCCCTGCTGTGGCCGGTCGTGGAGCGCTGCGCCTTGGTCTGGCGCTTGGGCTGCTGACGGTTGGCACGCGCCGTCTCGGCCGCCTCCTTGGCGGCGACCTCGGCCGGCTCCTCCTTCAGCTTGCCGCTGGCCCGCAGCCGCTCCTGGCGGGCCTTGAAGGCCACACTGCCCGGGGTCGGGTTCCGGCGGATGACGAACATCTGCTGGCCCATGGTCCAGACGTTGGTGGTCAGCCAGTAGACGAGGACACCGACGGGGAAGTTGATGCCGAAGACGGCGAACATGATCGGGAAGACGTACATCAGCATCTTCTGCTGCTGCATGAACGGCGTCTTCACCGTGAGGTCGACGTTCTTGGTCATCAGCTGGCGCTGGGTGAAGAACTGCGAGGCCGACATCAGGACGATCATGGTGATCGTCACGATGCGGACGTCGGTCAGCGAGGCGCCGAGGGATTCGACCTTGGAGGCCGAGTCCATGAACTTCACCGACAGCGGAGCGCCGAAGATGTGGGCGTTACGGGCGCTGTCCAGCAGCGACTGGTCGATGACACCGACCGTCCTGTTGTTCGCGATGTGGTTGAGCACCTGGTACAGCGAGATGAAGAACGGCGACTGCGCGAGGATCGGCAGACAGCTCGAGAGCGGGTTGGTACCCGTCTCCTTGTAGAGCTTCATCATCTCTTCGGACTGGCGCTGCTTGTCGCTCTTGTAGCGCTCCTGGATCGCCTTCATCCTGGGCTGGAGCGCCTGCATGTTCCGCGTCGACTTGATCTGCTTCACGAAGAGCGGGATCAGGCAGATCCGGATCAGCACCACCAGCGAAACGATGGACAGACCCCACGCCCAGCCACTGTCCCGATCGAAGATCAAGCTGTAGAACGAGTGGAACTGGACGATGATCCAGGAAACTACGTCATAAAGAGGACCGAGGATCGTGTCCACGAATCAGGCTCCTTGGGCTTTGGGCTGGGTCTCGGGCTGTGCGGCAGGCTCCACAGCCGGATGCCCGCCGAGGCGGTTCCGCAGCCGCTGGTGCCACACCGGACGCTTCCGGGGCGGGACGTGGTCGACGCCACCGAGTGACCATGGGTTGCAGCGCAGGATGCGCCAGGCCGTCAGCGCCGTTCCTTTTACCGCGCCGTGCCGGTTGATGGCCGTATAGCCATAGTGCGAGCACGACGGGTAGTACTTGCAGACCGGTCCCAGCATCGGGCTGATGGTCCACTGGTACAGCTTGATCAACCACAGCAGCGGGTACTTCATCGCGGCACCCCTCCCAGTAGCCGCTGCACTGCCGTGTCGAGATCGCGGGCCAGCTGGTCGTGACCCGCCTCACCCGCGCCGGGCAGCGCCCGTACGACCACAAGGCTACCTGCGGGAAATCGGTCGATGCGGTCCCGCATCAGATGGCGCAGTCTCCGCTTCACCAGATTGCGGACGACGGCACCGCCGATCGCCTTGCTTACGACGAAACCCGCACGCGCCGGAGGAGCACTCTCCCCGGATGCGTGCGGGTCCGTATCACCGCTGGTGAGGCCGGTGCGAAGATGCACGACAAGGAGCGGGCGCCCGGCCCTGCGTCCTCGGCGTACCGCGGCCGCGAAGTCCTCGCGCCGCCTCAGCCGATGTTCGGTAGGCAGCACGTCATGGACCTTGGGTCAGGCTGCTCAGGCCGACAGGCGGGCGCGACCCTTGCCACGGCGGGACGCGAGGATCGCGCGGCCGGCACGGGTGCGCATCCGCAGCCGGAAGCCGTGGGTCTTCGCGCGACGACGGTTGTTCGGCTGGAAGGTGCGCTTGCTCACTCGGGGGCTCCAGAAATGAATCGATGGTGGCGGTCTATCGCTTGGCTGTCACCGTGCGCCCACGAGTAGCTCGCAATACGCCCGAGTGCACCGCTTCACGACCACGGATCATCAGCCCGTGAATCCTTGCCCATCGGAGGCAGGCGGCAGCAGCCATCGACAACTCGACCTGGTTACGGTACGCGCGGTTACGCCATCCGGTCAAACCGGTGGCCGACACCCTGACAGCGCGCTATCCACCCCCAGCCTAGGGGCAAGGGAACGCCCGGCGACATCGCATGGCACATTTGTACACACCCTGTGGACAACGACTTGAACCGTGTACCCCGGCCTGACTACCGTGGCTGGGCTCCGATTCCTTCACGCCCGTCCCGAGAACCACGCATTCGTGGGACCTGTCGGCGTCCCCCACCCAGCGAGTGAGAGAGCGTGCCCTGTGGCTGACGTACCCGCCGATCTTGCCGCAGTGTGGCCACGAGTGCTCGAGCGGCTGCTGGGAGAGGGCTCCGGGCAGGGCGGACAAGGCGTCGAGGCCAAGGACGAGCACTGGATCAAGCGGTGCCAGCCCCTCGCGCTGGTCGCCGACACCGCGCTGCTCGCCGTCCCCAATGAATTCGCCAAGGGCGTACTGGAGGGCCGGCTGGCCCCCGTCGTGAGCGAGACGCTGAGCCGGGAGTGCGGCCGCCCGATCCGGATCGCGATCACCGTGGACGAGTCCGCCGGCGAACCGATCGTTCCGCCGCAGCCCCAGCGCGAGCAGCGCGAGTCCTACGAGAGCTACGACGGCCGGGACGGCTATGGCCGCCAGGCGCCGGACGATCTTCCCTCGGCCCGCCCCGCGTACCCCGGGTATCAGCAGTCGCGCCCCGAACCGGGCGCCTGGCCGCGGGGCCGTGACGACTACGGCTGGCAGCAGCCCCGGCTCGGCGGCTTCCCCGAGGGCGACCCGTACGCCTCCCAGCGCGCCTCCTCCGGCTACGACCAGCAGCCCGGCTATGACCAGCAGACCGGTTACGACCAGCAATCGGGCTATGACCAGCAGCCGTACGAGCAGCCGCGCGGCGACTACCGCGGCCCGGGTGCCGAGCGCTCCGGGCCGGGCCACGGCCACGGCCCCGGTGGCATCCCCGGCCCCGGGGCGAGCCCCGAGCGCCCGCCGTACGAGCAGCGCCACGATCTGCCCGACCCGCTCGAGCGCGCCCGCGGCGGCCCGCCCGTGCTGCCCTCGCAGACCGGCGCCCCCGGTCCGCTTGCCGCTCAGCCCGCGCCCGCGTCCGGCCCCGGTGAGCCGACCGCGCGGCTGAACCCCAAGTACCTCTTCGACACCTTCGTCATCGGCGCCTCCAACCGCTTCGCGCACGCCGCGGCGGTCGCCGTCGCCGAGGCCCCGGCCAAGGCGTACAACCCGCTGTTCATCTACGGCGAGTCCGGGCTCGGCAAGACCCACCTGCTGCACGCCATCGGGCACTACGCGCGCAGCCTCTACCCCGGCACCCGGGTGCGCTATGTGAGCTCGGAGGAGTTCACCAACGAGTTCATCAACTCCATCCGCGACGGCAAGGCGGACGCGTTCCGCAAGCGCTACCGCGACATGGACATCCTGCTGGTCGACGACATCCAGTTCCTGGCGAGCAAGGAGTCGACGCAGGAGGAGTTCTTCCACACCTTCAATACGCTCCACAACGCCAACAAACAGATCGTGCTCTCCTCCGACCGGCCGCCCAAGCAGCTGGTCACCCTGGAGGACCGGCTCCGCAACCGCTTCGAGTGGGGCCTGATCACCGATGTGCAGCCGCCGGAGCTGGAGACGCGCATCGCGATCCTCCGCAAGAAGGCGGTGCAGGAGCAGCTGAACGCCCCGCCGGAGGTGCTGGAGTTCATCGCCTCGCGGATCTCCCGCAACATCCGTGAGCTGGAGGGCGCGCTGATCAGAGTGACGGCCTTCGCGAGCCTGAACCGGCAGCCGGTGGACCTCGGACTCACCGAGATCGTGCTGAAGGACCTGATCCCCGGCGGCGAGGACGCGGCCCCGGAGATCACCGCCACCGCGATCATGGCCGCGACCGCCGACTACTTCGGGCACACGGTCGACGATCTGTGCGGCGCCTCCCGCAGCAGGGTGCTGGTCACCGCGCGGCAGATCGCGATGTACCTCTGCCGGGAGCTGACCGATCTCTCGCTGCCCAAGATCGGCGCGCAGTTCGGCGGCCGGGACCATACGACGGTGATGCACGCCGACCGCAAGATCAGGGCACTGATGGCCGAGCGGCGCTCCATCTACAACCAGGTGACCGAGCTGACCAACCGCATCAAGAACGGCTGAGAGGGGCCCTCTGGGCCACTACGAACCGCTGAAGGGCGCTCCGGGACGGACATTCCCCGGGGCGCCCTTCGTCGTCCTCCCTCGTTGCGTCGCCCTCCCTCGTCGTTCACCGCCACGAAGCTGTTCGATTACCTGCCCGGCCGACCCGGTTCTCCACAGATCCACAGCTCATCCACCGTCCACACCCTGGGGACATGGGAGTTGTCCCGATAGCGTCCACAGGGCATCCGGTGGAAGGGGGATCCTCCGAGGTCAGCCGGTTGTGGAATTGTGGCTAACGGGAGTCCACAGACTGTGGATGATCGAGATGCCCACAGGCCGCGCATCAGCTTGTCCACCGGCAACCCACAGCCGAAGGCCCGTTGCCCACAGCTTCTCCACACCGCTGTCCACTGTTCGGCAACGAAACGGCCACGGTCACCAGCCCGAGTGAAAGGCGTCACACCGAAGAGGCGGGTTGGGCTGTGGGGAAGGTGGGTAAAACTGGGGACGGCGCTGGGGAGAACCGGGCGATGTCTGTGCATCGCATGTGCAGAACTTTTCGGTGTCCACAGAAAGCCCTGGTTGTCCACCGGCTCCACCCACAGGCCCGGTGGACAAAAAATCGCCTCTGACCAGGGCCGATCGAGTTTTCCACGGTTTCCACAGGGCCTACTACTACGACCACATAGAGATAGCGAGGAAATCGCTTCGAAGTGGGGCCTGTGCACAACCTCGGGCTGAGCCGCCCGACACCCCGCGCACCGACTTGACCCCGAGCCGCACCGAGTGTCGGCGGCGTGCGTCAGACTGGTCTCCGGCGACACAGCCGACGACGAAGGCCAGCAGGGCGAGCCAGCAACAGCAGGAGGCGGCTTACGGTGAAGATCCGGGTGGAGCGCGATGTACTCGCGGAGGCAGTGGCCTGGACGGCCCGCAGCCTCCCGGCCCGACCGCCGGTGCCCGTCCTCGCGGGGATCCTGATGAAGGCGGAGGAAGGCGCGCTCAGCCTCTCCGGCTTCGACTACGAGGTCTCGGCCCGCGTCTCGGTGGAGGCCGACATCGAGGACGACGGCACCGTCCTCGTCTCCGGCCGCCTCCTCGCCGATATCTGCCGCGCCCTCCCCAACCGCCCTGTGGAGATCTCCAGCGACGGTGTGCGGGTGACCGTGGTCTGCGGCTCCTCGCGATTCACACTCCACACCCTTCCTGTGGAGGAGTACCCGGCGCTGCCGCAGATGCCGACCGCGACCGGCACCGTCCCCGGTGAGGTCTTCGCCTCCGCCGCGGCCCAGGTCGCCATCGCCGCCGGCCGTGACGACACCCTGCCGGTGCTCACGGGTGTGCGGATCGAGATCGAGGGCGACACCGTCACGCTGGCCTCCACCGACCGCTACCGCTTCGCGGTCCGCGAGTTCCTGTGGAAGCCCGAGACCCCCGACATCTCCGCCGTCGCGCTGGTGCCCGCCAAGACGCTCCTCGACACCGCCAAGTCGCTGACCAGCGGTGACACCGTCGCTCTCGCGCTCTCCGGCTCCGGTGCCGGCGAGGGCCTGATCGGCTTCGAGGGCGCCGGGCGCCGTACGACCACCCGGCTGCTCGAGGGCGACCTGCCGAAGTACCGCACGCTCTTCCCCACCGAGTTCAACTCGGTCGCGGTGATCGAGACCTCCCCGTTCGTCGAGGCCGTCAAGCGCGTGGCCCTGGTCGCCGAGCGCAACACCCCGGTGCGGCTCAGCTTCGAGCAGGGCGTGCTGATCCTGGAGGCCGGATCCAGCGACGACGCACAGGCTGTGGAAAGGGTCGACGCCCAGCTCGACGGCGACGACATCTCGATCGCCTTCAACCCGACGTTCCTGCTGGACGGGCTCAGCGCGATCGACTCGCCGGTCGCCCAGCTGTCCTTCACCACCTCGACCAAGCCCGCCCTGCTGAGTGGCAAGCCCGCCATGGACGCCGAGGCGGACGAGGCGTACAAGTACCTGATCATGCCGGTCCGACTGAGCGGCTGAAAGCCGAGCGAATGAGCAGGTGTAGCCCACATCTGTGCGGCTACCCGCGGGCGTAGGCTCGGATTCACCGCGAAACGCAACGGACTACGGCACAAAGGATCACTGATGGAGCTCGGTCTCATCGGCCTCGGCAAGATGGGCGGCAACATGCGCGAGCGCATCCGCCGCGCAGGCCACACCGTCATCGGATACGACCGCAACCCGGACGTCGCCGATGTTCACAGCATCGATGAGCTCGTCAACAAGCTCAAGGGCCCGCGGGTGGTGTGGGTCATGGTCCCGGCGGGCGTCCCCACCCAGATCACCATCGATGAGCTGGCCGAGCTGCTGTCGCCCGGCGATGTCGTCGTGGACGGCGGGAACTCCCGCTGGACCGACGACGAGAAGCACGCCGAGCAGCTCAACGCCAGGGGCATAGGCTTCGTCGACTGCGGTGTCTCCGGCGGTGTCTGGGGCCTGGAGAACGGCTACGCGCTGATGTACGGCGGCGCCGCCGACCATGTGGCCCAGGTCCAGCCGATCTTCGACGCGCTCAAGCCCGAGGGCGAGGTCGGCGCCGTCCACGCCGGCAAGGTCGGCGCGGGCCACTTCGCCAAGATGGTCCACAACGGCATCGAGTACGCGATGATGCAGGCGTACGCCGAGGGCTGGGAGCTGCTGGAGAAGGTGGACTCGGTCACCGACGTCCGCGAGGTCTTCCGCTCCTGGCAGGAGGGCACGGTCATCCGCTCCTGGCTGCTGGACCTGGCCGTCCGCGCCCTGGACGAGGACGAGCACCTGGGCAGGTTGCGGGGCTACGCGGAGGACTCCGGAGAGGGCCGCTGGACCGTGGAGGCCGCGATCGACAACGCCGTGCCGCTGCCCGCGATCACCGCGTCGCTCTTCGCCCGGTTCGCCTCCCGCCAGGAGGACTCGCCGCAGATGAAGATGGTCGCCGCGCTGCGCAATCAGTTCGGTGGCCACGCGGTCGAGAGCAACGAGAAGTAACCACCCCCCGGGGTGGATCAAGCAGTACTGCCGGGGGAGGTCGGCGCAGCCCACCATGCACGTCACGCATCTCTCGCTCGCCGACTTCCGCTCGTACGTCCGGGCCGAGGTGGCGCTCGACCCGGGCGTCACGGCCTTCGTCGGGCCCAACGGCCAGGGCAAGACCAACCTCGTCGAGGCCGTCGGCTATCTCGCCACCCTCGGCAGCCACCGGGTCTCCTCCGACGCCCCGCTGGTGCGCATGGGCGCGGAGCGGGCCGTGGTCCGGGCCGCGGTCGTCCAGGGGGACCGGCAGCAGCTGATCGAGCTCGAGCTCAACCCGGGCAAGGCCAACCGCGCCCGTATCAATCGATCGTCGCAGGTCAGGCCGCGTGATGTGCTGGGGATCCTTAGGTCGGTGCTGTTCGCGCCCGAGGATCTGGCCCTGGTCAAGGGCGATCCGGGCGAGCGCCGCCGGTTCCTGGACGAGCTGATCACCGCGCGGGCACCCCGGATGGCGGGGGTCCGCTCCGACTACGACCGGGTGCTGAAGCAGCGCAACACCCTGCTGAAGACCGCCGCCCTGGCCCGGCGCCACGGTTCGCGCGGCGGGGGCGGCGACGCGGCGCTGTCCACCCTCGACGTCTGGGACCAGCATCTGGCCCGGGCCGGTGCCGAGTTGCTCGCCCAGCGGCTCGATCTGATCTCCGTGCTCCAGCCGCTGGCCGACAAGGCGTACGAGCAGCTCGCCCCCGGCGGCGGCCCGGTGCTGCTGGAGTACCGCGGCTCGGCCGGTGAGGGGCTGGCCGACGCGGGCAGCCGCGAGGAGCTGTACGAGCTGCTGATGGCCGCCCTCACCGAGGCCCGCAAGCAGGAGATCGAGCGCGGGGTCACGCTGGTGGGCCCGCACCGCGACGACCTGGTGCTCAAGCTGGGCCGGCTCCCGGCGAAGGGCTACGCCAGCCATGGCGAGTCCTGGTCGTACGCCCTCGCCCTGCGGCTGGCCTCCTACGATCTGCTGCGCACCGAGGCGGGCGAGCCGGTGCTGGTGCTCGACGACGTCTTCGCGGAGCTGGACGAGCGGCGCCGGGAGCGGCTGGCCGAGCTGGTCGCCCCCGGGGAGCAGGTGCTGGTGACCGCGGCGGTGGAGGACGACGTCCCGCATGTGCTGACCGGTACGCGCTACGCGGTGTCCGAGGGCGAGGTGCGGCGCGTATGACGGACGGGATGGACCGGCCCGCGCGGCCCTCGACGCCCGGGTCCTCGGCGGCACCCGGGCCCTCGCCGGTGCCCGAGCCCTCGGGGGTCGATCTCGCGCGGGTGGCGCTGCGCGCCGCCAAGGAGCAGGCGCGCGCTCGGGGAGCCGCGGCCCAGCAGAAGAAGCAGGCGCGCAGAGGGGGCCTGCGCTCCGGCGCGCGCGCCGATGGCCGCGATCCGCTTCCACTCGGTGCGGCGATCAACCGGCTGATCACCGAGCGTGGCTGGGAGACCCCGGCGGCGGTCGGCGGGGTGATGGGCCGCTGGCCCCAGATGGTGGGCCCCGAGGTGGCCCAGCACTGCGAGCCCCAGCGCTATGACGAGGACGCCCGGGTGCTCACGGTGCGCTGTGACTCCACGGCGTGGGCGACCCAGCTGCGGCTGCTCGCGCCCCAGCTCGTGGCCCGGCTCAACGCCGATCTGGGCCAGGGCACGGTGAAGCTGATCAAGGTGCTGGGCCCCGGTGGCCCGCCCCGGCGCTATGGCCCGCTGCGCTCCCCGGGGTCCACGGGCCCGGGGGACACCTACGGCTGACCGGGTTCGAGCGCTGGTGTTAACCGGGGGTAACAGGGTGACTGCTGAGACCCCGGTCACGGTAGCCGGTGGTTGACAGCCCGAAGCGCTGAGTGGCGGCGTGAGCCTCTTGGAGCCCGTCCCCGCATATGGGGAGTCGGTGGCGGCCGGTTCAGGGCGGCACATGCGGACTCAGGCGGCAGCAAGCCCCCATTCTTGTCGGCGCTACCGGTAGACTGGGGCCGTACACCGTCGCCGCTGGCGCACCGAGCGCTTGCGGACACATGTTGAACGACGCAGCCGCTCCCGCCTGCCCGGAGACGGCTTGTGCTGTGCCAGAAAGGGCGCTTCGTGGCCGATTCCGGCAACCCCATCGAAAACATCCCGTCCACGCCCGACGGCGAGGCCCTGGCTCCGCCGTCGTACGACGCCAGTGCGATCACCGTTCTGGAGGGGCTGGAGGCGGTCCGCAAGCGACCCGGTATGTACATCGGTTCCACCGGTGAGCGCGGCCTCCACCACCTCGTCCAGGAGGTCGTCGACAACTCCGTCGACGAGGCCATGGCCGGTCACGCGGACAGCATCGAGGTCACGATCCTCGCCGACGGCGGCGTCCGCGTCGTGGACAACGGCCGCGGCATCCCCGTGGGCATCGTCCCCTCGGAGGGGAAGCCGGCCGTGGAGGTCGTGCTGACCGTGCTGCACGCGGGCGGCAAGTTCGGCGGCGGCGGCTACGCCGTCTCCGGCGGTCTGCACGGCGTCGGCGTCTCCGTCGTCAACGCCCTGTCGACGAAGGTGTCGGTCGAGGTCAAGACGGACGGATACCGCTGGACCCAGGATTACAAGACGGGAGCGCCGACCGCGCCCCTGGCCCGGAACGAGGCCACGGAGGAGACCGGCACCACGGTCACCTTCTGGGCGGACCCGGACATCTTCGAGACCACCGAGTACTCCTTCGAGACGCTGGCCCGGCGCTTCCAGGAGATGGCGTTCCTCAACAAGGGCCTGTCGATCTCGCTGACGGACGAGCGAGCGGCCCATGTGGACGAGGAGGGCAAGCCGCTCTCCGTGAAGTACCACTACGAGGGCGGCATCGTCGACTTCGTCACCTACCTCAACTCCCGCAAGGGCGAGCTGGTCCACCCCACGGTGATCGGCTTCGAGGCCGAGGACAAGGAGCGGATGCTCTCCCTCGAGATCGCGATGCAGTGGAACGCGCAGTACACCGAGGGTGTCTACAGCTTCGCGAACACCATCCACACCCATGAGGGCGGCACCCACGAGGAGGGCTTCCGCGCCGCGCTGACGTACCTGATCAACAAGTACGCGCGCGACAAGAAGCTGCTCCGGGAGCGCGACGACAACCTCACCGGTGAGGACATCCGCGAGGGTCTGACCGCGATCATCTCGGTCAAGCTGGGCGAGCCCCAGTTCGAGGGTCAGACCAAGACCAAGCTGGGCAACACGGAGGCCAAGACCTTCGTCCAGAAGATCGTCAACGAGCATCTCGCCGACTGGCTGGACCGTAACCCCAATGAGGCCGCGGACATCGTCCGCAAGGGCATCCAGGCGGCCACGGCCCGCGTCGCGGCCCGCAAGGCGCGCGATCTGACCCGCCGCAAGGGGCTGCTGGAGACCGCTTCGCTGCCGGGCAAGCTCAGCGACTGCCAGTCCAACGACCCGTCGAAGTGCGAGATCTTCATCGTCGAGGGTGACTCCGCCGGCGGCTCGGCCAAGTCCGGCCGTAACCCGCAGTATCAGGCGATCCTCCCGATCCGAGGCAAGATCCTCAACGTCGAGAAGGCCCGGGTCGACAAGATCCTCCAGAACAACGAGGTCCAGGCGCTGATCTCCGCCTTCGGCACCGGGGTGCACGAGGACTTCGACATCGCCAAGCTCCGCTATCACAAGATCATCCTGATGGCGGACGCCGATGTCGACGGCCAGCACATCAACACCCTGCTGCTGACCTTCCTCTTCCGTTTTATGCGCCCGCTGGTCGAGGCGGGGCACGTCTTCCTGTCCCGTCCGCCCCTCTACAAGATCAAGTGGGGCCGGGACGAGGTCGAGTACGCGTACTCGGACCGGGAGCGGGACGCGCTGATCCAGGCCGGCCGGGAGCAGGGCAAGCGCATCAGGGACGACTCGGTCCAGCGCTTCAAGGGTCTGGGCGAGATGAACGCCGAAGAGCTGCGGGTGACCACGATGGACCAGGACCACCGCGTCCTCGGCCAGGTCACGCTGGACGACGCGGCCCAGGCCGACGACCTGTTCTCGGTCCTCATGGGTGAGGACGTCGAGGCACGGCGCTCGTTCATCCAGCGCAACGCCAAGGACGTCCGCTTCCTCGACATCTGAGTCGGCCCCCAGCCGCAGACGACAGAAGGACTTTGACCAGCAATGGCCGACGAGAACACCCCGAACACGCCCGACGATCTGACCCCCGACGAGCTCGCCGAGGGCGCCGCCCTCCGCGTCGAGCCGGTCGGCCTCGAGACGGAGATGCAGCGCTCGTACCTCGATTACGCGATGAGCGTGATCGTCAGCCGTGCGCTGCCCGACGTCCGGGACGGCCTCAAGCCGGTGCACCGCCGGGTGCTGTACGCGATGTACGACGGCGGGTACCGCCCCGAGAAGGGCTTCTACAAGTGCGCCCGCGTCGTCGGCGACGTCATGGGCACCTACCACCCGCACGGCGACTCGTCGATCTACGACGCGCTGGTGCGGCTGGCCCAGCCGTGGTCCATGCGGATGCCGCTGGTCGACTCCAACGGCAACTTCGGCTCCCCGGGCAACGACCCCGCGGCGGCCATGCGGTACACCGAGTGCAAGATGGCGCCGCTGTCGATGGAGATGCTCCGGGACATCGACGAGGAGACCGTCGACTTCCAGGACAACTACGACGGCCGCAACCAGGAGCCGACGGTCCTGCCGGCCCGGTTCCCCAACCTGCTGATCAACGGCTCGGCGGGGATCGCGGTCGGCATGGCCACCAACATCCCGCCGCACAACCTGCGCGAGGTGGCCGAGGGCGCCCAGTGGGCCCTGGCCAACCCCGAGGCCACCCAGGAAGAGCTGCTCGACGCCCTGATCGACCGGATCAAGGGCCCGGACTTCCCGACCGGGGCGCTGGTCGTCGGCCGCAAGGGCATCGAGGAGGCGTACCGCACCGGGCGCGGCTCGATCACCATGCGCGCGGTGGTGGAGGTCGAGGAGATCCAGGGCCGGCAGTGCCTGGTGGTCACCGAGCTGCCGTACCAGGTGAACCCGGACAACCTCGCGCAGAAGATCGCCGACCTGGTGAAGGACGGCAAGGTCGGCGGCATCGCCGACGTCCGTGACGAGACCTCCTCGCGCACCGGCCAGCGCCTGGTCATCGTGCTCAAGCGGGACGCGGTCGCCAAGGTCGTCATCAACAACCTCTACAAGCACACCGATCTACAGACCAACTTCGGCGCCAACATGCTGGCCCTGGTCGACGGTGTGCCGCGCACCCTCTCGCTGGACGCGTTCATCCGCAACTGGGTCACCCACCAGGTCGAGGTCATCGTCCGCCGGACCCGCTTCCGGCTGCGCAAGGCCGAGGAGCGGGCGCACATCCTGCGCGGTCTGCTCAAGGCCCTGGACGCGATCGACGAGGTCATCGCGCTGATCCGGCGCAGCGACACGGTGGAGACCGCGCGCGAGGGCCTGATGGGCCTGCTGGAGATCGACGAGATCCAGGCGAACGCGATCCTCGAGATGCAGCTGCGGCGGCTGGCCGCCCTGGAGCGTCAGAAGATCGTCCAGGAGCACGACGAGCTTCAGGCGAAGATCAACGAGTACAACGCGATCCTGGCCTCGCCCGAGCGGCAGCGGCAGATCATCAGCGAGGAGCTGACCGCGATCGTCGAGAAGTTCGGCGACGACCGGCGCACCAAGCTGGTCCCCTTCGACGGCGACATGTCCATCGAGGACCTGATCGCCGAGGAGGACATCGTCGTCACGATCACGCGTGGCGGCTATGTGAAGCGCACCAAGACCGAGGACTACCGCTCGCAGAAGCGCGGCGGCAAGGGCGTGCGCGGGACGAAGCTGAAGCAGGACGACATCGTCTCCCACTTCTTCGTCTCGACCACCCACCACTGGCTGCTGTTCTTCACCAACAAGGGCCGGGTCTACCGGGCGAAGGCGTACGAGCTCCCGGACGCGGGACGTGACGCGCGCGGCCAGCATGTGGCGAATCTGCTGGCCTTCCAGCCCGATGAGAAGATCGCGCGGATTCTCGCCATCCGGGACTACGAGGCGGTGCCGTATCTGGTGCTGGCCACCAAGTCCGGCCTGGTCAAGAAGACCCCGCTGAAGGACTACGACTCGCCCCGCTCGGGCGGTGTGATCGCGATCAACCTCCGGGAGATGGAGGACGGCCGCGAGGACGAGCTGATCGGCGCCGAGCTGGTCTCCTCCGCGGACGATCTGCTGCTGATCAGCCGGAAGGCCCAGTCGATCCGGTTCACGGCGACCGACGAGTCGCTGCGGCCGATGGGCCGCGCGACCTCCGGTGTGAAGGGCATGAGCTTCCGCGAGGGCGACGAACTCCTCTCGATGAATGTCGTCCGGCCCGGTACGTTCGTGTTCACCGCCACCGACGGCGGGTACGCGAAGCGGACCGATGTCGACGAGTACCGCGTCCAGGGGCGCGGCGGTCTCGGTATCAAGGCGGCGAAGATCGTCGAGGACCGCGGTTCCCTGGTCGGGGCGCTGGTGGTCGAGGAGACCGATGAGATCCTCGCCATCACGCTCAGCGGTGGCGTGATCCGCACCCGGGTCAATGAGGTCAGGGAGACGGGCCGTGACACCATGGGCGTCCAACTGATCAACCTGGGCAAGCGCGATGCCGTCGTCGGCGTCGCCCGGAACGCCGAGGCCGGTCGTGAGGCTGAAGAGGTCGAGGAAGAAACCGCGGCCATGAACGAGCCGGCCGAGGAGGCCGAGTCCGAGGCGGCCGAGGGCACAGCGCCCCCGGCCGACGAGACCGAGGAGTAAGTCGTGAGTGGAGCCACGGGTGCCGCGGGCGGCGGTGCGGACGCCGGAGGGCGTCCGGGATCAGGAGCCCCGACGGGCGGTCACACCGCTGGGGACGGCGCCCGTGGTCCGGCCGGGGACTCCGCCGCCGCGGCGGTGACCGAGACCCGGAAGCTGCGGCCGCAGCGCGATCCGAACCCCAAGCCCCAGTACTCCAGCCCGCTCCCCAACGAGCGTCCCGCCCCCGCCCAGCCCGCGCAGCCGTACCACCCGCCGCAGGCATACGCCCCGCCGCCCGGCGGCGGGGCCGGACGGGGCGGCTCGGTGCCGGGGCAGTCGGCCCAGACCGCCCAGACGGGGCACCAGCAGGCCGCCACGGCCGTCCGCCGCCCCCGTACGCCCGCGGGGGCCCGTCCGGCGCCGCGGACCCGCAAGGCGCGGCTGCGGGTCGCCAGGGTCGACCCGTGGTCGGTCATGAAGGTCAGCTTCCTGCTGGCGATCGCGCTGGGGATCTGCACGGTGATCGCGGTGGCGGTGCTGTGGATGGTCATGGACGCCATGGGCGTCTTCAGCGCGGTGGGCGGCACCATCAGCGATGCCACGGAGTCGCAGAAGGGCAGCGGGTTCGACCTGGAGTCCTTCCTGTCGCTTCCGCGTGTCCTGGGGTTCACCGGGCTCATCGCCGTGATCAATGTGGTGCTGGCGACCGCGCTGGCGACGCTCGGGGCCTTCATCTACAACCTGTCCGCGGGCTTCGTGGGCGGCGTCGAGCTGACCTTGGCCGAGGACGAGTAGCGGCCCGCCGTTACCGATTTTGGGACAGGGCAGGTGGTGCGCTAATCTTTCGGTGCAGCGCGGGGCTATAGCTCAGACGGTTAGAGCGCTTCCCTGATAAGGAAGAGGCCACAGGTTCAAGTCCTGTTAGCCCCACCGTAGCGATCAGCCTGGATGGAGATCTTCTCCGTCCAGGCTGATGTCGTATGGGGGCAGGGAGTTGATCCCCGCTTCCTTCCCGGTTTCTCATCGGCCAATGCCGGTCATAGGTCACCGATCGGTATCGGTCGGTGTGTATCATCGGGCGCCAGAGGTCCCCTACGTCAAGAAAGAGACGAGGTAGCGCGGTGAAGAAGCTGCTCCTGGTCGCACTGGCCGCCATCGGCGGGCTCCTCGTGTACCGCCAGATCCAGGCGGATCGCGCCGAGCAGGATCTGTGGACGGAGGCGACCGACTCCGTGCCCGCAGGTTCGGGTGTGTGAGCTCCTACAACAGTCCCAGTACGGGGCCCCGGCCGCTGGAGCGGTCGGGGCCCCGTCGGCTTTACTGGCGCGGTGGCGCTTTGGCGCCGTGGCGCCGCGGCGGGCAAGCGGTGGGGGCGGCGGGGGATGGGACGACGGGGGACCTTCGTGTTTCACTCTCGCAAACGAATGGCTTGCACAGGCAAAGTTGAGCGGGCCGGCCGGGCCGGGGCGAACGCGCCGACCAGGCCGGGGTTGAGCGGGCCGACCGGCCGGTACGACGAGGAGTGACGCGCGATGAAGGACCGTCGCAAGGTCAGGGCCGGTCTCGCCGCGGCGGCGGCGCTGTGCGCGGTGGCCGCGGCACCGGGCACGTCCCTCGCCGACGGCGCCGCCGGGGCCCGGGCGTACGAGACCCGCGGCACCCGGATATCCGGCTCCGACGGTGACGCGGGCGCCCCTTCCCTGACGGCAGGCCGCACCTATGTCGACAGCGTCGGGCCGGGCGAGAAGCGGTACTACGGCGTGACGCTCGACACGAAGTCAGCCGCCTATGTCTCGGCGGTCGCGGCACCCCGGCCGGGTGCGGAGGTGACCTCGTACCGCGATGGCGTGAAGGTGACCCTGGAGAGCCCCGACGGGGGCATCTGCGGCACCGCCTCCCCGAAGATCGAGACGACCGGCGTGGCCTATCCCCTGGCCGACTACGCCGCCCGCCAGATCGACTCCGGCCCGGCCTCCTGCCACCAGGCGGGGCGCTACGTGGCGACGGTGGAGCGCGAGGACGGGTCACCGGATCCGGAGCGCTGGCCGGTGGAGCTCCGGCTGATGGTGGAGCCACCGGTGAAGGGCGGGGCCACGGGGGCGGCCCCGGAGGGGAGTTCGAGCTCGCCGTCGCCCGAGCCGCTGGACGGCACTCCCCTGCCGAGGCGTGGCGGGCGCGGCTTCAACGACGCGCCGACCCTGGGGACCGGGGTGTGGAGGGACGAGATCACGCCGGGGGAGACGCACTTCTACCGGGTGCCCGTGGACTGGGGGCAGCGCCTCTCCGCCGTCGCCGAACTGTCCGCCGACGGCAAGGACCAGAGCACCCGTCTGCTCGACCGCGCCCTGGCGCTGCACGCCTACAACCCGGCGCGCGGGCTCGCGAAGCGCGGTACCCCCGCCGCGCAGGAGGGTGAGTCGCCCCGCACTCAGGTGGCCACCGCGCCGGTGGCCTACGGAAACCGGTATGCGAACACCGGCTCCACGGTCCGCGCGATGAGCTTCAGCGGTGGGTACTTCCTGGCGGTCACCCTCAACCCGCCGCAGGTGGCACCCCATCTGAACAGCTCGGTGCCGGTCGTGCTGCGGGTACGGGTCGCGGGCGACGCGCGCGGCGGGCCCACCTACGACAAGGACCCGGTCAAGGCGGGGTTCGGCCTCACGGCGGCCGACCGGCGGGCGGCCAAGCGGCATCCGGTCGCGGCGGACGGCGACCGGATGGGGAGTTCCGGCTCCGGCGCCGCCGACTCGAAGGACGCGCTGCGGGTGGTGGGGTACGCGGGGATCGGCACCGGGACAGCGCTGGTGCTGGGGCTCGGGGTGTGGACGCTCACCGCCCGGCGGCGGGCCTCTGCGCGGCAGCGGTACGGGCCGCCGCCTGCTTGGTAGTCAGGGGCCGTTTCTTGGCTGCGGTCTGGGGTGGGGTCAGTCCGCTGCGGGCCTGGGGTGGGGTCAGCCCGCTGCCACCAGGGCCCATGCGCCGATGGCGAAGCACAGCGCCGCCACGATCAGGATCGAGAGCGTCGCTTTCCTGGACGGTCCGGGGCGCCGCCGCGCCGTGGAGGGAACCCGCGGCCGCTCCGCGGTGTATGGACGAGTAGAAGGAAAGTCACGCGGGAGCGGCGTCGGGGTCGGGGTCGGCGTGGGTGTCGGCGTTGGTGTCGGTGTCGGCGTGTGTGCCGCGTTCGGAGCGGGAGCGGGGGTGGGCGTATGCGGGTGCGGATGCTGCACCGGCTGTGCGGGGTGTGGGGGCTGCTGTTGTGCGTGGTGCGGGTGGTGCACGGGCGGCTGTGGGGCCGGTGGGATCGGGGCCGCGGTCGAAGGGGTCGGCGGGGTCAGCGGGTGGGGTATCGACGGCCGCTGGACCGGCGGGGGCGGAGTCGCGGGCTGGGCGGTCGGCGGCGGGGGCGTCGGCGTCGGTGGGCCCGCGGGCCGGGGCGGTGGGGTCTGGTGGTGCGGTGGGGTCCGGTTCAGCGGCGTCTGGGCGTGCGGAGGTTCGGGGTGCCGGACCTCGGCGGGCGAGGCGCCGGAGGACGGAAGCCCAGGAGTCCGGGGAGTCCCGGGGGTCTCGGTCTGCGGTGTCCCGGGGGCGCCGGGGGCCTCGCCGTGCGGTGCGCGCGACTGATCGTTGCGGGGGAGCGGCGGCGGGAGGGTGAAGCTGCCGGTGTCGGACATGGACGGCCGTGGGGCGGCCGGATGCTGGGGTGCGGCCGCGTCGGGGCCGGGGGCCGCCTCGCCGGCGGGGCCCGAGTCGGCAGCGGACTGGGGCCGGGGCGGCGCCGCGCCGTTGCCCTGGGGCGGGTCGGCCTTCGCGTGGCGGCGGCGCGGCCGGGTGGGGCCTTCGGGGCCGAATCCGTTGGGCAGCGGCCCGAGTTGGTCGAAGACCTCGATGGCGTCGTCATCCAGGTCGGCCTCGGGCAGCAGGTCGACCGCGGTCGCCAGCGCCTTCCGCGCGCCCGTGGCGGTGCGGAAGCGGTTCTCGGGATCCGGTTGCAGCAGCCCCGCGATCACCTGCCACAGCGGTTCCGGCACCCCGGTGGGCGCGTTCGGCACCCCCTGCTCGAAGAGCTTGACGAGCGCCTCCCCGTCCGGCTTGTGCCCGGTGATCAGATAGAGCGCCACCAGCCCGACGGCGAAGAGGTCCGCCGGGAAGTCGGGGTCGTCGCCCATCATCTGCTCGGGCGCGAAGTAGCCGGGCGTGCCCATCACGTAGTTGGCCTCGGTGAGGCGCGGCTCGCCCTTGGTCAGCGCGATGCCGAAGTCGGACAGCCGGACGTGCGGCCGCCCGGTCCCGGTGGACTCCAGCAGGATGTTCGCGGGTTTGATGTCCCGGTGCACCACGCCCTCGGCGTGCACCGCGGCCAGTCCGGAGAGCAGCTGGTCGATCAGGGTGCACACATAACGGGGCGGCAGCGGGCCGTAGTCCCCGATGAGATGGGCGAACGAGCCGCCGCCCACCAGGTCCATGGTGAACAGCACCTTGTCGTCGTCGGCCGCCCAGCTGGCCGGTGCCAGCACATGGGGGTGATCGATCCGCAGGGCCTGTTCCCGGACGAAGCGCAGCAGTGTGTGGGCGTCGCGTTGCTGGAGCACCTTCGCTGCCACGTACCGTCGGCGGCGGTGGTCCCAGACGCGCCATACCGCGCCCACGCCGCCGCGCCCGATCGGGTCCACCAGCTCGTACCGGCCCGCGAAGATCTCACCCATCGCGCCGTGCCCGCCCCGTCATCGACTCGTCAGCAGTTCAGCCCGTCAGCTCTGGTGCGCCTCGTAGTGGGCGACCGCCTCGGCGGTCCGCCCGGCGCCGTACACACGGAGAAACTCTGCCAGCTCGGGGTGGGTGGGGGCGAGGGAGTCGGCGGCATCGATGATGTCCCCCGCGGCCGCCACGGACCGCAGCAGCGACTGGATCTCGCGTACCACTCGCCGTACGGTCGGGGCACCCGTGCTCGCCGTGGTCTGGGTGGAGTTGAGGACCGAGCCGCCCGCGGACTTCTTGATCTCCTCCATGCGCTCGGCGGCCTCGGCGGCGCTGACCCTGCCGTCCGCGGCCTGGCTGGACAGCTCTTGCAACGCCTGCACCCGCTGGACCACGGCGGGGTTGCCGATCTTGGCGCGCTGGCCGCTCATGAGCTGCGAGAGCATGGGTGCGGACAGACCGAGGACGGCGGCGAGGCGGGCTTGGTTCAGACCGAGATCGTCGATGAGACGGCGAAAGAGCGCCCCCAGCGGCTCCCCGTACCAGCTGCGCTGAAGCTCTCGTGCGCGCGCGGTGGCATCCTGCTGTGTTGCGTCCATCTCGCTCTCCCCTTCGCTTCGCTGCCGCGAATCTTGCGTGGCATCCTACGGAGAGCGCTACGCGCGAGCGATACCCGGTCGGGAATGCTGGTCGGTACCAGGTATCCTGATCGGCGAAGGGGCCTTAGCTCAGTTGGTAGAGCGCCGTCTTTGCATGGCGGATGTCAGGAGTTCGACTCTCCTAGGCTCCACCTCCATCACCAGCCAGGACGCCGGACCGGTGTCCTGGCTGATGTGTTTTCTCCCCTGATATCGGTGTTGCCACTCTTGTCATTGCCCGGCGCAACACCCGCGGGATGCTCCAGGGTGTTTTCCACAACTCGGGCAGATCGCCCGGGAGTCGTCTGATCGGCGCGGTGCGCCGTACAGGGGGACACGATGAGTGGGCTGCATCCGCTGGGCGAGAACCTGCCCGAGGAGTGCCGGGCGTTCGCTGTGGAGCTGAGGAAGCTGTTCCTGGGGCTGGGGGTCTCGATGCGCAGATACGCGGTGCGCAGGCACCGGGACCCGAGCACCATCTCGCGGTTTCTGAGCGGCACCCGGATCCCGCCGTGGGAATTCGTCTTCGATCTGTTCACCGATCTCGCGGCGCGGCGCGGCGTCCCTCCCACCCCCGCCGCCATCGAGCTGGTGCGGGAGCTGCACCGGGCCGCGGTCCGCACCAGCCGCTCCCCCGGCCATGCCATGGAGATCCTTCAGATCCAGCTGGCCGACGCCGACCGGTACGCGCGGGTCTCCCTGGCGCACCAGGACGTGCTGGGCGAGGCGCTGCTGGACCGCAAGCACCGCATCGCCGATCTCGAGGTACGGCTGAGCCAGGCCGAGGCGGCCTGGGCGACGGAGCGGGCCCGGGCGGACGCGCTGGAGCGGGATCTGCCGGACCGGGAGGAGCTGATCAAGGAGCGGGACCTGCTTCAGCAGGAGGTGCGGCGGCTCACCGAGGAGCTGGACGAGGTGCGGCTGCGCGGCCGGCTGGCGGAGGAGCGCTGTCTGGTCCTTGAGCGGCAGCTGGCCATGGTGGAGTCCCAGCGCCCGGCCGCGATGCCACAGCAGGAGGAGGGGCCGATGGGACAGGAGGGGCCCGCGGCGTCCCAGCGGGCCGTGGGGCCGCGGCCGAAGATCCTCGTGGTGGACGACCAGCAGAACAATCTGCTGGCCATGGAGGCCGTGCTGGCCACGCTCGACCAGGAGCTGGTGACCGCGACCTCCGGGCAGGAGGCCCTCAAGGCGCTGCTCGACCATGACGACTTCGCGGTGATCCTGCTGGATGTGCAGATGCCCGAGATGGACGGCTATGAGACGGCGGCCCACATCAAGCGGCGCTCCCGTAACCGCGACATCCCGATCATCTTCCTCACCGCGATGGGCTCCGACCCCGAGCACTCCTCGCGGGGCTATGCGGCCGGTGCGGTGGACTACATGGCCAAGCCGTTCGACCCCTGGGCGCTGCGGGCCAAGGTCTCGGTCTTCACCGAGATCTTCCTGGAGCGGCGGCAGCGCCGCTCCCAGGGGGAGGACCCGGCGGACTGAGCCGGAGCCGCCCCGGAGCAAAGGACGAGGGGCGGGAGACCGGCTGATCTCCCGCCCCTCGTGGAGGGCTCACGCCGGGCGCCGTGAGCGGCGCCCTCAGCGCTCGTCGTCCCTGCGGGCCTCGGCCTCGGCCTGCTTGGCCTGCACCTCGGGGTCCAGGGCGCTCTGGTCGCTGCCGTCTACCGCGGAGAGCCGCTCGCGGTCGCCCACCTCGGTCGCCGCCGGGGGCTCGACCAGCCAGTCGGGGTTGGCCTGCTTGTCCCACCACTTCCACGCGGCGTAGACCCCCGCGCCGACCAGCCCGATGAAGGTCGCCCGCTTGGCGAAGCGGGCGGCCCGGGCCCGGCGGCGGTGCTTCCGGGCGAGCTTCTCGATCTCCGCCGCCGTCACATGGGTGCGCAGCGCCGCGATGGCCGCGGCCGTGCGGACGGCCGCCTCCTCGCGCGCCGGTCCAGCGGCGGCGCGCACCCCGGCCACCGCCTGCTCCACCCGCGGTGCCGTGTAGTCGGCGGCATGGCGTGCCGCCTTACGGGTCCGCTTGGCGGCCCGTGTGGCGGCCTGGTCCACCTTCGGCGGCAGGGTGCCGCGGGCCTGGTCAAGCCGTGGTGCGACATGGGCGTGGTACTGGGCACCGGCCGTGCAGCGGGCCTGGTGTGCCGCGGTCGAGACCTTCGGCACCAGCCGGACGCGGGCCTCGTGCGCGTAGCGCGTCGCGGTGTCCTTGGCCGTGCCGGCATAGGGCGCCACCGCCTCCGCGGCGTGCAGGACGCTGCCCTTGGCGGTGCCGGTCGCGGCTCGCACGCTGTCAATGCGGGTCACGGGATCCTCCTCCTCGGTGGCGTGGTCAAGCTCCGGGGTTCAGAGTCGTGCGTTCTTGTTGCGCGCTCTATTTGCCCACTTTCGTGTTTCCATCCCAAGAAAGATCATGCCTGTTTGTGGAGATCATGCCCGTTCGCAGCATGGCCAGCATGTGCGATCGGGCATCTGGGTCAAAGGGAGGATTCTTGAGGAAACCGCGCGGATCGGCGCGCCCGGGGCCGCCTCAGCGGCTACTCGTCCGCCTTGCGTCCGTGCGAGGATCAGGAGACGTAAGTGAAAACGATGGAAGGTTGATCGTGGCCGAGCAGCTATACGCCACCCTGAAGACGAACAACGGCGACATCGTGGTCCGGCTGCTGCCGAACCACGCGCCCAAGACGGTCAAGAACTTTGTCGAACTGGCCGAAGGCACGCGCGAGTGGACTCACCCGGCCACCGGCAAGAAGGCCAAGGAGAAGCTCTACGACGGCACCGTCTTCCACCGGGTGATCAGTGGCTTCATGATCCAGGGCGGTGACCCGCTGGGCAACGGGACCGGTGGTCCCGGCTATGAGTTCGGCGACGAGTTCCACCCGGACCTGGCCTTCAACAAGCCGTACCTGCTGGCGATGGCCAACGCCGGCCCGGGCACCAACGGCTCGCAGTTCTTCGTCACGGTCGCCCCGACCGCGTGGCTGACCGGTAAGCACACCATCTTCGGCGAGGTCGTCGACGAGGGCAGCAAGAAGGTCGTCGACGCGATCGCGGGCACCGCGACCAACCCGCGCACCGACCGTCCGCTCCAGGACGTCGTCATCGAGTCGGTCGTCATCGAGACGCGCGAGGGCTGAACCCGTACGGGGAACTTTCACGCCCCGGTACGGGGAACTTTCAGGCCCCGCTTGTCCGTGTGAACAAGTGTCCGTGTGAACAAGCGGGGCGGGGGAACGCCCGATCAGAAGTGGACAAGGGGCGAGGGGACACCATGGAGGACCAGGCGGTCTGCTGCTACCGGCACCCCCAGCGGGAGACCGGCATCAGCTGCACCCGCTGTGAGCGCCCGATCTGCCCCGAGTGCATGATCAGCGCGTCTGTGGGGTTCCAGTGCCCCGAGTGTGTGAGCGGACGGGCGTCCGCCGGGTCCGGGGCCTCGGCCGCCGGTCCCCCGCCGCGCGCCGCCCAGCCGCGCACCCTGGCCGGCGGCACGATGGCCTCGGACCCCCGGCTGATCACCAAGATCCTGGTGGCCGTCAACATCGCGGTATGGCTCGCCGCGCTGTCCGCGGGCGACCGGCTGGTGAACGATCTGGACCTGGTCGGCCGGGCCTACGACCCCGGCACGGTGCAGATCGTCGGCGTCGCCGAGGGCCAGTGGTGGCGGCTGGTGACCTCGGTCTTCCTCCACCAGCAGCTGATGCACATCGCCTTCAACATGCTCTCGCTGTGGTGGATCGGCGGCCCGCTGGAGGCCGCGCTCGGCAGGGTCCGCTTCATCGTGCTCTACATGCTGTCGGGCCTTGGCGGCAGCGCGCTGTCGTATCTCCTGGCCGCGCAGAACCAGCCGTCGCTGGGCGCCTCCGGCGCGATCTTCGGTCTGCTCGGCGCCACCGCCGTGCTGATGCGCCGGCTGAACTACGACATGCGGCCGGTCATCGCGCTGCTGGCGCTGAATCTGCTCTTCACCTTCACCTGGTCCGGTATCGCCTGGCAGGCCCATGTCGGCGGCCTGGTCGCGGGCACCGTGGTGGCGTACGGGATGGTGCACGCGCCCCGGGAGAAGCGGGCGCTGGTGCAGCGGGGGACCTGCGTCCTGGTGCTGCTCGCGATCGTCGCGATGGTGTGGATCCGGACGGTGCAGCTCACCGGGTGAAGCCATCCGCCGAGGAAGTACACCGGATGAGCGGGGTGGCCGACCGATGAGCGGTCGGCCATGGGCCACCTGGGGCGAGCCGTATCCGGTCAGTTGTCCACAGCGCGTGGCGGATCTTACGCAACCTGTGGAGAACTCGCGTACGCCCCCCGACTGACCTGCGTTTTCGCAGGAAGGCGGGGGTATGAACGATCGAACAGATGCCCGTCGCCGGTCACACCGGCGTCAACACGGCAGAGGTTATCCACAGATCTTCTGAGTTTTCCCCGGCTGTGGATAACTCTGTGGACAACCTGGGGACGAGCGGGTGGACCGCCCGGTCACTTCCACTGGGTGGAGACGACGAACCCCGCGGCGATGAAGCCGAAGCCGACCACGATGTTCCAGTTGCCCAGCGATTCGACCGGCATGTCCCCCGTGGTCACGTAGAAGATGACGATCCACGCGAGGCCGATCAGGAACATGGCCAGCATCAGCGGTGCCACCCACCGGCGGCCACTGTTCAGACTGATGCTGGCTGCCTGCTTCGCCGGCGGCGGCGTGAAGTCGTCCTTCTTGCGGATCCGTGACTTCGGCACGAGGAACTCTCCTGTCGATGCGCTGCGTGACCGCGCGGGGATGTGTACGGACGGCGCCGGGGCGGGACAGCGACGGGGACCACGTCCCTCCCCCACACGTCCGTTAGCGTAGTCCTTCCGCGGCGTCGTAAGGAGTAAGGGTACGTTGAGCAATTCCGCTGACTCCCCCACCCCGGCGTCCCGCCGCCCCCGGTTCCGCCCCGTACGGCTGCTGACCGGAGCGGTCTTCGCGCTGGCCGGACTGATCTTCTGGACCAGTTTCAACACGGCACAGGGCACCAACCTCCGCAGTGATGAATCGATGCTGCGGCTCTCCGATCTCATCCAGGAGCGCAGCCGTAAGAACGGCACCCTGGGCGACAGCACGGGCAAAATACGCTCCGAGGTCGACGCCCTCGCCCGCCGGGACAACGGCAGCACCGAGGCCGAGCGCCGCAAGCTGGCCGAACTGGAGGAGACCGCCGGCACCAGGAAGCTCACCGGCCCCGGGCTCACCGTCACCCTCACCGACGCCCCGCCGAACGCCACCCCGCAGATCCCCGGCGTCCCGGATCCCCAGCCCAACGATCTCGTCATCCACCAGCAGGACCTCCAGGCCGTGGTCAACGCGCTGTGGCAGGGCGGCGCCGAGGGGATCAAGGTCATGGACCAGCGGCTGATCTCCACCAGCGCGGTGCGCTGCGTCGGCAACACCCTGATCCTCCAGGGCCAGGTCTACTCGCCGCCCTACAAGGTCACCGCCGTGGGTGACCGGGACAAGCTGGGTGCCGCCCTCGCCGCCTCGCCCGCGATCCAGAACTACCGCAGCTATGTCGACGCGTACGGCCTCGGCTGGAAAGTCGACCAGCACGACACGGTGACTCTTCCCGGCTACTCCGGCACAGTGGATCTGCACCAGGCACAGCCCATCGGATAGCACCGGCGGACCGGCGCGCGGCACCGGGTCGGCGGGGCGGACAGTGGGGGCCGATGAGAACGCGGCTGATCGTCAGGACGCTCAGTGAGATCTGCGTCACCGTCGGAGCTGTGATCATCCTTTTGGTGGTCTACGTCCTGTACTGGACCTCCGTACGGGCCGACCGCGCCATGGACGGCGAGATCGACCACCTCCAGGACCGCTGGGCCACCGGCACGGTCAGCGCCGGTGCCGAGCCCTCCTCGGAGCCCCGCCGCTACCAGCCCGGCGCCTCCTTCTCGATCATGTACATCCCGCGCTTCGGCGCCGACTGGGCCAAGCCCGTCCTCGAGGGCACCGCCACCGACACCCTGAAGAAGGGGCTCGGCCACTACTCCCGCACCGCCCGCCTCGGAGCCCTCGGCAACTTCGCCGTCGCCGGGCACCGCCGCACCTACGGCGACCCCTTCAAGGACTTCCCCGAGCTGCGCCCCGGTGACGCGGTGGTGCTGACCGACGGCACCACCTGGTTCACCTACCGCGTCGACCGGCGGCCCTACCGCACCCTGCCGACCGACACCGGGGTGATCGATCCGGTGCCGCGCGCATCCGGCTTCCGGCGCCCCGGCCGCTATCTCACGCTGACGACCTGCGAGCCGGAGTGGGGCCACAGCCACCGGCTGATCACCTGGGCACACCTCGACGCGACCCAATCCGTAGCCCAAGGCAAGCCCAAGGCTTTGTACAGCTGACCCTCCGGCCCCACCCCTCGCCCCTTACTCTGGTGCTGCACTCCGGTGCTGCAATCGACTTCGTCATCGGTGAGTAGGGATGGCATGTACGGCTGGATCTGGCGGCATCTGCCGGGTAACGCATGGGTGCGGGCGCTGATTTCGCTCGTGCTGGTGCTGGCGATCGTCTTCGTGCTCTTCCAGTACGTCTTCCCCTGGGCGGAGCCCCTGCTGCCGTTCAACGACGTGACGGTCGACGAGGGAATGGCGGGTCCGCGATGAGCGCGCGCATCCTGGTCGTCGACAACTACGACAGCTTCGTCTTCAACCTCGTCCAGTACCTCTACCAGCTCGGCGCCGAGTGCGAGGTGGTGCGGAACGACGAGGTCTCCCTCGGACACGCCCAGGACGGCTTCGACGGCGTCCTGCTGTCCCCCGGGCCCGGCACCCCGGAGGAGGCCGGGGTCTGCGTCGACATGGTGCGGCACTGCGCGGGCACCGGCGTACCGGTGTTCGGCGTCTGTCTGGGGATGCAGTCCATGGCCGTCGCGTACGGCGGCGTCGTCGGACGGGCCCCGGAGCTGCTGCACGGCAAGACCTCGCTGGTGACCCATGAGGGAGCCGGCGTCTTCAGCGGGCTGCCCACCCCCTTCACCGCCACCCGCTATCACTCGCTGGCCGTGGAACGGGGGACGGTACCCCCCGAGCTGGAGATCACCGCCTGGACGGAGACCGGCATCGCCATGGGTCTGCGCCACCGTGAACTGCGGGTCGAGGGCGTCCAGTTCCACCCCGAGTCGGTCCTCACCGAATGGGGCCACCTGATGCTCGCCAACTGGCTGGTGGAGTGCGGGGACACGGATGCCGTGGGGCGGTCCGCGGGGCTCGCCCCGGTGGTCGGGGCGGTCGGCGGTAAGGCCGGCGAGTGACCGGACCGCGCCCCGAGCGCGAGGGCGCCGCCCAGGGTGCCCGGGAGCCCGCCCCGTACGCGCCGTACGGGTCTCATGAGCGGCATGGCGCCCCTGGCGCGCACGCCGCCCCTGGCGCGCATGGCGCCCAGGGGGACCAGGACGCGTTCCCGGCGGCGGCTGCGGAGGGCCCGCGGGACCCGCTGGCCGATCCGCTGCCGGACTCCGCCCCGGCCGGGCCCACGGGGCGCGCCGTGGGCACCGCGTCGCTCTCGGTGCCGCCGCCCACCGGCCGCAGGCGGCGCGCCCGCCCGGCCGCCGCGGGGCCGGATGAGGCCGCTGAGGCGGCTGGGCCGCCCACGGGGCGCCGCCGCGCCCGTACGGCACCCTCGACGGACGAGGCCGCCGGGCCGCCCACGGGGCGCAGACGCGCCCGTACGGCCCCCTCGGGGGCGGAGGAGGCCGCTGAAGCGGCCGGGCCGCCCACCGGGCGCCGTCGCGCCCGTACGGGCCCCACGGGGCTCTCAGGACCCACATACGCCGCCCAGACGCCGACGCCGACGCCGACGCCCACCCGCGCCCCGGGGCCGTCCCCACGCTCCGGCGCGACGTCCCCACGGTCGGGCGAGGCGTCCGTACGCGCCCCGGAGGCCGCCGAGACGGCCGTCCTGCCCCCGGTGCCGCCACGGGGCGACGACGAGACAGTCGCGCTGCGCGCCGTGGAGGCGCCGCCCGCCGACCGGACCATGTTGCTGCGCAAGGTCGAGGCCGACGGTGACGACGATCCCGACCCCGACCCCGACCCCGCGCCCGGCGGCCGGGCCGCCCGCCGCAAGGCCGCCCAGGGGGCCGGGAAGCGCGCCGGAAGGCATGGCTCCCGCGCCCGGCGCGGCACGGCGGACGCGGGCGCCACACAGGGCGCGGAGGGCGTGGAGGGCACGGGGAGCAGCGCCGCGGACGCCCGGCCCCGCACCCGTATGGAGGCCAGGCGCGCCGCGCGGGCGCGCAAGGACAGCCCCGGGGTGGTGGCGAGCCGGGTGGTCGGCGAGCTGTTCATCACGCTCGGCGTGGTGATGCTGCTCTTCGTCACCTATCAGCTGTGGTGGACGAACATCCTTGCCCATCAGCAGGCCAACGGCGCCGCGAACAACCTCCAGAAGAAGTGGGACGAGAGCGGCGACGAGCGGGACCCGGGCACCTTCTCGCCCGGACAGGGGTTCGCGATCATCTACATCCCCAAGCTGGATGTGAAGACCCCGATCGCGGAGGGCATCGACAAGCACAAGGTCCTCGACCGCGGCATGGTCGGCCACTACGGCAAGAGCCCGCTGAAGACCGCGATGCCGTGGGACAAGAAGGGCAACTTCGCGCTCGCCGGGCACCGAAACACCCATGGGGAGCCGTTCCGCTACATCAACCGCCTCAAGCCCGGCGACGAGATCGTCGTCGAGACGCAGAGCCGGTACTACACCTATGCGATGCGCAGCATCCTGCCGCAGACATCGCCGTCCAACACGGGCGTCATCAAGCCGGTGCCGCCCGGCTCCGGTTTCACCGAACCGGGGCGGTACATCACGCTGACCACCTGCACCCCGGAGTTCACCAGCACCTACCGGATGATCGTCTGGGGCAAGATGGTCGAGGAGCGGCCGCGTAGCGAGGGAAAGCCGGACGCGCTGGTCGAATGAGCGGGAACAGCCGGGTAACCAGAAAAAGGGGTACGACGCGGTGGCACGGACCGACCACGACGAGCGGCAGGACCGGCACCCCGGCCCGCCCGCAACGCCCAGCCGCCGCCCCGGCCGTGGACGGGTGGCCGCGGCCATCGCCGTCCTCGGCGAGCTGCTGATCACCGCGGGGATCATCCTCGCCCTGTTCGTCGTCTACTCGCTGTGGTGGACCAACGTCCTGGCCGACCGGGAGGCGAAGAAGCAGGGCGACCAGGTGCGCAGGCACTGGGCGCAGCAGGGGCCGGGAAAGCTGGACACCAAGAGCGGCATCGGCTTTCTGCACGTGCCGTCCATGCACAACGGCGAGGTGCTGGTCAAGAAGGGCACCAGCACCGAGACCCTCAACGACGGCGTGGCCGGCTACTACACCAAGCCGGTCAAGTCCGCGATGCCGTGGGCCAAGAAGGGCAACTTCAGCCTGGCCGCGCACCGGGACGGGCACGGCGCCAAGTTCCACAACATCGACAAGGTCCACGAGGGCGACCCGGTGGTCTTCGAGACCCGCGACACCTGGTACGTCTACAAGGTCTACGCGACGCTGCCGGAGACCTCGAAGTACAACGTGGACGTGCTGGACGCGGTCCCGAAGGAGTCGGGCCGGAAGCGGCCGGGCCGCTACATCACGCTCTCGACCTGCACCCCCGTCTACACCTCCCGCCACCGCTACGTCGTGTGGGGCGAGCTGGAGCGCACCGAGAAGGTCGACGCGGCCCGTACGCCCCCCGAGGAACTGCGCTAGCCACCCGGCAGGCCCCGAGCACGGAGAAGCCCAGAGCAGGGAGAAGACCCGAGCGCGGACAGGTCCCGAGCACGGAGAAGCCCCCGGCGCCCTGAGAGGGTGCCGGGGGCTTCCCGTGTCACGGTGCCCGGAGGCGGCTAGAAGCCGTTCTGGCCGCCGAAGATGCCTCCGCCGTTGTCACCGCCGCCGTTCCCGCCGTTGCCACCCTGGCCGGCGACCGTGATGAGGTTCACGGACTGGCCCTTGGGCACCTGGGTGCCCGCGCCGGGCTGGCTGGCCACCACGGTGGCGTTGTCGTCCTGCGGGCCGGCGATGTTGCCCACGTTGAGCCCCAGGTCCTGGAGCGCCTTCTTGGCGTCCTTGAGCTTCTGGCCGCCCAGGTTGGGCACCGGCACGTTCTCGTCCTGTGCCGGCTCCTTGGCGACGGTCAGCGTGACCGTCGAACCGGGCAGGACCTCCTGGCCGCCCTTGGGCGTCTGGTCGGTGACCGTGCCGGCGTCGACGTCGCCGTTCTCGACCTCCTGGGTCTGGACCTTGAGGCCCTTCCCCTGGAGCGACTTCGTGGCGTCCTCGACCTTCTGCGTGGTGACGTCCGGGACGACGACCTTCTGCTGGGCCTCGGCGACGGTCAGGGTGATCGTGGCGCCCTTGGCGACCTTCTTGCCGCCCTTCGGGTCCTGGTCGATCACCTTGCCGGCGGTCTGGTCCGACTGCTCGGTCTTCTGATCGACCTTGAAGCCCTTGGCCTCGAGCTGCTGCTTGGCCGACTCGTACTGCACGTTCAGGACGTCGGGAACCTCGACCCTGGCCGCGGGCTTGGGGCCCTTGGACATGGTCAGCTCGACCGTGCCGTACCGCTTGACCTCGTCGCCGCTCTTGGGGGTCTGCTCGCAGACGGTGTTCTTGTCCGCGTTCTCGCAGAACTTGGAGCCGACGTTCTCGACCTTGAAGTCGCCGTTCTCGCCCTGGCTCTTGGCCTCCTCGAGCGTTTTGCCGACGAGATTGGGGACCGGGACCATGTCGTCGTTCTTACCGCCGGCGAAAATCGACTTCCCGATGAAGATCGCACCGACCAGCACCAGTATCCCGGCGATGATCAGCAGGATCGTGGAGAGGTTGCTCTTCTTGTCGGGGCCCCCGCGCCCCCGCCCGCGGTCCGGTCGCTCGTCGTAGCCGAAGCCGCCGTCGTCCTCGCGCATCGGCGGGAGCATCGAGGTCTGTGCCCCGGCTCCGGAGTTCTGCGGCCGCAGCATCGCGGTGGGCTGGTCGTCGGAGCCGTAGCCGACCGCGCCCAGGGCGGCGGTGGCGGCCACCGGCTGGCCCTCCAGGGCCGCCTCGATGTCGGCGCGCATCTCGTCGGCCGACTGGTAGCGGTAGTCGGGGTCCTTGACCAGCGCCCGCAGGACGATGGCGTCCATCTCCGGGGTGATCTCGGGGTCGTACGTGCTCGGCGGCTGCGGTTCCTCCCGCACGTGCTGGTAGGCGACGGCCACCGGGGAGTCGCCCACGAACGGCGGCCTTACGGTCAGCAGCTCGTAGAGGAGACAGCCGGTGGAGTAGAGGTCGCTGCGCGCGTCGACGGTCTCGCCCTTGGCCTGCTCGGGGGAGAGGTACTGGGCGGTGCCGATGACGGCGGCCGTCTGCGTCATGGTCATACCGGCATCGCCCATGGCCCGGGCGATGCCGAAGTCCATCACCTTGACCTGGCCGCTCCGGGTGAGCATGACGTTGGCCGGCTTGATGTCCCGGTGGACGATGTTGTTGCGGTGCGAGTACTCGAGGGCCTGGAGGATGCCGGTGGTCATCTCCAGCGAGCGCTCGGGGAGCAGCTTTCTGCCCGAGTGAAGGAGCTCACGCAGCGTGGAACCGTCGACGTACTCCATCACGATGTACGGGATCGAGACGCCGTCGACGTAGTCCTCGCCGGTGTCGTAGACCGCGACGATCGCGGGATGGTTGAGCGAGGCGGCCGACTGGGCCTCTCGGCGGAACCGGGCCTGGAAGGACGGATCACGGGCAAGGTCCGCCCGGAGCGTCTTCACAGCGACAGTGCGGCCGAGGCGGGTGTCGTGCGCGAGGTAGACCTCCGCCATGCCACCGCGGCCGAGCACTGAGCCCAGCTCATACCGGCCGCCGAGGCGACGCGGCTCTTCCATAGCTACTCCAGCCCTCTTCCGTGGTTCCCGGCCGCACCTGTGGGCCGGCGAAGTGCTGCTCGCGCATACCGTACCCGGCACGTCTTACGGGACCCGGCCTCAGTGGCTATCTGATACCGGACCGGTACGGCGACGTGCGGGATTGGTATCCGGACGTGACGGGGGTCACTTGTCGCGCTCGGATTCCAGTACGGCCTGCATCACGTGCTTGGCGATCGGCGCGGCCAGCTTGCCACCGGCGATGTCGCCGCGGAGGGTGTCGGACCCTTCGATGACGACCGCGACCGCGACCGGCGAGCCGTCGTCCCCCTTGGCGTAGGAGATGAACCACGCGTAGGGGTTCTTGCTGTTGGCGACGCCGTGCTGCGCGGTGCCGGTCTTGCCACCGACCGTGACGCCCGGAATCTGGGCGCTGGTCCCGGTGCCCTCCTTGACCACGGTCTCCATCATGCTCTGGAGCTTCTGGGCGTTCTCCGAGCTGAGCGGCTGGCTCATCTGCTCCGGGTCGGTCTGCTCGATGGTGTTGAGGTTGGGGGCGCGCAGCGAGTCGACCATGTACGGCTTCATCAGCTTGCCGTCGTTGGCGACCGCGGAGGCGACCATCGCCATCTGGAGCGGGGTGGCCCGGTTGTCGAACTGGCCGATGGACGACATCGCGTTGCCCGGCCGGTCCATGTCCTCGGGGTAGACGCTGGCATAGGCGCGGACGGGGGTGTCGACCGTCTCGTTGAAGCCGAACTTCTCGGCCTGCTCCCGCATCGCCTTCTTGCCGAGGTCGTCACCGAGCTTGCCGAAGACCGTGTTGCAGGAGTAGCGGAGTGCCTGCCGCAACGAGGCGTTCTTGCAGGGGATGTTTCCCTCGTTGGGCAGGTTCTGGGTGGACAGCGGGAGCTTCCAGGGGTCCGGCGATTCGGTCGGAGCGTCGATGTCGGTGTACTTGCCGTTCTCCAGCGCGGCCGCGGCGGTGACGACCTTGAAGGTCGAGCCGGGCGGGTAGGTCTGACGGAGCGCCCGGTTGAGCATCGGGTCGTCCTTGTCCTTCTTCGGCTGGAGCCCGAGCCACGCCTCCTTGTCCTTGGAGGTGGCGCCCGCGATCTTCGACGGGTCGTAGCTCGGGGTGGAGGCGAGGGCGAGGATCTTGCCGGTGCGCGGGTCGAGCGCGGCGACGGCGCCCTTCTTGTCACCGAGGCCCTCGAACGCGGCCTCCTGGGCCTTGCGGTTCAGGGTGGTGATGACGTCGCCGCCCTTCTGCTTCTTGCCGGTGATCATGTCGATCGTCCGGTTGAAGAAGAGGCGGTCGTCGTTGCCCGTGAGGATGCCGTCCTCGATGTTCTCGATCTGGTTGGCGCCGTACGCCTGCGAGGCGAAGCCCGTGACCGGCGCCCACATGGGGCCGTCCTTGTAGGTGCGCTTGTACTTGAAGTCGATGCCGTTGGTCTCGGCGGACCCGGTGATCGGCTGGCCGTCGACGATGATGTTGCCGCGCGGCTGGCTGTAACGGGCGATCAGTACCCGGTGGTTCCCGTCGCGGTTCTTCAGCTCGTCGGCCCGGACGTACTGGAGCCAGTTGTCCCGCACCAGCAGGGCGAGGACGAGGAGTCCGCAGAAGATCGCGATTCGGCGCAGGGGCTTGTTCACGGTCGGACCACCTGGGTCATCTCGGCGTCTGTGGTGGGAGCGGGCGTCGGCGCCGGGCGGCGCGCGGTGTCGCTGACCTTGATCAGGATGGCGACGAGCGCCCAGTTGGCGATGACGGACGAACCACCCTGCGCGATGAACGGCATGGTCATACCGGTCAGCGGGATGAGGCCCATCACACCGCCCGCCACGACGAAGACCTGGATGGCGAAGGCGGCGGAGAGGCCGATGGCCAGCAGCTTGCCGAACGGGTCACGGGCGGCGAGGGCGGTGCGCACACCGCGCTCCACGATCAGGCCGTAGAGCAGCAGGAGCCCCATGGTGCCCGCGAGCCCGAGCTCCTCGCCGACGGTGGCCAGGATGAAGTCGGAGTTGGCGGCGAAGCCGATGAGGTCGGAGTTGCCCTGGCCGAGGCCGGTGCCGAAGACACCGCCGGAGCCGAAGGCCATCAGCGCCTGGGCGATCTGGTCACTGCCTCCGTTCTTGGCCACCTCGAAGGGCTGGAGCCAGGCGTCCACACGCGACTGGACGTGCGGTTCGAAGGTGGCGACGCCGACCGCGCCGGCCGCGGACATCAGCAGACCGAAGACGATCCAGCTGGTGCGCTCGGTGGCGACGTACAGCATCACGACGAAGAGGCCGAAGAACAGCAGTGAGGTGCCCAGGTCGGTCTCGAAGACCAGGATGAGGATGCTCATCCCCCAGACCACCAGGATCGGGCCGAGGTCGCGGCCGCGCGGCAGGTACAGCCCCATGAAGCGGCGGCTGGCCAGGGCGAGCGCGTCCCGCTTGACCATCAGATAGCCGGAGAAGAACACGGCGATGATGATCTTGGCGAACTCACCGGGCTGGATGGAGAAGCTGCCGAGGGTGATCCAGATGCGGGCGCCGAAACGCGCCGGGAAGAACATCGGAAGGATCAGCAGGATCAGCGCCACCACCATGGAGATGTAGGTGTAGCGCTGGAGGATGCGGTGGTCCTTGAGCAGGATCAGGACGCCGACGAAGAGGGCGACGCCCAGCGCCGAGTAGATCAGCTGGTTGGGGGCCGAGGGCGCGAAGGCCATGCCGGCGTCCTTCGCCCGCTGGGCCAGCCGCCTGGACTGGTCCAGCCGCCAGATGAGCACCAGGCCCAGCCCGTTGAGGAGCGTGGCGATCGGCAGCAGCAGCGGGTCCGCGTACGGCGCGAACTTCCGGACCACCAGATGGCCGACGGCGGCCAACAGCCCGAGGCCGAGGCCGTAGCTGAGCATGCCCGAGGGCATCTCGTCGCTGAGCGCCAGACCCGCGTTGGCGTAGGCGAAGACCGGAATGATCACCGCGAAGACGAGCATGGCCAGCTCGGTGTTCCGCCTGCTCGGCGGCCCGGCCGTACTGATCGTCGTCGTGTTGGTCGTACTACTGCTCATGGGTGGACGGCCCCTTACGGCTTCACTGCTGGGTGCTGCTGCACTGCGGGACCAACTTCTTCTCCTCCTCCGAGAGGGTGGGGCCGGGCTTCGGAGTGGGAGACGTCGTCGGCGTGGGCTTGGTGGTGGCCTTGGCGGCGCGCGTCCCGAGCTGGTTCTCGGTCTTCTGGTCCCCGGGCTTGCCGCTGCTGTTCTGGGTCGGGTCGGCGCTGCTGGAGGCATCGCCTGCCTTGCCGCCCTTGCCCTTGTCGCCGCCGGTGAGGTCCTTCTGGCTCTCCTCGGCCTTCTCCTGGGCATCGGCCTTCTTGCAGGCGCTGGCGAGGGTGGCGAGGTCCTTGGTCTTGTCCTGGGCCTGGCCCAGCCCGCTGACCGTGATGGTGTCCTCCACACGGCCGCGCTGGTCGGCCGGGAGGTACTTGAGTTCGATCTCCCGGTGGTCCTCATGGACCTTGTTGAGCTTGATCCAGGCCAGATCCTGGCTGATGCCCTGGTAGATCGCGACATGGTCGCCGTTGGAGCCCACGTAGTACTGCGTCTGGGTCCAGCGGTAGCCGCCGTAGAGGCCGCCACCGATCACGGCGAGGCCGAGCACGATGAAGAGCGACCGCTTGGCCCATGTCTTGCGGCCGCTCTTCTTGGTGAGGTCTCCGTCGGCGTAGTCGCCGTAACTGCCCTGCGGCATACCGCCGATGGCCGGATCGCCGCTGCCGGGCGGTCCGAAGCCGCCGTGCGCGTCGCCCTGCTGCGGCGGTACGGACCGGCCGAGCTCGGCGGCGCGGCCCGCGGGGGTGTGCGCGGCGCCGCCGTCCCCGAGCGGGACCTGGTTCTCGGCGACCGCGCCCACGATCACGGGGGTGTCGTTGAGCTGGGCGGCGAGGGTGTCGGCGCCGTCGACGTCCAGGACGTCGGCGACGATGCAGGTGATGTTGTCGGGGCCGCCGCCGCGCAGGGCGAGCTGGATCAGCTCCTGCACGGTCTCGTGCGGGCCCTGGTAGCTGGCGAGGGTGTCCTCGAGGGTCTGGTGGCTCACGACGCCGGACAGGCCGTCGGAGCAGATCAGATAGCGGTCGCCGGCCCGGACCTCGCGGATGGACAGATCGGGCTCGACGTGGTCGCCGCTGCCCAGCGCGCGCATCAGCAGGGAGCGCTGCGGGTGGGTGCCCGCCTCCTCCTCGGTGATCCGGCCCTCGTCGACCAGGCGCTGCACCCAGGTGTGGTCCTGGGTGATCTGGGTCAGCACCCCGTCGCGCAGCAGATACGCGCGCGAGTCGCCGACGTGCACCAGACCGAGCCGCTGGCCGGTCCACAGCAGGGCGGTGAGCGTGGTGCCCATGCCCTCGAGCTGCGGGTCCTCCTCGACCATGACGCGCAGCTGGTCATTGGCCCGCTGCACGGCGGTGCCGAGGGAGGTCAGGATGTCCGAGCCCGGGACGTCGTCGTCGAGCTGGACGAGGGTGGAGATCACCTCGGAGCTGGCGACCTCGCCGGCGGCCTGGCCACCCATGCCGTCGGCGATCGCGAGCAGCCGGGGGCCGGCGTAGCCCGAGTCCTCGTTGCCCTCCCGGATCATGCCCTTGTGTGATCCGGCCGCGAAACGCAGTGACAGACTCATGCGCACCTCGCCCGTCGGCTCCGGGTACAGCCCCTTGCCAACCACGCTGCCCACCCTCCGGTCGTCATGGTCCTACTACTTCCGCAGCTCGATGACGGTCTTGCCGATACGGATCGGCGCACCCAGCGGAATCGGTGTCGGTGTGGTGAGTCGGGTCCGGTCGAGATAGGTGCCGTTGGTGGACCCGAGATCCTCGACGATCCACTGGCCGTCACGGTCCGGGTAGATCCTGGCATGCCGGCTGGAGGCGTAGTCGTCGTCCAGCACGATTGTTGAATCGTGCGCACGGCCGAGAGTGATGGTCTGCCCCTGTAGGGCGACTGTGGTGCCGGTGAGCGTGCCCTCGGAGACCACCAGCTTGGTGGGGGCACCGCGGCCGCGGCGGCCCCCGGACTGCTGGCGCTGTGGCGGCGGCGCGCTCTGCTGCCGCTGCTGCTGCTGTGCTTGCGGCCGGTCGGGGGCGCCGCGCCGCGCCGAACCGCGCTGGGTCACGCGGGTCCCGAACAGGTCGCTGCGGATGACCTGGACGGCCACGATGACGAACAGCCACAGTACGGCGAGGAAACCCAACCGCATGACCGTGAGGGTCAGCTCTGACATTGCCCCCGCTTCACCCTTCGGCTTGCCGGTAAACGATGGTGGTGCTGCCCACGACGATCCGCGAGCCGTCGCGGAGCGTAGCGCGCGTGGTGTGCTGTCCGTCCACCACGATGCCGTTCGTCGACCCGAGATCCTGGATGGTCGGTGGGGTTCCGACCCGGATCTCGCAGTGTCTGCGGGAGACACCGGGATCGTCGATCCGCACGTCAGCGTCGGTGGAGCGGCCCAGAACGAGCGTGGGCCGGGAGATCTGGTGGCGGGTGCCGTTGATCTCGATCCAGCGGCGGGTCTGACCCTGCGGCTGGGCTCCGACGCCGGCCGCCGCTGGACCGCTGCGGGGCGCCGGACGGGCGCCGGGGGGCGCGGACGGCATCGGCGGGGCACCGGCGGGCTGGGCGGGGTAGCCGTAACCGCCGGGGCGCTGCTGCGGGGCCGCTCCGGCGCGCCCCGCCGCCTGCGGGCTCTCCGGGCTCTGGGACTCACTGGAGGCCAGGGTCCGGCTGCGCACCCGGTACAGGCCGGTGTCGAGGTCCTCGGCCTTTTGCAGATGCACCTTGATGCCGCCCATGAAGGTGTATCGCTGCTGCTTGGCGTAGTCGCGGACCATACCGGCCAGCTCGTCGCCGAGCTGTCCGGAATACGGGCTGAGCCGCTCGTAGTCGGGCGCGCTCAGCTCGACGATGAAGTCGTTCGGGACGACCGTCCGGTCGCGGTTCCAGATCGTGGCGTTGTTGTCGCACTCGCGCTGGAGCGCGCCGGCGATCTCGACCGGCTGGACCTCGGACTTGAACACCTTGGCGAAGGTGCCGTTCACGAGGCCCTCGAGACGCTGCTCGAAGCGTTTCAGTACTCCCACCGGGCACCTCCTTCCTCAGTCGTGCTCTGGGTCGTCCTGGTACTGCTTACTGATCGTATCCACGCGTCGGGAAATCGGGTGGTTCCCCTTCCTGGCCCTGTGGAGCAGTGTCACCTCTCACAGGGATCGTAGAGGTGCCCTGACGACAGTGTCCCGCAACCGTGACGCTCTACGGACGGGTGGGGGCGGAGGCCTCGGTAACGGGTGTGATTGCACCCCGAGGGGCGTGCTAGTGTTCTGGATGTCGGAAGGCGCTCCACACGAACCGGACGGATCAAGAAGATCGGGCCGGGGAGCGGAAGAGCGACCGGACGGCAGCACCCATGCGCGGGTGGCGGAATAGGCAGACGCGCTGGATTCAGGTTCCAGTGCCCGAAAGGGCGTGGGGGTTCAACTCCCCCCTCGCGCACCAGTCGGAGCGGGTCCCTCCGGAGTGACGAAAGTCGCTCGGAGGGGCCCGCTTCGCGTTTGTGGCAGGGGTCTTCCGTGCTTCCTGGGAAAGCGGCAGGGGCCTCCCGGGAAGAGGAGGCCCCTGCGGCTCGATGCCCGGTGGGATCGGATCGGGCAGGTCGGTTGGACCGGTCGGATCGGTTGGACCGGGTGGAGCGGTCGGTTCAGGCGGAGCGGTCGGTTCAGGCGGCGGCGAAGCGGGTGGCGAGCTCCTTGGCCTTGGCCGCGGCGTCCTCATGGGCCTTCGCCTTGGAGGCGTCCGAGAGCTCGACCAGGTCGGCCATGGCCGGATTGCTGCGGGCCAGCGTGAGTTCCGGCACAACGAAGGTGACATCGAGGCCGAGGCCGTCGCCCAGGGCCTTCCCGAGGTAGTTCGTCACGAACTCGAAGCTCTCCCGCGGGGTGCCCGGGCCGTAACCGCCGCCACGGCTGGCGACGACGATCGCCGGGGTGCCCGAGGTGGTGGTCTGCTCGGCGCCCGCGGTGCGGCCCATGATGATCACGTGGTCCAGCCACGCCTTGAGGGTGGAGGGAATCGTGAAGTTGTACATCGGGGCGCCGATCAGGACCACGTCGGCCTGCTCGAGCTCGCCGGCAAGGGTCTCCCGCAGGGCGAAGGCGGCGTGCTGCTCGGGGGAGCGCTGGTCGGGAGCGGCGAAACCGGCGGCGGCCGCGAGGCCGTCCAGGTGCGGCAGCGGCTCGGCGGCCAGATCGCGATAGATCACCGTGCCGTTCGGGTGCTGGGCTTCCCATTCCTTGCGGAAGGTGGCCGTGACCGAGCGGGAAGCGGAGGCTTCACCGGGGAAGACGGACGTGTCGAGGTGCAGAAGAGTCGGCATGGATGCCTCCAGTGACAAGGCTCGGGAAGGAGCCAGTAATACCTACGTACCTACAGAAGGCACAGTAGCTTACTTTTTCGTAGTCCCGAACCAGAACGCAGTACTGTGTATTCCATGGCGAAGGATCGTGGGGACCACAGCGAACAGGCCTGCAAGCAGGTCGACGGCGAGATGACGCGGTTCTTCGAGCTGTTCGGCAAGCGATGGACGGGCCTGATCGTGGCTGTGCTGACGGAGCAGGGCGCGTACTTCGCCGACCTGCGGCGGGCCATCCCGGGGATCAGCGAGCGGATGCTGTCGGACCGGCTCACCGAGCTCACCACGGCGGGCCTGGTGGTGCGGGAGGTCGACGCCGGGCCGCCGCTGCGGGTGGCCTACCGGCTGACGGACGCGGGGAAGGCGCTGGAGCCCGCGCTGAAGGAGCTGTCGCGGTGGGCGGAGAGCCATCTGCCCTCGGGCGGCGAGGACTGCCCGAAGCAGTTCCGGGGCTGAGCCGGATCACTTTCTGATCCCGGGGCCCGCCTTCTGATCTGGAGGTTCGCCTTCTGGTCTGGGGCTGCCGTTCTGACCCGAAGTCAGCATTCCTGCCCGGGGCGCACCCTTCTGATCTGCGGTTTCGCCATGATCGTCAAGGTTTTCCACAGGCTCTGACGGGGTGGGTCGACAGGGGGTACGGTCGGCTCAGTCGATTCAGTCGATGTCGTGTGCGAGAAGGGCGGGGGCGCGATGACGGACGACCGGAGCGTTGCGGGCGACGGCGGCGGCGAGCGGGGATCTGGCGGCGGGGATGCCGTGGGCGGGGCGGCCCGGCGGCTGCCGCCGGTTCCGGGCTTCGCCGTGTGGCACGGTGCGGGCCCCTCTCCCCGGCAGCGGGGCAAGGCGCTGCGCAAGAGCCTGCCGCGCTCGGCGCATGCCGAGGCGCCGAGGGACACCGGGCGGCCGGATCCGGTGGCGGCGGTCGAGCGGTCCAACGCCGGGCGGCTGCCGGAGCTCACCCCGATCCGGGTGGGGCGGATGGCCGCGAACCCCTTCTCCTTTCTGCGCGGGGCCGCCGGGCTGATGGCGCACGACCTCACGACCACGCCGGTGACCGGTATCGGGGCCCAGCTGTGCGGCGATGCCCACGCCGCCAACTTCGGGATCTACGGGGATGCGCGCGGCGGCCTGATCATCGATCTCAATGACTTCGACGAGACCGTCCACGGTCCGTGGGAGTGGGATGTGAAGCGGCTCGCGGTCTCGCTGGTGCTGGCCGGCCGGGAGGCGGGCGCCGACGAGGACACCTGCCGGGCGGCCGCCCAGGACGCGGTGGGCGCCTATCGGCGCACGGTGCGGCTGCTGGCCAAGCTCCCGGCGACGGAGGCGTGGAACGCGATCGCGGACGAGGAGCTGGTCTCCCACACGGATGCCAAGGACCTGGTGGGCACGCTGGAGCGGATCTCCGAGAAGGCCCGGCGGAACACCAGCGCGCGGTACGCCGCCCGGGCCACCGAACCCGTGCCGGGCGATGAGGGCGCCTCCGGCCGGCCGGAGGCCAGGCGCTTCGTGGACGCGCCGCCGGTGCTGCGGAGGGTGCCGGACGAGGAGGCGGCGGCGGTGGCCTCCTCGCTCGCCGGGTATCTGGGCACACTGCCGGAGGACCGGCTGCCGCTGCTCTCGCGGTACGAGGTGCACGACGTGGCGTTCCGGGTGGTCGGCACGGGCAGCGTGGGCACCCGCTCCTATGTGGTGCTGCTGCTCGACCACCGGGGCGAGCCGCTGGTGCTCCAGGTGAAGGAGGCGCGCCCGTCCGCGCTGCTGCCGCATCTGGCGAAGATCGGGTTCGAGGTGCCGGATGTCACACACGAGGGGCGGCGGGTGGTGCTCGGCCAGAAGCGGATGCAGGTGGTCAGCGACATCCTGCTGGGGTGGACCACGGTGCGGGGGCGGCACTACCAGGTGCGGCAGTTCCGCAACCGCAAGGGAAGCGTGGACCCGGCGGCCCTGGCCGCGGACCAGATGGACGACTACGGGCGGATGACCGGGGCCCTGCTGGCCCGGGCGCACTCCCACAGCGCGGACCCCCGGATGCTGGCCGGTTACTGCGGCAAGGGGGAGGAGCTGGACGAGGCGGTGGCCGCCTTCGCGGTGGCGTACGCGGATCGCACGGAAGCGGATCACTCCGCGCTGGTCATGGCGGTGCGCAATGGACGGATAGCGGCCGAGATGGGGGTGTGAGGCGCGGGCGGGGGTGTGACCTCCGTCGTCGATCACCGCCGGACGTAGTCTGAGCGGGTGACGAATCCGGAAGCGCAGCAGCAGGCACGGCAGTCGATGTCGGACGCGGAGCCCCAGGCGGAGTCGCACGACCGGTCGCAGGAGGAGACTCAGGCCGCCGAGCGGCTGGAGCGGGCGGTGCGCGCGGCCGAGCAGGCGCTGATCGAGTTCGAGATAGCGGTGGAGACCTTCCGGGTGGAAGTGGAGAACTTCTCCCGGCTGCACCACCAGCGGCTCGGGCCCATGTACTCACGCCTCGACGAGCTGGACGCGCTGATCGCCGAGGCGCTCGCGGCCCGCACCGGCGATCCGGAGGACCTCCGCAAGGCCCGCGAGGCGCGGGGGCTGGTGCAGCCGATGCCGGGTGTGGAGGAGCTGTTCCACGGCTGGATCGACTCGGAGGGGCTTTCGCCGGAGGCGGCCGCCATGCTCACCGAGCGGCCGGTGCAGCCGCCGCCGCGGGTGCGGCCGAGCGAGGAGGCCCGCCGGATCTACCGGGAGCTGGCCCGTAAGGCCCATCCGGATCTGGCCGAGGAGGAGGCCGAGCGGGAGCGGCGCGGTGCCTTCATCGTGCGGGTCAACGCGGCGTACGCGGCCGGGGACGAGGAGGCGCTGCGGGCACTGGCCGAGGAGTGGGAGGCCGGACCGCCGCCGCCGGAGCGGCGGGCGAGCCGCAGCGAGGAGCTCTACGCCCGGCTGGAGTGGCTGGCCGAGCGCAAGGAGATGCTGGCCGCGGTCGCCGCGGAGCTGGAGTCGAGCGCGATCGGCGCGATGATCAAGATGGCGCCCGAGGATCCCGATGGGCTGCTGGACGAGATCGCCGAGCAGCTGCTGGCCCAGGTCTCGGAGAAGGAGGCCCGGCTCGCGGAGCTGGTGCGGTAGTAGGTTTGCCGCAGTTGCCGATGTCGTGTGAGAGGTGTGTCCGATGCATTTTGCCCAGCTTCCCCAGGTGGAGGCGGCGGCGGTACCGGCCGATGGCCTGCTGCTGGACGTCCGGGAGGACGACGAGTGGGCGGCCGGGCATGTCGAGGGCGCGCTGCACATCCCGATGGGCCAGGTCGTGGCGCGGTTCGACGAGCTGACCGCGGCGGCCGGCGAGGGGCAGCGGGTGCATGTGATGTGCCGGGTCGGCGGCCGCTCCGCGCAGGTGACGCAGTATCTGGTCGCGCAGGGGCTGGACGCGGTGAATGTGGACGGCGGGATGCTCGCCTGGGACGCGGCGGGCCGGCCGATGGTGAGCGGCCCCGACGGCACCGCCGAAGGGGCCTTTGTGCTCTAGAGGTTTCCCTACTGATCTTCCTCGCGGATCTTCCCCGCGGATCTTCCTCGCTGATCGGTGGGTCTTTCCCGCTGATCGGCGGGGCGCGCCGATCAGGCAAGGGGGACGGCGGTCAGCCGAGGGGGACGGTCAGCCGAGGGGGTGGGCGGCGAGGAGTTCGCCCAGTGCCTCCTCATGGGCGGCGGCGGATCCCAGCGACAGTTCCAGCTGCTTGCCCCAGGCGTGATAGCGGTGCAGGGGGTAGTCGGTGACCGCGCCGAAGCCGCCGTGCAGATGCTGGGCGGTCTGGACGACGCGGCGCACGCCCTCGGCGGCCCAGATCTTGGCGACGGCGACGTCTCCCGCGAGGGGCAGCGTCCCGCTCACCGTGGGCCGCTCCTCGTCCAGGGACAGCCGCCAGGCCGCCTGCCACAGCGTGGCCTCCATGGCCCGCAGATCGATATAGCGGTCGGCGGTCTGCACGGCGACCGCCTGGAAGGTGGCGAGCGGGAAGCCGAACTGCTCGCGATTGCTCACATACGAGCTGGTGAGGTCCAGCACCGCCGAGCCGAGGCCCAGGGCGAGGGCGCAGGTGCCGGTGGTGAGGAGATCGCGCAGCCACTCCCAGGCGCCGTCCGCGGTCAGCACCTCGCGGTCGGTGAGCCGCGCCCCGTCCAGCCGGAACTCGGCCTGCCGCTCACCGCTGGTGGAGATCTGCTCCTCGAGGGCGACGCCCTCATGGTCGCGGGGGACCAGGGCGAGGACCGTACCGCCCTCCCCGGTGTGGGCCGGAATCAGCACGCGATCGGCGCCATGGGCCCAGGGGACCGCGGTCTGGACGCCGTCCAGCGCCCAGCCCTCGCCGGTCCGCCGTGCCTGGACGGCGAGTTCGGCCGGGCCATGGCCGGTGCGGCCGCTGGAGGCGGCGGTGAGGACCAGCTCACCGCGGGCGGCCCGGGGCAGCACATCGGCACACAACTCGTCCCCGCCGTAGCGCTGCACGGCCAGTGCGGCGGCGCTGGACTCCAGCAGCGGCACCCGGGCCAGCACCCGGCCGCATTCCCGCAGCATCAGGCAGAGGGCGAGCGGGTCCAGACCCGAGCCGCCGTACCGGGGGTCGAGGGTCAGGCCCAGCAGATCGCCCTCGGCGAGCTTCCGCCACAGCGCGCGGTCGAAGTCGTCGGCGACGGCGCCCGCGGTCAGGGCGGGGCTGGGCACACTGTCCGGCGTGACGGAGGAGAAGACGGCCTTCGCCGCCTCGACGGCCGCCTGCTGCTCCTCGGTGAAGGTGAAGTCCACTGTCCGTACCTCCCGCGCCGCGGCTATAGCTGACGGCCCGTCAAGATAGAACAGGTTCTACAAGAAGGGAACGCCGGTGCCGCCCCCGAATGCCGGTGCCGCGCCCGGGCCCGTCAGCGGTCGAAGTCCAGCTCCACCCGCTCGCCCACCGGGTGGGACTGACAGGCCAGCACATAGCCCGCCTCCACCTCGTCCGGCTCCAGCGCGAAGTTCCGGTCCATCCGCACCTCGCCGGAGACCAGGAAGGCCCGGCAGGTGCCGCAGACCCCGCCCTTGCACGCGTATGGCGCGTCGGACCGATTGCGCAGCACGGTCTCCAGCAGCGGCTCCCCGTCCTGGACCGGCCAGGTGCCCGAGCGGCCGTCCAGGGTCGCCGTGACCGAGCTGTGCGAGGCGGCCAGGGCCGGGCCCGGTATGGGGACGCCCTCGGCGGGGGCCGCGTCCACATGGAAGATCTCCTGGTGGACCCGGCCGCGGGAGACCCCGAGACCGCGCAGCGCCCGCTCGGCGGCGCGCACCAGACCGTAGGGCCCGCACAGGAACCAGCCGTCCACCGAGGCGACCGGCAGCAGCGCCGGGAGCAGCCCGGTCAGCCGCTCCTCGTCGAGCCGCCCGGAGACCAGCCCGGCCTGCTGCTCCTCCCGGGAGAGCGCGCACACCAGCTGGAACCGGTCGGGCCAGCGGTCCTTGAGGTCGGCGACCTCCTCCAGGAACATCGTCGAGGCCGCGGTGCGGTCGCTGCGGATCAGGCAGAAGCGCGCCTCGGGCTGCCGGCTGAGCAGTGTGGCGGCGATGGACAGCACCGGGGTGATACCGCTGCCGCCGACGACCGCCGCGAAGTGACCGGGGCGGGGCTCCAGGACGAACCGGCCGGCCGGGGCCATCACCTCCATGACCTCGCCGACCGCCAGTTCCTTGAGGGCATAGGTCGAGAACTCGCCGCCCTCGACCAGCCGCACCCCGATCCGCAGGAACTCCGGGCCCTCCGGGCCCGGGGCCGGGGTGCAGATCGAGTACGTCCGGCGGATCTCCGCGCCATCGGCGAACCGGCGCACCGCGATGTGCTGCCCCGCCGCGAAGCGGAACGTCTCCCGCAGCGCGGGCGGCACCAGGAGGGTGACCGCCACCGCGTCATCGGTGAGCCGGTCGACCGCCGCCACCCGCAGCGGGTGGAACGCGCCGTGGCGGGGTGTGACCCGCTGCACCGCCTCCGCGGCCATCACAACTCCTTGAAGTGGTCGAACGGTTCGCCGCAGGCCGCGCAGCGGCGCAGCGCCTTGCAGGCGGTGGAGGAGAAGCGGCTGAGCAGCTCGGTCTCGGTGGAGCCGCAGTGCGGGCAGCGCACCGCCAGGGCCACCGGGACCGGGCCGCCGCCCGCCGTCGCGTCGAGCGGCGCGGGCGGCGCTATCCCGGACTCCGCCAGCTTGCGGCGGCCCTCGGCGCTGATCGCGTCCGTCGTCCAGGGCGGGGAGAGGACCGTGCGCACGGCGACCTCGGGGACGCCGTGGTCATGGAGCACCCGCTCGATATCGGTGGCCATCGACTCCAGCGCCGGGCAGCCGGTGTAGGTGGGGGTCAGCTCGACCTCGACCCGGCCCGGCCCCACCAGCCGCAGCCCGCGCATCACCCCCAGCTCGGCCAGGGAGACCATCGGCAGCTCCGGGTCCGGTACGGATCCGGCCAGCCGCAGCAGCTCCTCCTCGAGCGGGGTGAGCCCGGCGCCGGACGCCGGAGGCGTGGGCGCCACGGAGGGCCTGGGCGTCACCATGTCGCCCCCGGGTGGCTGCGGTGCAGATGCTGCATCTCGGCGAGCATCCGGCCGAACGGCTCGGTGTGGATGCCCTGGCGCCCCGCGCCGGCCGCCCAACCGCCGCGCCGCGGCCCCTCGGGCACCGCCAGGGTGGCGCGCTCCAGGACCGAGGTGATCCGGGTCAGCCAGGCGTCGTGCAGGGTGCTCCACTCCACCTCGCACCCCTCGACCGGCTCGAAGAGCTCACCGGTGAACCGCCAGAGCGCGTCCAGCCCGCGCCGCATCCGCTCATGGCTCTCATCCGTGCCGTCGCCGAGCCGCAGGGTCCAGTGCTCGGCGTGGTCGCGGTGGTAGGCCACCTCCTTGACCGCCTTGGCGGCCAGCGGGGCGAAGGGGCCGGTGCCGCGCGCCAGCCGCTCGTACAACAGCTCCTGGTAGGTGGAGAAGTAGAGCTGACGGGCGATGGTCCGGGCGAAGTCCCCGTTGGGCTGCTCGACCAGCTGGACGTTGCGGAACGCCCGCTCCTCGCGCAGATACGCCAGCTCGTCCTCGTCGCCGGCGAGGGAGAGCAGCACCCGGGCCTGGCCGAGCAGGTCGAGGGCGATATTGGCGAGCGCGACCTCCTCCTCCAGCACGGGTGCCTGCCCGGCCCACTCCCCCAGCCGGTGGGAGAGCACCAGCGCGTCGTCGCCCAGGGCGAGTGCCGCGGTCACAGGTGCCGCACCCCCTCGGGGATCGCGTAGAAGGTGGGGTGCCGGTAGGGCTTGTCGGCGGACGGCTCGAAGAACGGATCCCGCTCGTCCGGCGAGGAGGCGGTGATCTCGGCGGACGGCACCACCCAGATCGAGACACCCTCGGAGCGGCGGGTGTACAGATCCCGTGCGTTCCGCAGGGCCATTTCCGCGTCCGGGGCGTGGAGGGAACCGGCGTGGGTGTGCGACAGTCCGCGCCTGCTGCGGACGAACACCTCCCACAGCGGCCACTCGGTGCTCGGGCTGCCGCTCATGCCTGTGCCTCCCCGTGCTTGGCCGCGTACGCCGCGGCCGCCTCGCGCACCCAGGCGCCTTCCTCATGGGCCCGGCGCCGCTGGGTGATCCGCTGTGTGTTGCACGGCCCGTTTCCCCGCAGCACCTCGCGGAACTCGTCCCAGTCGATCGGGCCGAAGTCGTAATGCCCCCGCTCCTCGCTCCAGCGCAGCTCGGGATCGGGGAGGGTGAGGCCGAGGGATTCGGCCTGGGGGACGCAGATGTCGACGAAGCGCTGGCGCAGCTCGTCGTTGGAGTGGCGCTTGATCTTCCAGGCCATCGACTGGGCGGAGTGGGCCGAGGCGTCGTCCGGCGGGCCGAACATCATCAGCGATGGCCACCACCAGCGGTCCACCGCGTCCTGCGCCATGGCGTGCTGGGCCTCGGTGCCCCGGCTCAGGGCCAGCAGCAGCTCGTATCCCTGGCGCTGGTGGAAGGACTCCTCCTTGCAGATGCGGACCATCGCCCGCGCGTAGGGCCCGTAGGAGCAGCGGCACAGCGGGACCTGGTTGGTGATCGCGGCGCCGTCCACCAGCCAGCCGATGGCGCCGACGTCGGCCCAGGTCAGCGTGGGGTAGTTGAAGATCGAGGAGTACTTCTGGCGGCCGCTGTGGAGCTTGTCCAGCAGCTCGTCCCGGCTGGTGCCCAGGGTCTCCGCCGCGCTGTAGAGATACAGGCCGTGGCCCGCCTCGTCCTGGACCTTGGCCATCAGGATCGCCTTGCGCCGCAGCGAGGGGGCGCGGGTGATCCAGTTCGCCTCCGGCTGCATGCCGATGATCTCGGAGTGGGCGTGCTGCGCCATCTGCCGCACCAGCGTGGCCCGGTACTCGTCGGGCATCCAGTCACGCGGCTCGATGCGCTCATCCGCGGCCAGGGCGGCGTCGAACACCGCCTCGTACGCCCCCGCGTCCGCCGCCATCGTCGTCATGCGAAGCCCCTCCGCCACTCGTCTCCGCCGACCGGTCAGCCGACCGACCGATCGTTCGGTTCAATGGTGTGCTGAGGAACGTAGGGTGTCAACCCTGTGGATAACGCTGAGGACGCTGTGCCGAGTGGTTCCGCATCGGTACGGTGCCGGGGGCGTGGGGGCCACGGGGGCGCGCGGTCGACCGGCGTGCGCGAAGACCTGGACCATCGGGAGCGGGGCGGGGTATGGCGGACACGGAGCCGGAACCGGCGGATGGGGAGCCGACGGGGCCGGAGCCGCGGGAAGCGGAGCCGACGGCCCCCGAACCGACGGGGCCGGAGCCGCGGGGATCGGAGTCGAGGGGATCGGAACCAACGGGACCGGAACAGACAGACCCGGAGCCGAGCGAATCGGAACCGACGGAACTGACTGATCCGGCACCGGACGGCGACGCGGCGGAACCGCTCACCACGCTCTCCCTGCCCGCACAACTGATCATCGCGGTGGCCATCGCGGTCGCCGCCGTCGCCGCCGCGATCCACCTCTCGGCGGCCTTCCTGAACGTCTCACCGCCCAACACCCTCACCAAGCGGCACGGCGCGGCGATAGACGACTACGTCTATCCGGAGTTCGAACGGGTCTGGAAGCTCTTCGCCCCCAACCCCCTCCAGCAGAACATCGCCGTCCAGGCCCGCGCCGAGATCCGCACCTCCGACGGCGGCACCGCGACCACCGGCTGGCGCGACCTCTCGGCCCAGGACGGCGCGGCCATCCACCACAACCCGCTGCCCAGCCACACCCAGCAGAACGAGCTGCGCCGCGGCTGGGAGTTCTACGTCGGCTCGCATGATGTGCGGGAGCGGCCGCAGGGGATGCGCGGCAACCTCTCCGAGCAGTACATCCGCCGGATCGTGATGCTCCGCCTCGGCCGCGAGGAGGACGGCGGCACGGTCGAGCGAATACAGGTGCGCTCCGCGACCACTCCGGTGGCCCCACCGTCCTGGAGCGACGAGAAGATCGACACCAAGACGGTCTACCGCACGCTGCCGTGGTGGACCGTGACCTCCGACGACCTCCCGGAGGCGAAGCGCCGGTGACCCCCTCCGCCCGCCTCCAGACCGCCGTGGCGCGTGGCTACACGCGCGTCACCGCATCCGCGCTCGGCCCCCGGCAGAGCGCCGTCGTGCGCATCGGCTTCTCCTTCACCTGGCTGCTCTTCCTGGTGCGCGAATGGCCCCACCGCCGTGAGTTGTACGGGCCGGACGGCCCGTGGAACTGGGACATGGCCGCCCGGCTGATCGACGGCAACCGCGCCTTCACCGCGCTCATGTGGGCCGACAGCACGGTGTGGTTCGAGATCGTCTACGCCCTCGCCATCGTCTCCAGCGCGCTGCTGCTGGTGGGCTGGCGCACCCGCACCATGTCCGTGCTGTTCATGATCGGGGTGCTGTCGCTACAGAACCGCAGCATCTTCGTGGGGGACGGCGGCGACAATCTCATCCATCTGATGTCGATGTATCTGGTGCTGACCCGGTGCGGCCAGGTGTGGTCCCTGGACGCGCGCCGGGCGGCCCGGTGGGCGGACCGCGCATGGCCGCCGCGCGACACCACCGGAATCGTGCTGTGGGCCGTCACCGGGACCGCCCTGCTCTGGGCGCAGCTGTTCACCGGTGCCCGGCTGTTCCTGACCGCCGACGGCCCGCTGCCCGGGCTGGGCTGGGGCACCGTCCTGTGGGGGCTGTGGCTCGTCCAGGCCGGATGGTGGTTCGTCCGGCGCTACGCGCCGGGGGAGCCGCGCACCGTCCTGGACGTGCTCGCCAATGTGGCGCACAACGGCGCCCTGCTGGTGATCATGGCCGAGGTCTGTCTGCTGTACGCCTCGGCCGGCTGGTACAAGATCCAGGGTTCGCGCTGGCAGGACGGCACCGCCCTCTACTACCCACTGCACCTGGACTACTTCTCGCCCTGGCCCTGGCTGGCCGACACCATGGCGTCCAGCGGCACCCTGGTGATGGTGCTGACCTACGGCACGGTCATCGTCCAGGTGGCGTTTCCGTTCACCCTGCTCAACCGGCGGGCCAAGAACGTGATGCTGGTCCTGCTGATGATGGAGCACCTCGGCATCGCCGTGATGCTGGGGCTGCCCTTCTTCTCGCTCGCCGTGATCGCGGCTGACTCGGTCTTCCTGCCGACGAACGCCCTGCGCTGGGCCGAGGCGCGGCTGGGCCGGGCCCGGGACCGGCTGGCGGCGCGCGCCGTATGGCTGCCGGGGCAGCGAGCGCGGGAGCGCGACGAGGAATCCCCGGCCGGCACCCTCGTACGCTGAGGGGATGATCGATGACGAGTCCGCGCGGGCCGTACGGCACTGGCGCGCGACGGCCCCCGACACCGTGCTGCTGGACGGCTTCCACGCGCTGAAGCACGCGCTGCGGTTCGGTGCGGAGGTACGCGCCGCGGTCACCAGCGACAAGGCGGCCGCCGTGGAACTCGCCGAGGACCTGGCCGACGACCTCACCGAGGTGATCGCGGACCTTCTGGTGGAGGTGGAGGCCGGGATCCTGCGCGATCTGGTGCCCAGGGTGCATCCCACCCGGATCGCCGCCCTGGCGGTCCGGCGCGGCCGTCGGGCGAATCTGGACGAGCTGTCCCGGCGGCCCCGGCGGGCCCCGGTGGTCGTCCTGGACAACCCCCGCAACCTGGGGAACGTCGGGGCCGTGGTCCGGCTCGCCGCCGGGTTCGGGGCCACGGGCGTGGTCACCACCGGCGATATCGACCCCTGGCATCCGAACGCCGTGCGCTCGGGCGCCGGGCTTCACTTCGCCACGGCGGTGGAGCGGCTGCCGGACGACGCCCTTCCGGAGGGGCCGCTGTACGCGCTGGACCCGGAGGGGGCGGACATCCGGTCCCTGACCATCCCCGATGACGCGCTGCTCGCCTTCGGCTCCGAGCGGCACGGGATCTCCCCGGAGCTGCGGAAGCGGGCCACGAGGCTGGTGGCCCTTCCCATGCGGCCACAGGTGTCCAGCTACAACCTGGCCACCAGCGTGGCCATGGCCCTCTTCCACTGGGGCGGCCCCGCCTAGGGTCTGTCCGGGCGGGGCGTGCGCGGTGATTCGCCCCGCACCGCCCCGCCCACTGGGCCCGTTACTCCGCCGGGCGGCGGACCTCGACCATCCGGAAGCGGCCGGCCACGAACGCCCCGTCGCACAGCGCGGCGTTGGCCGACGGGTTGCCGCCCGTGCCGTGGAAGTCCGAGAAGGCCGCGGTCTGGTTCACATACACTCCGCCGGTCAGATTGAGCGACAGCTGGGCGCACTCCTCCAGACACGCCTCCTCGATCAGTCGCTCGGCCTCCGGCGAGGTGGTGTACGCCCCGACCGTCATCGCGCCCTTGTCCCGGGTGGTCCGGCGCAGCAGCGCCACCGCGTCCTCCGTGGAGGCGACGGCGACGGCGAAGGAGACCGGGCCGAAGCACTCGGCCAGATACGGCGCGTCCGCGTCCGCCCCCTCCCAGAACTTCCGCGCGCCGTCCGCCTTGACCATCAGCGGCGTGCGGACCGTGGCGCCCGGGAACTTGGGGTGGGCCACCGTGCGGGAGACCAGGGCGACCGCGCCCAGGCCGGGGGCGGCCTCCAGCCGCTCCTGGACCCGCGGGCCCACGATCGCGCCGAGCAGCGCGCTCGCCCGTGCGTCGTCGCCCAGCAGCCCGTCCACCGCCGCCGCCAGGTCGGCCACCACCTCGTCATAGGTCTTGGGACCGGCGTCGGTGGTGATGCCGTCGCGGGGGATCAGCAGGTTCTGTGGGGTGGTGCACATCTGGCCGCTGTAGAGGGAGAGGGAGAACGCCAGATTGGCGAGCATGCCCTGGTAGTCGTCGGTGGAGTCGATCACCACCGTGTTGACCCCCGCCTTCTCCGTGAAGACCTGGGCCTGGCGGGCGTGGGTCTCCAGCCAGTCGCCGAAGGCGGTGGACCCCGTGTAGTCGATGATGCGGATCTCGGGGCGGACGGCGAGGACCTTGGCGATCCCCTCGTCCGGCCGTTCGGCGGCGAGCGCCACCAGATCGGGGCTGAACCCCGCCTCCGTCAGCACCTCGCGCGCCACCTGGACGGTCAGCGCCAGCGGCAGCACGGCCTGGGGGTGCGGCTTGACCAGCACCGGATTGCCGGTGGCGAGCGAGGCGAAGAGCCCCGGATAGCCGTTCCACGTCGGGAAGGTGTTGCAACCGATCAGCAGCGCGATACCGCGCGGGACGGCCGTGAACGTCTTGCGCAGGCGCAGCGGGTCGCGCTTGCCCTGCGGCTTGGACCAGTCGGCGGCGCCCGGAGTGCGGGTCTGCTCGGCGAACGCGTACGCCACCGCCTCCAGGCCGCGGTCCTGGGCGTGGGGGCCGCCGGCCTGGAACGCCATCATGTACGCCTGTCCGCTGGTGTGCATGACGGCCTGGGCGAACTCATGCGACCGGGCGCCGATCCGGGCCAGGATCTCCAGGCACACCATGGCCCGTGTCTCGGGACCGGCGTCCCGCCAGGCGGGCATCCCCGCCCGCATCGCCGGGAGGAGCGCATCGATGTCCGGATGCGGATACTCCATGCCCATCTCCGCTCCGAACGGAGAGACCTCGGAGCCCGCCCAGCCGTCGGTGCCCGGCTGGTCCAGCTCGAAGCGCTTGCCGCGCAGCGCCTCGAACGCCGCTTGGCCCTCGGCGACGCTCAGGCTCGGGCGCCCGCCCTGGCCCTCGCCGCCGTAAGCCTTCGGGTGCTCGGGGTGCGGGGACCAATAGGCGCGGGTACGGATCGCCTCCAGGGCCTGGTCGAGGGTGGGGCGGTGCTCTTGCGTCAACTGCGCGGTGGTGAGTGCGGCGGTCACGACTGACCAACTCCTCGTCGAGCTGGGGCTGGGCTGGAATGGGCGACAGGGTTAGAGTAACCGAACGATCGGTCGGGACAAGAGGGCCTGGCGAACCTGTGGACAACTTCGTCGAAAAGGATCTGCGGCATGACTGCGATCGACCGTGGGACCGACCGCGCCGGCCTCGTCGCCGTCGTCGGCACCGGCACGATGGGCCAGGGGATCGCCCAGGTGGCGCTGGCCGCGGGCCATCCGGTGCGGCTCTACGACGCCGCTCCCGGCCGTGCCTCGCGGGCCGCCGACGCCATCGCGGACCGGCTCGGCCGGCTGGTCGCCAAGGAGCGCCTCTCCGCCGCCGACCGCGACGCCGCCCTCGGCCGGCTCACCCCCGTGGCCGACCTCGCGGACCTGGCCGGGGCGGAGCTGGTGATCGAGGCGATCCTGGAGGAACTCGACGCCAAGCAAAAGCTGTTCACCGCGCTGGAGTCGGTGGTCTCCGACGGCTGTCTGCTCGCCACCAACACCTCCTCCCTCTCCGTCACCGCCGTCGCCGGCGTCCTGCGCCGCCCCGGCCGCCTCCTCGGTCTGCACTTCTTCAATCCGGCCCCGCTGATGCCACTGGTGGAGGTGGTGCGCGGCGCCGCCACGGACGAGCCCGCCGCCGACCGCGCCCACGCCACCGTCGCGGCCTGGGGGAAGACCCCCGTGCGCTGCGCCGACACCCCCGGGTTCATCGTCAACCGGATCGCCCGCCCCTTCTACGCCGAGGCGTTCCGGGCGTACGAGGAGCGCGCCGCCGACCCCGCCACCCTGGACGCCGTGCTGCGCGAGTCCGGTGGCTTCAGAATGGGCCCCTTCGAGCTCACCGACCTGATCGGCCAGGACGTGAACGAGGCCGTCACCCGATCCGTCTGGGAAGCGCTGTTCCACGATCCGAAATTCACCCCGCCCCTCGCCCAGCGGCAGCTCGTCGCCTCCGGGCGGCACGGACGCAAGACGGGCCACGGCTGGTACGACCACGCGGAGGGCGCCGGGCGGCCCGCCCCGCACACCGCGGAGCCGTGCGAGCCGCCCGGCAAGGTCGCCCTCCATGGCGACCTGGGGCCCGCACAGGGGCTGGTCGGCCTCATCGAGGAGGCGGGCATACCGGTGACCCGCGAGCCCGTCGGGGCCCATCTCGCCCTGCCCGACGGCACCCGCCTGTCCCTGGCCGACGGCACGACCGCCACCGACGACCCCTTCGCCGCGTCGGTCCGCTTCGACCTGGCGCTGGACTACCGCACCGCCACCCGCGTCGCGCTCGCGGCGTCCGCGGCCGCCCCCGAGGAGTCCCTGCGGTCCGCGGTCGGCCTGTTCCAGGCGCTCGGTAAGGAGGTCAGCGTGGTCCAGGACGTCCCCGGCATGGTCGTGGCCCGCACGGTCGCGATGCTCGTGGACTTCGCCGAGGACGCCGTCGCCCGCGGGGTGGCGAGCCCCGAGGACATCGACACCGCCATGCTGACCGGCGTCAACTACCCGCGCGGGCCGCTGGCCTGGGGACGCGCGCTCGGCGCCCGCTGGGTGCGCGACACCCTGCGCAACCTCCACCACGCCTGTCCGACCGGCCGCTACGCCCCTTCCCAGGCGCTGATCCGGCGTGCGGCCGCCGATGAGAGGCTGCTCTAATCATGACCATGGCCAAGCGCGACACCTACACGCCCGAATCGCTGCTCGCGGTCGCCGTGGAGGTGTTCAACGAGCGCGGCTACGACGGCACCTCCATGGAGCACCTGTCCCGGGCCGCCGGGATTTCCAAGTCCTCCATCTACCACCATGTGAAGGGCAAGGAGGAGCTGCTCAGGCTGGCCATAAGCCGGGCCCTGGACGGACTGTTCGGCATCCTCCAGGAGCCCGCCGCGCGCGAGGGACGGGCGATCGAGCGGCTGGAGCACGTGGCCCGGCGCACCGCCGAGGTGCTGATGGAGGAGCTGCCCTACGTCACGCTGCTGCTGCGCGTCCGGGGCAACACGGACACCGAGCGGTGGGCCATGGAGCGGCGCCGGGAGTTCGACCACCAGGTGGCCGAGCTGCTCAAGCAGGCGGCGGCCGATGGCGACCTGCGGTCCGACGTGGACGCCCGGCTGGCGACCCGGCTGCTCTTTGGCATGATCAACTCCATTGTGGAGTGGTACCGGCCGGGCCGCGGCGGGGCCGCTACCTCCCATGAGGTGGCCGAGGCCGTGATCCGTACGGCCTTCGCGGGCCTGCGCACGCAGACCTGACGCGCGAGGTCGGCGGGGCGGTACGCACGCGCCCGGCCCTGGCGCGCCACACCCGCGCCCGCGCCCGGTTGTGGACCCCGGCCACGGCCCTGGCCCCGCTACGGCTCCGCGTCCAGGTCCGTCTCCTCGAAGACCAGCAGCGTCCGGGTGCTCAGCACCTCGGGTATGGCCTGGATGCGGGTGAGGACCAGCTCGCGCAGTGAGCGGTTGTCCTCGGTGTGCACCAGCAGCAGCACATCGAAGTCCCCGCTGACCAGGGCGAGGTGGGTGGCCCCTGGGAGCTGCCGCAGCTCTTCGCGCACGGTGCGCCAGGAGTTCTGGACGATCTTCAGCGTGATGTACGCGGACGCGCCCTGCCCGGCCCGCTCCTGGTCCACCCGGGCGCTGAAGCCGCGGATCACTCCGTCGTCGAGCAGGCGGTTGATCCGGGCGTAGGCGTTGGCGCGGGAGACGTGCACCTGCTCGGCCACGGAGCGTATGGAGGCGCGGCCGTCCATTTGGAGCAGACGCAGGATGTCGCGGTCGATGGAGTCCAACGGACGCGCCGGGGGTTTGCCGTCCGGATTGGCCATCTGTTCGCCCGACATATCGTCCCGCCTCCCCTTCATGGACGTCCTGTCTTCATCTCAGGGGCAGCAGAACCGTTTGTCCACAGGCTTGGGTCGCCTGTAGCCAAAATGCGTCAACGACCGAACAATCGGTAGGGGAGGGCGATGCCGCCCGGCACGCCCCGCCCTCCCGCCGTACGCCACGCCCAGGAGGTCGCGTCATGACGGTCCTTGAGCAGCCCGGTGCCTACCGGCCCACTCCCCCGCCCGGCTGGCAGCCCCGCGTCGACGCCGCGCCGCTGCTGCCCGACGCGGAGCCGTACCGCCTGCTGGGCACCGCCGCTGCCGCCGACATCTCCCCGGATCTGCTGATCCGGCTCCACCGCGAGCTGGTGCGCGGCCGCCGGTACAACACGCAGGCCACCGCCCTCACCCGGCAGGGCCGGCTGGCCGTCTACCCCTCCTCCACCGGGCAGGAAGCCTGCCAGGTCGCGGCCGGGCTGGTGCTGGAGGACCGCGATTGGCTCTTCCCCAGCTACCGCGACACCCTGGCCGCCGTGGTCCGCGGGCTCGACCCCGTCGACGCCCTGACCCTGCTGCGCGGCGACTGGCACTCCGGGTACGACCCCCACGCCCACCGCGTCGCCCCGCTGTGCACCCCGCTGGCCACCCAGCTGCCGCACGCCGTCGGCCTCGCCCACGCCGCCCGCCTCAAGGGCGACGATGTGGTGGCCCTCGCGCTGGTCGGCGACGGCGGCACCAGCGAGGGCGACTTCCACGAGGCCCTCAACTTCGCGGCCGTCTGGCAGGCCCCGGTCGTCTTCCTCGTCCAGAACAACGGCTTCGCGATCTCCGTCCCGCTCGCCAAGCAGACCGCCGCGCCCTCCCTCGCCCACAAGGCGGTGGGATACGGGATGCCCGGCCGGCTCGTCGACGGCAATGACGCGGCCGCCGTCCACGAGGTCCTGGCGGAGGCGGTGCGCCGGGCCCGCGGCGGAGGCGGCCCCACCCTGGTGGAGGCGGTCACCTACCGCATGGAGGCGCACACCAACGCCGACGACGCCACCCGCTACCGCCCCGACTCCGAAGTCGAGGCATGGCGCGCCCATGACCCGATAGCGCTCCTGGAGGAGGCCATGCGGGACCGCCATCTGCTGGACGACGAGGGGGCCCGGGCCGCGCGGGAGTCCGCGGAGCGGCTCGCCGCCGATCTGCGGACGCGGATGCACCAGGACCCGGTCCTCGACCCCATGGCGCTCTTCGAGCACGTCTACGCCGACCGGACCAGCCAGCTGCGCGAGCAGGCGGCCCAGCTGCGCGCCGAGCTCGACGCCGAGGCCGCGGACGCCGGGAAGGGGGAGTGATGACCACCGCAGTCGGGACCGACACCGCCCGTAAGCCCGCCACCATGGCCCAGGCCCTCGGCCGCGCGCTGCGCGACGCCATGGCCGCCGACCCGTCCGTCCACGTCCTCGGCGAGGACGTGGGCACCCTGGGCGGCGTCTTCCGGATCACCGACGGACTCGCCGAGGAGTTCGGCGAGGACCGCTGCACGGACACGCCGCTGGCCGAGGCGGGGATCCTCGGCACCGCCGTGGGCATGGCGATGTACGGGCTGCGGCCGGTGGTCGAGATGCAGTTCGACGCCTTCGCCTATCCGTCCTTCGAGCAGCTCATCAGCCATGTCTCCCGGATGCGCAACCGCACCCGGGGCGCGATGCCCATGCCGATCACCGTGCGGGTCCCCTACGGGGGCGGCATCGGCGGCGTCGAGCACCACAGCGACTCCTCCGAGATCTACTACATGGCCACCCCCGGCCTCCACGTCGTCGCCCCCGCGACCGTCGCCGACGCCTATGGGCTGCTGCGCGCCGCCATCGCCTCCGACGACCCCGTGATCTTCCTGGAGCCCAAGCGGCTGTACTGGTCCAAGGCCGACTGGTCGGCCGACGCCCCCGAGCAGGTGCCGCCCATCGGGCGCGCGGTGGTGCGCGGGCCCGGCAGCGGCGGTCGGCGCAGCGCCACCTTGATCTCCTACGGCCCCTCCGTGCCGGTGTGCCTCGAAGCCGCCGAGGCGGCCCGGGCCGAGGGCTGGGATCTGGAGGTCGTCGATCTGCGCTCGCTCGTCCCCTTCGACGACGAGACGGTGTGCGCCTCCGTGCGCCGCACCGGCCGCGCGGTCGTCGTCCATGAGTCCACGGGCTTCGGCGGGCCCGGCGGGGAGATCGCCGCCCGGGTCACCGAGCGCTGCTTCCACCATCTGGAGGCGCCCGTGCTGCGGGTGGCCGGATTCGACATCCCCTACCCGCCGCCCATGCTGGAGCGGCACCATCTGCCCGGGGTGGACCGGGTGCTGGACGCCGTCGCCCGGCTCCAGTGGGAGTCGGAGTGGACCGAGGGGAGCGCGGTCTGATGGCTGTCGTAAGGGAGTTCACCCTGCCCGATCTGGGTGAGGGGCTGACCGGCGCCGAGATCGTGCGCTGGCTGGTCCAGGTCGGCGATGTGGTCGCGGTCGACCAGCCGGTGGTCGAGGTCGAGACGGCCAAGGCGATGGTGGATGTGCCGTGCCCGTACGGCGGTGTGGTGACGGCCCGTTACGGCGAGGAGGGCGCGGAGGTGCCGGTCGGGGCGGCGCTGATCACGGTCGCCGTGCCGGAGGGCTCGGACGGCGGATCCGGGCCGCCGGTCACCGAGAGCGCGATCGACGGCACCTCGGGCAATGTACTGGTCGGCTATGGCACGGCCGGTCCCGCCGCGCGGCGCCGTCGCGTCCGGCTCTCCCCCGGGCCGCTGCGTGAGATGCCCACGGCTCCTGGCGGACCGCTGCCCGAGACGGCGGGGGCCCCCGCCCCGCGGTTGCGCGAGACGGCGGCGGGCCCTGCCGCGCCCGTGCGCGGGACGGCGGCGGCCCCCGCCGGGCCGGTGGGTGAGGCGGTGACGGCTCCCGCCGGGCCCCTTCCGGTGATCTCGCCCCTGGTGCGGCGGCTGGCCCGGGAGCACGATGTCGATCTGCGGCAGCTCAGGGGCTCGGGCCCCGAGGGGCTGATCCTGCGGGCGGACGTCGAGCGAGCGGTCGCGGGCACGGCGCCCGCGCCTGCCGCCTCCGCGCCCGTAGCGCCCGTGCCCGCCTCCGCGCC
>NZ_BAAAIF010000008.1:79800-218360 GCF_039525925.1 Streptomyces javensis | reverse complement strand
AAGGCGAACGCGTGACCCGACGCGGGACCGCGGCGCGGGAGGGCTCCGCCCCCTCGCCCCCCACCGGGGCTCCGCCCCGGACCCCGGTCCTCAATCGCCGGACGGGCTGGAAATCCAGCCCGTCCAGAGGCGTCTCCCAGGGGTAGCTGGTGGCGCGCAGTCCCTACCAGGACGTCGGGGCGTAGTCCTTCAGGAAGCAGCCGAAGAGGTCCTCGCCCAGCTCGCCCCGGACGATCGGGTCGTAGACCCGCGCCGCGCCGTCCACCAGGTCGAGGGGGGCGTGGAAGCCCTCGGCCGCCAGCCGCATCTTGTCCGGGTGCGGGCGCTCGTCGGTGATCCATCCGGTGTCGACGCTCGTCATCAGGATGGCGTCGGACTCGAACATCTCGCGTGCGCTGGTGCGGGTCAGCATGTTCAGCGCGGCCTTGGCCATATTGGTGTGCGGATGCCCCGCGCCCTTGTAGCCCCGGCCGAACTTGCCCTCCATCGCGGAGACGTTGACCACGTACTTGCGGCGGGCGGGCGAGGCGGCCATCGCCGGGCGCAACCGGCTCACCAGGATGAACGGCGCGGTCTCATTGCACAGCTGGACCTCGAGCATCTCGACCGGGTCCACCTCGTTCACCCGCTGCACCCAGGTGTTGCTCGGGTCCAGGTCCGGCACCAGCCCGCCCGCGTCGATCGCGGTCCCGGCCTCGATCCGGGCCGGTGAGGCGGAGCCGCGCTCAAGGGCGAGGGCGGTGAGGTCCTGCGGGGTGAGGGCGCCGTCCCGGGACGCGCGGGGCGCCGGCAGGGCCGCCTGGGCGCCGCTGCCGAAGGCGCCGAGGACCACGGACTCGGGGAGCTCCCCGGCGGGGAGCGGGGCCGACTCGCCCGCTATCAGCTCCGCGTACGCCCGCGGGGTGCGGCGGACGGTCTGGGCGGCGTTGTTGATCAGTATGTCCAGCGGCCCGGCGGCGCTCACCGCGTCGGCCAGCGCGATCACCTGGGCGGGGTCGCGCAGGTCGATGCCGACGACCTTGAGCCGGTGCAGCCACTCCCCGCTGTCCGGCATGGCCGTGAAGCGGCGGATGGCGTCGACCGGGAAGCGGGTGGTGATGGTGGTGTGCGCGCCGTCACGCAGCAGCCGCAGCGCGATATACATGCCGATCTTCGCCCGGCCGCCGGTGAGCAGGGCACGGCGCCCGGTGAGATCGGTGCGGGCGTCGCGGCGGGCCCGGTTCTCGGCGGCGCAGTCGCGGCACAGCTGGTGGTAGAAGGCGTCGACCTCGACATACCGGGTCTTGCAGACATAGCAGGAGCGGGGGCGCTCCAGGATGCCCGCGATCTCCGTGGTGACGGAGCTGGTGAGCGCGCGGCCCAGCGTCTCGTCGTCGATCCGGTCGGCGGCGCCGGTGGCGGTGGCCTCCGTCACGGCCTTGTCGTTCGCGGTCTTCGCGGCCCGCCGCTCCTGGCGCCTGCGCTGCTTCACGCTGCGGTAGATCCCGGAGGTGGCCCGGCGGACCATGATCGCGTCGGGGTGGTCGACCGGCAGCCGGTCGAGTTCCGCGAGGACGCTCAGACAGGTCGCCAGCCGCTCCGGGTCGATGCCCGGCCCCTCGGCCGGGGCACGCTCGGCCCGGCCTTCGTCAGTCACCGTCATCGCCGCTGCCGCTTTCTTGGTTCGCCTGTTCCCCTGGACAACGGCGAAACTTTACGGAAGCGGGGGCGAATGCGCCAAACCGCGTCCGGCCTCACCCTCCCGGCTTGCGGTACGCATAGCCGCCGGTGGGCGCCGGGGTGTCCGCTCCGGCCGGGTGCCCGGTGCCCGTCGTCAGCGACCGGATCACACCGTGGTCCGGGGAGAGCGCACAGGCGGGGTCGGTGCGGGCGGCGTCGCCGGTCAGGGCGTACGCCTGGCAGCGGCAGCCGCCGAAGTCCTCCGCGCGGCGGGAGCAGGTGCGGCACGGCTCGCGCATCCACTCCTCGCCCCGGTAGCGGTTGAAGGCGCCCGAGTGGTCCCAGATCCACTCCAGGGGGTGGTCGCGGACGTTGGGCGCATCCAGGTCCGGCAGGCTCGCGGCGGCGGGGCAGGGCAGCACGGTGCCGTCGGGCGCGACGGTCAGTGAGACCGCACCCCAGCCGCCCATACAGGGCTTGGCCACACCGTCGAAGTAGTCGGGCACGACCCACACCAGGTCGGTGGCGCCGCCCAGCCGGTCCCGCCACCGCCGCACGGTCTCCCGCGCCCGGGCGAGCTGGTCGCGGGTGGGCAGCAGGGCATCGCGGTTGCGCAGCGCCCAGCCGTAGAACTGGGTGTTGGCCAGCTCGATCCGGTCGGCGCCCCAGTCCAGGCCGCGTTGGATGATGGTGTCCAGCGCGTCGAGGTTGTCGCGGTGCAGGACGACATTGATCCCGAGCGGCAGTCCGGCCGCGCGCACCAGGGCGGCGGCCCGTTCCTTGGCGGCGTACGAGCGGTGCCCGGCGATCCGGTCGGAGGCGGCCGGGTCGGCGTGCTGCACGGACAGCTGGACGCTGCGCAGCCCGGCGGCGGTCAGCGCGGCCAGCCGGGCACCGTCCAGGCCCACGCCGCTGGTGACGAGCTGGGTGTAGATCCCGGCGGACTCGGCGGCGGTGACGATCTCGGTGAGATCGGCGCGCAACAGCGGTTCCCCGCCGGAGAGATGGGTGTGCACCACGCCCAACTCCCCGGCCTGGCGCATCACCTCCGCCCACTCGGCGGTGGACAGCTCGCGGGAGCGGCGGACCAGTTCCAGCGGGTTGGAGCAGTAGGGGCAGTGCAGGGGGCAGCCGTGGGTGAGCTCGGCGAGCAGGGCCCACGGGCGGGGCGGGGCGGTCATCGGACCCAGCCCTGGGTGCGCATCCGGTCGAGGAAGGCGGGCACGTCCTCGGCGACGGGCGCGCCGGGGAAGCGGCTCTGGAGTTCCACCACGATGGCGTCGAGGTCGCGGTCGCCGTCGCACAGCCGCAGGATGTTCGCGGCGCTGCCGCGCAGCACTACCACCCGCTCGGGCAGCACCAGCAGATCGGCGTCCCGCACCCGGTCGTGGCGCAGGCTCACGGCGGGGGACAGCGCGGGCCGCCATCCTGCCGGGGCGGGCCCGGTGGCGGGGCCGGTGCCGCTCATGCCCCCTCCCCCGGGCCGTCCTTGATGTCCGTCCCCGGGCCGTTGTTGATGTCCGTCCCCGGGCCGTCCTTGGTGTCGGCGTGGTCGACCGCGTCCAGCAGCGACCACAGCACATCGCATTTGAAGGCGAGCGCCGCCACCGCGCGGTCCTCGTCCTCGGGGGTCCGCGCCCAGTTCAGGACCAGGTCGAGGGCCTCGGTGCTGTCCCGGCGCCCCTGGCCGACCCGGTTGCGGAAGTAGCCCAGGCCCGCGCGCTCGATCCAGGGGTAGTACCGCTCGAAGGCGTCGATCCGGGTGAGCATGATGCCGGGCGCGGACAGTTCGGTGAGGGAGGCCGCGACGGCTTCCAGCGGGTCGCGCAGCCGGCAGAAGTTGACATAGCCGTCGACCGCGAGCCGCACCCCGGGCACCACCTCGGCGCCCGAGAGCAGCCGGTCCCGGTCCAGCCCCGCGGCCTCGCCGAGCCGCAGCCACCGCTCGATGCCGCCCTCGCCCTCGGTGGCGCCGTCGTGGTCCTGGATGCGCCGCAGCCACATCCGGCGCAGCCGTGAGGTGTCGAGCTTGGCGGTGATCAGCGCGTCCTTGACGGGGATATGGCGCTGGTAGTGGAAGCGGTTGAGGATCCAGCGGCGCAGTTCGGCGGGGGTGAGCTCGCCCGCGTGCATCCGTACGTTGAAGGGGTGGCGGTCGTGGTAGCGCTCCTGCGCGACCGCGCGCAACCGCTCCTCGAGCCGGGTCCGTGGGGTGCTCACAGGTCGATCACCATCCCGTCGGCGGCCACCTCGACACCCAGCTTCCGCAGGCCCGAGTGCTGGGGCGCGGCCGGGTGGTTGAGGGGGTTGGTGTTGTTGAGGTGGGTGTACAGGGTGCGCGCTTCGAGTGCGGCGAGCCGGTGCGCCGTGCCGTCCGGTCCTCCGATCGGCAGATGGCCCATGGCGGTGGCGGTTCGCGAACCGAAGCCGCTGGTGAGGGGCTCGTCATCGGACCAGAAGGTGCCGTCGACGATGACGCAGTCGGCCGCTTCGGCGGCGCGCTGGAAGGCGTCGGGCCAGGCGGCGAGCGCGGGGGCGTAGAGGAGGGAGCGGCCGGTGGCGCGGTCGGTCAGCCGCAGGGCGACCACCCAGGCGTCGTCGTCCGGGACGTCGAGTCCGGCCGCGTAGCGGGGGCGTTTGGCGGAGACGGGGACGGCGGAGACGGCGACGGACGAGCCCGTGGCGAGCGGCCGGTCCTCGGGGCCGAGGGGGTGCCAGTCCAGCCGGGCGTAGGGGGTGAGGACCTCGCCCAGGTGGAGCCCTTTCAGCAGGGCGTGCCGCACCGGGTCGGTGGCCACGATCTCGATGCCGTCCGCCTCGCGCAGCCGGGCGATGCCGAGGGTGTGGTCGAGTTCGGCGTCGGTGAGGATCACCCCGGCCAGCGGGGTCCGGCGCGGTTCGGGCCCGGGGTGCAGTTCGGGGCAGTCCTCGACCTGGTCGCCGAGGTCGGGGGTGGCGTTGACCAGATACCAGCGGCCTTCGTCGGCCTGGACGGCGAGCGAGGCATGGCGGCGGCGCCACCCCGGGTGGGCGCGTGCCCCGGAGCATCCGGGGCACGCGCAGTTCCACTGGGGTACGCCGCCACCCGCCGCGGTGCCGAGCACGCGCACGCGCATGGCGGGGAGCTCAGCGGGCGTTCAGCGAGTAGGCGGTGACCTCCAGCGCGGTCTCCACGACCACGTAGTCGGGCGTCTGCCAGGCGGTCTCGCCGGTCTCCGTACGGATGCGGTCCGCCGCCTCGGGCGCGGTGCGCGGTGTGGTCTCGTTCATGGCTTCGACCTGCCTTCCATCTGGGTGGGGGATGAATCAACGGGACGGGGCGGACGGGCCGTCAGCGGGCGGTCCGGATCCGCGGTGCCCCGCCGTCGGTGGTGGTGCGGCCGCTCCCGGGGTAGGCGGATCCGATGCGCACCTCGTCCAGCAGCAGCTTGCGATAGTGCTTGGTGTCGGTGGCCGCGGCCCAGGTGCTGTTCACCGTGAGCCGGACATAGCGCTTGGTGGTGGCGGGGATGTCGATGAACCGCACCCCGCGGGCGCTGGGCAGCGTTCCGGACGCCACCGGGCCGCCCCAGTCGCGGCCGTTGTCGGAGACGTGCACCTGGTAGTCGCGGATGCGGGCGGACTGCTCGGTGTCGGAGCGGGCGTAGGAGACCGACCACTCCCGCTGGTTCACGGCCAGATAGCGGATGCTCTTGGCGGACCGCAGATCGAGGGTGACCGAGGCGGGCAGGGTGGTCTTGTTGTCCCAGTAGGTCTGCGGATCGCCGTCGAGCACGGCGGAGGCGGGGTGGCCGCTCGCGGAGACACTGGCGCTCGCGGTGACGGAACCGGGCGGGACGATGCCCTGGCGGCCGTCGGTGCGGACCGCGAGGACGGTGTCGTAGGGATCCCAGTCGGTGATGCCGGTGATGGTGATCCGGCCGTCGCTCTGGCGGAAGTCGAGTTTCTTCCCGGTGCGGTAGTCGGTGACACCGGTCGCCTTGTAGCCGTTGTCCCGCACGGTCAGCGTGGAGCCCGAGGGCCGGGTGAGGACGTGGACGAAGTGGCGGTCGGGGTCGGCCGTGCTCACCGTGGTCACCCCGTGGGCGCCGTCGTTCCAGGCGCCGGGCTGGAGTCCGCCGTAGGAGTAGCCACCGCCCTCGGTGCCGCCCAGCGATCCCCAGATCTTGTCGAGATAGGTCTTGGCGTAGTTGTTGAAGGCTTCCTGTTTGCCGGGGAAGCGCCCGTTCACCTGGGCGGTCTCGGCCATGAGGGATTTGACGGAGGATCCGGAGTCACTGATCATTCGGCCGAGGGTGAGTCCCTGGTCCACCGCCGAATCGGTGCCGCTGTACCACCAGGCCCCGCTGCTGGGCAGCTTGAAGCAGGCCTCGGTGAGCCGGGGCTGCGGGGCCCAGATGGCCTGGGGGTAGTCATAGGCCGGGGTCATCCCGGTCTTCTGCTCATTGCTGACCGTGTCCATGATCGGCGTGTCTTCGTTGTTGTTGCTCAGCAGCCAGCCGGGACGGTCGGCGCGGATCTTCTCGTAGAGCCCGTGGTCGATCCAGTAGTCGTTGTCGTTGTCGATCCAGAACCCGGACAGTCCGGGGTACTTCCGCATCACTTCCACGAAGTTGTCGTAGGAGTACTCGCCGAAGCCGTCGCGCGTGGACAGGTCGACGTCGTGCCCCTTGTAGGCCGAGTAGCCCGCCGAGTCGAGCCATTCGTGACCGCCCTCGGCATGCCACTGCGGATCGTCGGTCATATAGAGCATGACCTTCAGCCCCTGGGCGCTCGCCGCGTCGATCAGCTCGCCGAGGAAGTCCCGCTTGGTGGAGCAGCTTCCGGGGATGGCCGACGGCCAGGCCCGCGCATAGCCCAGACGGCTGTGGAAGGAGGCGAGAACCAGGTAGGAGGCGTGCAGCTTCTTGGCCTCGGCCACCCAGTAGTCGGCGTCCCAGCCACCGTCGGTGACCGCCTTCTCCCAGGCGGAGCAGCTGGTGTAGCCGGGCGAGGTGCGCATGCCCCAGTGCAGGAAGAGCCCCGCCTGCGACTGGCGCAGCCACTGCTGCCGGGGGTTGGTGACCTCGGCCAGCGCCGGGGTGGGACCGGTGAGGGTGAGGGTGACGACGGCCGCCAGCACTGCGGCCGTCCAGGCGCCGAGGCGGCGGCGCGATCTGCGGCCCATGAGGGCTCCTTCTCCGAGCTGTGAATGCCGATGGAGGGATGGAGCGTGGTGATGTTCCGTTCTGTTGCAGGGTTACCAGCTGTCCGGGTGCGGTCAAGAAGCATGCGCCAAAAAAGTCATCCGATCTCTGATGGATCGACAGCCCATGATGGGTGAAATCGCCCACGTGACCATCCTTCTGGCCCATACCAATCCTTGACGTTCCAAGAGACACCTCCTACCTTCCGCGATGCGCAAGCTCCTCCCGTCGAATCTGTTGACGCATTAGGAAACCTTCTTTACGGTTCCCCGCATGTGAACGGGGATCAGACAGGAGAACGCGATGAAGAGGTACCGGAACACCGCCGCCCTGGCGGCCGCCACCGCACTCGCCGCCGGACTGCTGATCGGGACCGCCGGCACCGGAACCGCCGCCCCGGGGCGGGCCGATTCGGCTCCCTCGGACATCAAGACCGTCTCGTCCGGCTGGAGCATCCCCTGGGGGCTCAGCTGGCTGCCCGACGGCTCGGCGCTGATCACCGAGCGGGACTCGTTCAAGCTGTACAAGCTCACCCAGTCGGGCACCAGGACCCAGGTCGGCACGGTGCCCAATGTGGTGACCACGGACGGTGAGGGCGGGCTGCTGGGCATCGCGGTCTCCCCGAACTGGAGCACCGACCACGCCGTCTACCTGATGCACACCGCGTCCGACGGCAACCGCATCGCCCGGATGACCTACGACGGCTCCTCGCTCGGCGGCTACAAGGCGATCGTCACCGGCATCAAGAAGAACAAGTACCACAACGGCGGACGCCTCAAGTTCGGCCCGGACGGCTATCTCTACGCCACCACCGGGGAGGCGCAGACACCCGATCTCGCCCAGGACAAGAACTCCCTCAACGGGAAGATCCTGCGGATGACCACGGACGGCAAACCCGCGCCGGGCAATCCGTTCGGCACGCTCGTCTACTCGTACGGCCACCGCAATCCGCAGGGCATCACCTGGGACCCGCAGGGCCGGCTGTGGGAGGCCGAGTTCGGCAACAGCAAGTACGACGAGCTCAACCTCATCGAGCCGGGCAAGAACTACGGCTGGCCGATCTGCGAGGGCAACTGCTCCACCTCGGGGATGACCAGCCCCAAGCGCCAGTGGCCGACCGGCGACGCCTCGCCCAGCGGGGTCACCTACGCCGACGGCGCGATGTACCTGGCGGCGCTGCGCGGTGAGCGGCTGTGGCGGATCCCGGTGGACGGGACCAGCGCGGGCACCCCGAAGGCGTACTACACCAGCTCCTACGGGCGGCTGCGCACCGTGGAGACCGTGCCGGGCAAGAACGCGCTGTGGCTGTCCACGACCAACGCGGACAACAACGGCGGGGAGCCGGACGGCGCGGACAAGGTGTTCCAGGTCGAGCTGAAGTAGCGCCTTCAGGGGTGGGTACGGTCGCGGTCCGCCGGACCGCGACCGTACGCCCGTGTCAGTGCGCGAGCCGCTCGTTCATCAGCAGGAAGGCGCCCAGACCGTGGAGGTCGTTCGTATTGCGCTTGCGGCCGAGGTAGTAGGCCAGGTCCCCGACGTTGGTGCCCTCGCTGATGTCGGTGATGTTCGTCAGCCCGTCGGAGCCGACCGACACCTTCTTCAGCACGCCCTGATAGCCCCTGCGGGCCGCCGAGGCGTAGCCGCCGCCGCTGATCCAGCCGTGTTCCAGGGCGGCGTGCAGCATCAGGGTGTACATGCTGGAGGCGGAGGTCTCGGTCCAGTTGGCGGGGTCGCTCGCCTTGTCGACGACCTGGAACCAGCGGCCGGTGGCCGGGTCCTGATAGCGCGCGAAGCCCTTCGCCAGGTGCCGTATGTTGCCGATCAGTTCGGCGCGGCGCGGGTGTTTCGCGGGGAGCAGCTCCAGCACCTCGACATGGGTCATCGCGGTCCAGCCGATGGCCCGTGCCCAGAAGTGGGCGGAGGTGCCGGTGGTGGGGTCGGGCTTCCAGGGGGCGTCGCCGTCGGCGTCATAGGCGTGGTAGATCAGCCCGTTGGCCGCCTTGAGGTGGCGGAAGTACACCGAGAGGTTCCTGGTGACCTCCTCGTACGCGAACGTCTCGTCGCCGTAGGCGATGCCGTAGCGCAGCAGGAACGGCTGGGCCATGAAGACACCGTCGCCCCACAGCTCGTTGGTCTTGCCGGTGGCGTGCCACATCCCGCCGTCGGCGGTGCGCGGATAGGTGGTGATCCGGTCCCGGATCTGGTCGGCGGCGGTCCGGTAGCGCGGATCGCCGGTCTCCTGGTGGAGGATCAGCAGCAGATTGCCGGACTGCATCGCGTCGAGGTTGTCGAAGGTCCGGCTCATATGGCCGTCGGCGTCGACGAAGTTGTCCACCCACCCCTTGATGTACGCCAGGTACGAGGGCTCCTTGACCCGCTGGTAGACGCGGTAGGCGCCGAGCAGGAAGAGACCTTGGGTGTAGCCCCAGCCGCCGAGGGTCTTGGGGTCCGGTTTGCGGGCGATGGTGGAGTCCACCACCGCCCGGGACCAGTCGGCGGGCGCCGCGTCGGCGCCCGCCGTGGGGAGGAGAAGGCCGCCGGTGATGCCCAGTGTGCTCGTGAGCAGGGTTCTGCGACTGACCACTGCAAGCTCCTTGGGTGTCAGGGCGCTTCAGCAAGCGCCATGTACACGCCAAGAGTACCGACGAACACTCCGTACCGGGGCGAAAGTGGAGGAAAGCCTAGGATCCGCCGTACCCGTCAGCAGTCCGGCCACCAGCCGGCCGGTGGCGGGCGCGAGCATCAGCCCGAGCATGTTGTGGCCGGTGGCCAGCAGCACCCGGGGATGGCCCGGAACCGGCCCGATCAGCGGCAGCCCGTCGGGGGTCATGGGCCGCGGCCCCACCCACTCCTCCTGGCGGTCGTCCCAGTCGGCATGGCGCAGATACGGGCGCGCGGCGGCGACGATGGCCTCGATGCGCCGCTGCCGGAACCGGTCGGCGTCGCGCTCGAACTCCATCGTCCCGGCGACCCGGACCCGCTTGCCCATCGGCGTGAGCACCACCTTGGCCGCGCCGAGGTGGACCAGCCGGGAGGGCGGCGGCTCGGCCGCCACCGAGAAGCTGTAGCCCTTGCCCGCCACCAGGTCGATGTCCCTGCCGAGCCCGCGCACCAGCTCCCGCGAGCCGATGCCCGCCGCGATGACCACCGTGTCGGCGCGGAAGGTGCCCGCCGAGGTCCGGACCTCGGTCCGGCCGGAGCGGTCCACGATGGATGAGACACGTGCCCCCTCGACCAGTTCCACGCCGTCGCTCCGCAGCCGCTCGGCGAGCCGGTCCACGAAGAGCGAGGGGTCCAGGGACCACTGACGCTCCACCACGAACCCCGCCCGCGCGCCCTCGGTGAGCGAGGGCTCCGCCGCCGCGAGGCGGGCCCCCTCCAGCACACCGCCGGGCGCGATGGGCGCGTCCAGCCGGCGGAAGGCGGCGAGCGCCCCGTCGGCGTACTCCCGGGAGGGGAAGGCGAACAGGAAGCCGTCCTTGTGCGCCTCCCCGTCCACACCGGCCGCCTCCAGCTCCTCGAAGAGCCCGAAGGTGCCCCTCGCGAGCGCGCCCAGGGCGGCGGCCCCCCGGGCGTGGTGGCGCGAGGTGGCCCGCATCCCGAACCGGACCAGGAACCGCAGCAGTTCGGCACCGGCCGGGGGGTGGATCGCCAGCGCGCCGTCCTGGCGGTGCAGCCCGCGCAGCGCCGTACCGATGACACCGGGCGCGGCCAGCGGTTCCACCAGGTCTGGGCAGACCTCCCCGGCGTTGCCACGGGACGCGCCGCTGCCCAGCCGGTCGCGTTCGAGAACGGTGACCCGCAGCCCGGCGCCACTGAGGTAGTGGGCACAGGCCAGGCCCACGACGCCGCCGCCGATGATCGTGACCGTGGAGGGCGGGGTGTCCGGAAAGGTCATGAGTGCTCCTTCACGGCGGGGGACGGTGTGGTCGAGGAGGCGTCACGGCGGGCACGCGTCCGCCCGCGGGGGCTGTGGTCCGTATCCGCCGCACTGGCGTCGGCGAGGGTGAGCCCGCTGGTCTCCGGGGCGAGGATGTACGACGTCCCCCAGCCGATGGCGCAGATCACCGCGCCGAGGAACATGGCCAGCCGGGTGCTGTGGTCGAGGACCACGGGCGCTCCCCAGGTGCCGATGGCGGCGCCGACCCGGCTGATGCCGGTGGCGAACCCGTTGGCGGTGGCCCGGACCCCGGTCGGGAACAGCTCGGAGGGGTAGATGGCCTGGAGGCACTGGCTGGCGAAGCACGCCACGCCGAAGGCCGCGAAGAGGACGATCACGACGGCCGGTGAGGGGTGGGCGAAGGCCGCCAGGCAGAGCAGGGGGATGGCGGAGAGGCCGAAGCTCCACAGGAGCAGGGTGCGCCGCCCCTTGTTGATGACCAGGATCCCCGAGAGCGAGCCGAGCACGAAGAAGATCTGCACCACGACCGAGCCCAGGTAGGAGTCGTTGCCGTCGGCCAGTCCGAAGGAGGACAGGATGGTGGGTTCGTAGGTGGTGATGGCGTAGATCGGCAGCAGCTGACACGCCCAGAAGACGCTGACGAAGACGGTCCGCCGCAGATAGGCACCGCGGAAGATGTCGCCGTAGCGGGTGCGCGAGGCGGTATCGGCCTCCAGGTCGTCCAGGCTCGCGTCCGGGCCGAGCATCTGCTTCAGCACGCCCTCCGCCTCCCTGGCGCGTCCCTTGCTGAGCAGCCAGCGCGGGGACTCGGGGGTGCCGAAGCGCAGCAGCAGGATGAGGACGGCGGGTATCGCGCTGCTCGCGAGCATCCAGCGCCAGTCGTCGTGGCCGGAGGACATCATCGCCCAGCCGACGACGTACGCGACGGCGGCGCCGACCGACCACATGGTGACCATGATGACCAGCAGCGGTCCCCGGGAGTCGCGCGGCGCGAACTCGGAGGCGATGGTGCCCGCGATCACGAAGTCGGCGCCGATGGCGATGCCCATGAGGAAGCGCAACACGGTGAGCTGCCAGGGATCGGTGACGAAGAACTGGGCCGCGGAGAGCAGGATGAAGGCGGCGATGTCGAAGAGATAGACCTTCTGCCGCCCGACCCGGTCGGTGACATAGCCGAAGACCAGGCCACCGGCGAACATGCCGACCAGGGACGCGGAGCCGACCACTCCGGCGTCGAAGGAGTTGAGGTGGTAGTCGGCGGTGAGGAGCGGAAGCGCGACGCCGATGATGCTGAGGATGTAACCGTCGCAGAACTCGCCGCCGCCTGCGTACAGCGTGATCAACCAGTGAGTGCGGGTGGGACGGGACTTCTCCAGGGATGCTGTGCTCATGGCCGTCTCCTGAGGAGGGCTCCTGGGGAGGAGGGGACGGATGGCCGGGCGGTGCGGGGCGCCCGGTGGTGTTGACGGAAGACGGTAGGCAGCGACGAGCCCTCGGTCATCGTTCGAAGCGTATGAAGACGTCGCCCTGAGAGCGGGTGCGTCTGTACGATCCGCCCATGGACCACCTTGGCGGCCCGCTCGGCGGCCCTCCCGTACTGACGCCGGAGCTGGCACAGGAGATCGCCCGCGACATCGGGCGGATCACCGGTTTCAATGTACTGATCACCGATCCCGCGGCGGTCGTCATCGGCTGTGGTGACCTCGCGCGCGTCGGCACCGTCCACGAGGCGTCCCTGGAGGTGCTGCGCACCGGGCGCCCCGCCACCCACAGCGCCCAGCAGGCGGGCCGGATGCGGGGCGTACGGCCCGGGATGAGCCTGCCGATCACCGTCGGCGAGGAGGTGATCGGCACCGTCTGTCTGACCGGGGTGCCCGAGGAGGTGCACCGCTTCGGCCTGGTGGTGCGGCGGCAGACCGAGATCCTGCTGGAGGAGGCGGCGCTGCTGCGCTCGCGGATGCTCCACGAGCGGGCGGTCGACGACTTCGTCCGGGACATCGCGCTCTACGACCCCGAGGTGGTCGGCCCGGAGGCGGTGGCCGCCCGCGCGGTCGAGCTGGGGCTTATCCCCGGGGTGGCCCGCAGCGCGGTGCTGCTGGAGGTGCGCTCGGCGGGCGCACCGGACCGGGCGGACGAGGGCCCCGCGGCGGTGTCCCGGCTCACGGTGCTGCGGACCGTGCGGGAGGTGTTCCGCGACCGCCAGGACGTGGCGGGCGAGCAGACCGCGGGGCGGTACGCGGTGCTGGCCGCCGCGCACGAGGGGCGCGCGGCCCCCGAGAGGCTGCCCGAGCGGTGCGAGCACCTGCTGGCGCTGCTCGCGGAGCGCCATGGTCTGGACGGCCGGATGGCCGTCGGCGAGCCGGCGGCCGGGGCGGCCGGGATGCACGACTCCTATCGTGACGCGGCGACCGCGCTGCGCACCGGACCGGCGGTCTTCCCCGGTGAGCGGGTCTTCATCGCCTCGGAGCTGCGGGTGCCGCAGCTGCTGGGTTCGATACCGCCCCACGACCGGGCCCGGTTCACCGAGGCGGTGCTGGGGCGGCTGCGCGAGCAGCCGGACTGGCCGACGCTGCGGGAGACGCTGATCGGCTGGGCGGAGGGCGGTCTGTCGCTGGTCCGGGTCGCCGAGCGGCTGCACATCCACCGGAACACCCTGCTGTACCGGCTGGAGAAGATCGGGAAGTTGTCGGGCCGCCGGGTGCGCGAACCCGGCCAGGCCATCGAGATGTATCTCGCCTCCCTCGCCGACACCCTCCGGGAGGGGGCCAGGTGACGTAGGCGGTCTCCGCTACGTGGCCGAAACCGGACGCCTCGGCGGGCGGGCCGACCCCCTCGACGTCCCGGCGGCCCATGTCAACCTCCGACCGGCATAAGCCACCGTCACACCCCGTATGCGATGGGGACAACGCGTCACCACAAGAACGTCCGCAGGCAATAGTCTCGGCGTACAGGACGTGGCTGAGGAGGCGCCCATGCGGACCGGGGATCGCGAGCAGGCATACGCACGGGCTCGGCAGGAGGCCGAGCGGCTCACCGCGAACGGCATCCAGGCCATCGCGCTGACCTGGGTGGACAACGCGGGTCTGACCCGGGTGAAGTCCGTGCCCACCGCGCGGCTGCCGCATGCCGCGCGGCGCGGGGTCGGGATGTCCCCCGTCTTCGACGTCTATCTCGTGGACGACTCCATGACCACCAGCCGCCATGTCGGCGGCCCGGACGGGGATCTGCGGCTCCTCCCCGACCTGGACCGGCTCACGCCGCTGGCCGCGCAGCCCGGCTGGGCCTGGGCCCCGGTCGACCGGTACGACCAGGAGGGCCGGGCGCACCCCGTCTGCCAGCGGCTGTTCGCCCGGCGGATGGCCGAGCGGGCGCGGGAGCGGGGGCTGACCGTGCGCATGGGGTTCGAGACCGAGTGGGTCGTCACCACGGGCGACCCGGACCAGGACCCGCCGCGCTACCCCACCGCGGGCCCCGCCTACGGCATGGCGCGGGTGGTCGACCTCGCCGACTACCTCGCCGATCTGCTCGGCGCGCTGGACGCGCAGCAGGCCGAGGTGCACCAGCTCCACCCCGAGTACTCCCCCGGGCAGTTCGAGGTGTCCCTGGCGCCCGCCGATCCGGTCGGCGCCGCCGATCTGGCCGTACTGGTGCGGGAGACGATCCGGGCGTGCTCCGGGCGCGCCGGGTTCAACCCGATGTTCGGCCCGGTGGTGGACCCGGGCGGGGTCGGCAACGGCGCCCATCTCCATCTGAGCCTGTGGCAGGGGGACCGCAATCTGTGCCGGGACGGCGACGGGCCGGGCTCCATGACCGCGACGGCCGAGGCGTTCCTCGCCGGGGTGCTGCGCGAGCTGCCCGCCCTGCTCGCCATCGGCGCCCCCACCCCCGCGAGCTACCTCCGGCTCGAACCCTCCCGCTGGGCCGGGGCGTACCAGTGCTGGGGTCTGGAGAACCGGGAGGCCGCGGTGCGCTTCATCACCGGCGCGCCGGACGACCCGGGCGCCTCCAACGCCGAGATCAAGTCCTTCGACCCGGCGGCCAACCCCTACTTGGTGGCGGGCGCGGTCATCGCCGCGGGCCTCGGCGGACTGGACGCCGGGCTCTCGCTGCCCCCGCCCGTCTCCGGGGATCCGGCCGTCGAGGGACGCGAACGGCGGCTGCCCACCTCGCTGCTGACGGCGCTTGAGCACTTCGAGGACTCGTCCGTGCTGCGCGAGGCGCTGGGCGATCCGCTCTTCGAGTCCATCGCCGCGGTGCGCCGGGCGGAGGCCGCGCTGTTCGAGAAGTCGTCCCCGCGCGAGATCGCCGTCGCGACCCGGAGGCGGTACTGACCGATGGAGGCCGCCGAGCAGACGGATCCGACCGAGCCGCCGCTGCCGCCCCTGGTGGACCACCACTGCCATGGGGTGGCCCGCTCCGAGCTGGGCCCGGCCGAATTCGAGGCGTTCCTGACCGAATCCGACGCGCCCGCCGCGCTCGGCACCACCTTCTTCGACAGCCAGCTGGGGTTCGCGGTGCGCCGCTGGTGTCCGCCACTGCTGGACCTCGAACCGCACTGCCCGCCCGCCCCCTACCTCGCCCGGCGGCGCGAGCTGGGCGCGCGGGAGGTGACCCGGCGGCTGCTGACCGCCGCCGGGATCAGTGAGTTCCTGGTGGACACCGGGCTGCCGGGCAACCTGACCACCCCTCAGGAGCTGGCCCTCGCGGCGGGCGGCACCGCGCATGAGATCGTCCGTCTTGAGCAGCTGGCGGAGCGGATCGCGGACACCTCGCTGACCGCCGACGACTTCCTGACCGGAGTGGCGGACGGGATCCGGGAGGCGGCCCGCACGGCGGCCGGATTCAAGTCGGTGGCCGCCTACCGCTACGGCCTGGACTTCGAGCCCGATCCGCCGGGCCCCGGCGCCGTCCACACCGCCGCGGAACACTGGCTGGCCCGGCGCGCCCAGGGCGGCACCGCCGCCGCCCGGGTCACCGATCCCGTACTGCTGCGCCATCTGCTGTGGTCGGCGGCGTACACCGGACTGCCGCTGCAACTGCACACCGGGTTCGGCGATCCCGATCTGCGGCTGGACCGCTGCGATCCGCTCGCCCTCACCGACTTCATCCGCGCCGTGCGCCCCACGGGCTGCACGCTGATCCTGCTGCACGGCTATCCGTACCACCGCGGCGCCGCCTATCTGGCCGCCGTCTTCCCGCATGTGTACGCCGATGTGGGGCTGGCCCTGTCGCACACCGGGGCGCGGGCCGGGGCGGTGCTCGCCGAGATGCTGGAACTCGCCCCGTTCGGCAAGGTGCTCTTCTCGACCGACGCCTACGGGCTGCCCGAACTGTATGTGGTGGGGGCGCGGCTCTTCCGGGAGGCGCTGACCGCGCTGCTGACCCACTGGGTGGCGGAGGGCGCCTGGTCCCGCCGCGACGCCCGCCGGGTGGCCGCGCTGCTGGGCGCGGACAACGCCCGCCGCGTCTACGGCCTGGGCACGCCGGCCCGGCGCGACGGCTAGATTCGAGAAGGGGCCGGCGGGAATGAGCCTTGCGGCGTGAGAGAGTCCCACTCGTGTTTTTCGTCGACACCCTGAAGTTCGAGGGCCTGGATCATCGCAGTTATCTGGCGGGCGGGCCCCGCACCGCCGTCGTGGGCGACCCGCCACGCGATATCGACCAGGTGATCGCCGCCGCCGCCCGGCGCGGGGTGCGGATCGCGTATGTGGCGGAGACGCACGTGCACAACGACTACCTCACCGGAGGTCCGGAGCTGGCCCGGGTCACCGGCGCCCGCTACCTGGTCCCGGCCGCCGCGGACGTCTCCTGCGCCCGCGTTCCCGTCGCGGACGGCGACACGGTGGAAGTGGAGGAGTGGCGCCGCCCACCTGCCGCTGACTCGCTCCTGGCCCGAGCCGCCCTGCCGGACACCGTGCGGGGCCGGCCGGGGGTGGCGATCCGTCGGCCGTCGTCGGCCTGGCGCTGGGCGCCCGGGTCCCGGAGCTCGCACGGGTCCCGCGCTCGCACGGTCATCGCTCCGCCGCATTGCCGCGCGTCCATACGGGACCGGGCCGGGTCCCCGCCCGGCGCGGAGCGCACACCCAGTACCGTGCCGGAACGTACTCGACCGTAACCGGAGGAGATCGCATGCGGATCGACGGCACGACCGTCCTGCTCACCGGGGCCACCGGCGGCATCGGCCAGACCCTGGCTCGCGCGTTCGCGGCCAAGGGCGCCAATCTGCTGCTCACCGGGCGCCGTGAGGAGGTGCTGCGGCCGCTGGCCGAGCGGCTGGGCGGCCGGGCGATCGTCGCCGATCTGGCCGAACGGTCCGATGTGGAGCGGCTCGTGGAGGAGGCGGCGGACGCCCGGATCGTCATCGCCAACGCCGCGCTGCCCTCCAGCGGCCCGGTCCTGGACTACCGGCCGGAGGAGCTGGACCGCGCCCTCGACGTCAATCTGCGCGCGCCGGTCCTGCTGTCCCGGCTGATGGCACCGCGCATGGTGGAGGCGGGCTCCGGCCATCTGGTGATGATCGGCTCGCTGTCGGGCCGTACGGCCTCCCCCGGCGCGGCGCTCTACAACGCGGCCAAGTTCGGGCTGCGCGGCTTCACCCTCGGGCTGCGGCAGGATCTGCACGGCACGGGGGTCGGGGTCTCACTGGTGCAGCCCGGATTCGTGGGCGACGCCGGGATGTTCGCCGACGCGGGCACGTCCCTGCCCACCGGGGTCCGTACGATCTCCTCCCGGCGGGTGGCGGCCGCGACGATCCGGGCGATCGAGCGGAACCGGGCCGAGGTGAACGTGGCCCCGCTGGAGCTGCGGCTCGGCAGCGCCATCGGCGGGCTGTTCCCGAGCATCGCCGAGCGGGCCCAGCGGGGCGCGGGCGCGGGCGATACGTCCCGTCAGCTCGCCGACGGGCAGCGCGACAAGCGATAGCGCCACCCGCGCGCCCGGACCCCATGGCCCTGTGCGCGGGCGGTGTCATCGGCCCCTCCGTTCGATGACCCGTCGGCGTACGGGCCTGGCCCGCCCGCGCACAGGTCAAGGACCGCCCGCGCGCGAGCCATTGACACCGCCCGGCCCCCGTGCCAAAGTTTCGCGACTCTGGTCGGACAACGTTGTCATACGGAGGTGCGTCCCATGCGGTCGCTGATCGGTGGAATCCGTGCGCGCGCTGCGGGCACGGTCGCGGGCGTGATGACGGCGGCACTGCTGGGCGGCGGTCTGCTGGGACCACCGGGCGCGGCGGCCGCCCCCTCGGCCGCGTCCCCTCCGGCCGACCCCACCTCGCTGGTCCACCCCTTCGTGGGCACCGAGAACTTCGGCAACACCTTCCCCGGGGCGAGCGCCCCGTTCGGCATGGTCCAGGTCAGCCCGGACACCGGCGGCCAGGGCGGCTACGACTACGACCAGAACGCCATCCACGGCTTCAGCCAGACTCATCTGTCCGGGGTCGGCTGCGGGGTGGCGGGCGAGCTGCCCATCATGCCGACGACCGGCGCGGTCAGCGACGTGGACCCGGAGCACTACCGCTCCACCTACAGCCATGACGACGAGGAGGCCACCCCCGGCTACTACCGGGTGGGCCTGAAGTCCTACGGGATCGACGCCGAGCTGACCGCCACCCAGCGCACCGGCTGGCAGCGCTACACCTTCCCGGCCACCGGCGCGGCCAACGTCCTGTTCAACACCGGCAAGGCCAATCAGAAGGTCTTCGGCTCCGAGATCCGCGTGGTCGGCGACCGGACCGTCGAGGGCCGGGTGGAGGCCGGGAACTTCTGTGCCGGGAAGGACCGGCACACCGTCTACTTCACCGCCACCTTCGACCGTCCCTTCGCCTCCTACGGCACCTGGCGCGGCACCACCCCCACCCCCGGCTCCCGCGAGGCGGCCGGTGAGGGCGGCAACGGCGCCTGGGCCAGCTTCGACGCGACCCGGGACCGGGATGTCGTGGTCAAGGTCGGCCTGTCGTACACCGGCCCCGAGGGCGCGCGGAAGAACCTCGCGGCCGAGACCGGGGACTCCTACGACTTCGACGCCACGCGCGCCGCGCTGCACGACACCTGGGTGAAGAAGCTCGACGCGATCCGGGTCGGCGGCGGCACCGAGGAGCGGCGGCGCGCCTTCTACACCGCGCTGTACCACGCCCAGCTGCACCCCAATGTGGCGGGCGACGTGGACGGCCGCTACACCGGTTTCGACGGCGCGACCCACACCGCCTCCGGCTACACCCCGTACCAGAACTTCTCGCTGTGGGACACCTACCGGCCGCAGAACCAGTTCCTGGAGATGGTGGAACCGGGGGTGGCCCGCGATGTCGCGCTGTCGGTGGTCGCCATAGGCCGGGACGGCGGCTGGCTGCCGCGCTGGGCGCTGGCCAACAGCGAGACCAACATCATGACGGGCGACCCGGTGACGCCGTTCCTCGTCGAGGCGTGGTCCAAGGGCCTGCTGGCCGGGCACGAGGACGAGGCGTACGCGCTGCTGAAGAAGAACGCCACCAGCACCCCGCCCGCCGACTCGCCCTACAACGGGCGCTCCGGAGTGGACTACTACCGCGAGCTGGGCTACGTCCCCTCGGGGCTGAAGCTCGGCACCGACTGCGCCGACAAGGGCGGCGACAACGACTGCGTCCACCCCGCCTCGGCCACCCTGGAGTACTCCGCGGCGGACGCCGCGCTCGCCCTGATGGCGCGCGGGCTGGGACACCGCGCCGACGCCCGGATGTTCGCCGAGCGCGGCCAGGCGTACCGCACGCTGTGGGACGCCTCGATCGGGCAGTTCCGGCCGCGCACGGCGGACGGCGCGTGGGTGACCCCGTACGACCCGGTGGAGGCCGGCCGGCAGTTCCACGAGGGCGCCGCCTACCAGTACCAGTGGCTGGTGCCGCAGGACCCGGCCGGGCTCGTGGGACTGATGGGCGGCAGGCGCGCGACCGAGAAGCGGCTGGACGACTTCTTCGCCTACGGCAAGCTGCTCAGCGACCCGGCGGGCACCGCCCGCGAGGACTGGATCTCCGCCCCGTACGACTACTACGGCAAGCCCACCTACAACCCCAACAACGAGCCCGATCTGCACGCCCCGTACATGTATCTGTGGGCGGGCGCGCCCGCCAAGGCGGCGACCGTGGTGCGGGCTGCGATGACCCTGTTCACCACCGGGCCGGACGGGATGACCGGCAATGACGACCTCGGCACCATGTCGGCCTGGTACGTCTTCTCCTCGCTGGGTCTGTACCCGACGATGAGCGGCGGGGACTTCCTCGCCCTGTCCAGTCCGCAGTTCTCCTCGGCCGTGGTCCGTATCGGGCACTACGGCACCCGGCAGGGCGGCACGCTCACGGTCACCGCGCCGGGCGCGAGCGACGCCAAGCGGTATGTCCGGAGTGTGTCGCTGAACGGCCGGAACGTGGCGCGGACTTGGCTGGACTGGGACCAGGTCGCCCACGGCGGGAAGCTGGCCCACCAGCTGTCCACCGAGCCCTCGTCCTGGGGCACCGGCCGGGGCACCGAGCCGCCGTCGGTGGGCACCACCCGCAAGGGCTGATACCGGCCGGTTGTGGTGTAGGTTCTATGGCCCGCCTGGACACACGGGCCATGGGGGAAGTGGTCGAGCGAGGGAGCGGTGTCCATGCGTGCTGTGGTGTTCGACGAGTTCGGGCGCCGGCCCGAGGTCCGGAGCGTCGAGGACCCCGCTCCCTCCCCGCGCGGCGCGGTGATCCGCGTCGAGGCCACCGGGCTGTGCCGCAGCGACTGGCACGGCTGGATGGGGCACGACCCGGACATCCGGCTGCCGCACGTCCCCGGCCATGAGCTGGCGGGGGTCGTAGAGGAGGTCGGCCCCGACGTCCTCAACTGGCGGCCGGGGCAGCGGGTCACCGTGCCGTTCGTTTGCGCCTGCGGTCGCTGTGCCGCCTGTGCGGAGGGCGCCCAGCAGGTGTGCGAGCGGCAGACGCAGCCGGGGTTCACCCACTGGGGCTCGTTCGCCGAGTACGTGGCGATCGGACACGCCGATGTGAACCTGGTCGGGATACGCAACGAGCTGTCGTTCACCACCGCCGCCGGTCTGGGCTGCCGCTTCGCGACCGCCTTCCGCGCCGTCGTCGCCCAGGGCCGGGTGGCCCCGGGCGAGTGGGTCGCGGTGCACGGCTGTGGTGGGGTGGGGCTCTCCGCCGTGATGATCGCCGCCGCGGCCGGGGCCCGGGTGGTGGCGGTGGACATCTCGCCGCAGGCGCTCGCCCTCGCGGCCCGGTTCGGCGCGTCGGTGTGCGTGGACGTGGCGTCCACCCTGGGCTCGGTGGCGGAGGCGGTCGCGGACGCGACGGGCGGCGGCGCCCATGTCTCGCTCGACGCGCTGGGCTCCCCGCGGACCTGCGCCGCGTCCATCAAGAGCCTGCGCCGCCACGGCCGCCATGTCCAGGTCGGGCTGCTGCCCCCGGCCGCCGGGACCCCGATGATCCCGATGGACCGGGTCATCGCGCTGGAGCTGCGGCTGCTGGGCAGCCATGGCATGGCCGCCCATGACTACGGTCCGATGATGGAGATGGTCGAGGCCGGTTCGCTGCGGCCGGATCTGCTGGTCACCGATGTGATCGGGCTGGACGCGGTCCCGGAGGCGCTGTCCACGATGGCCTCCGGGGGCAGGGGCGGGGTCACGGTCATCGAACCGCACCGGCCGCCACTGGCCGGGAGCTGACGGGGCGCCTGGCTGCGAGCCTACGGGCCGCCTCACCGGGACCGTAACGGCGAGGCCGCCTTGTCCGGGGCCGCCTCGCCGGGGCCGTCGCCGCGACGGTCAGAGCGGCACGGCGCCCGTCGCCAGAGCCGCGGCGGTCATCACCAGCGTCGTCCCGAACGCCCAGCGGAAGATGAAGCGCTGGTGCTCCCCGAGCTGTACGCCGCTCATGCTCAGGAGGATGAAGGTCGCGGCGGTGAGCGGGCTCAGCGGGAAGCCGGTGGTCATCTGGCCGAGGACGGCCGCGCGGGCGATCTCGGCGTGGCCGGTGCCGAAGGCGTCGGCGGTCCCGGCGAGCACCGGCAGCACCCCGAAGTAGTAGGCGTCCGGGGTGAGGACGAGGCTCAGCGGCATGCTGGTGACGGCCACGAGCACCGGCAGATGGCCGCCGAGCCCGTCGGGGATGATGTCGACCAGCGCCTCGGCCATCTTCTCGATCATCCCGGTGCCGCCGAGGATGCCGGTGAACACCCCGGCCGCGAAGATCATGGTGATGACGAGCACCACGCTCTTGCCGTGCCTCTCCAGCAGCTCCTGCTGGTCCTCCCAGCGGGGGTGGTTGACCAGCAGCGCGAGGACGAAGGCGAAGACGAAGAGCACGGGCAGCGGCATGGCCTCCAGCACCAGGCAGACCAGCAGGGCCACGGTGAGCAGCAGATTGAAGACGGTGAGCGCGACACCGGGGCGGGCGGCGACCCGCGGTGTGCCGGGGCCGTCCCCGACCGCCACCTCGGCCCGTGGCACGGGCTCGAGCGCGCCGAGCCGCCGCCGCTCACGGCGTCCGATGAGATACGCGGCGAGCAGCACCCAGACGATACCGGCGGCGAGGGCGGGCAGCAGTGGCGTGATGATGTCGGAGGTGTCGATCTTCAGGGCCGCCGCGGCGCGGGCGGTCGGGCCGCCCCACGGGATCATGTTCATCACGCCCGCGCCCAGGCCGACCACCCCGGCGAGCACCAGGCGGCTCATCCCGAGCCGCTGATAGACGGGGAGCAGCGCGGAGATGGTGATGAGGAAGGTGGAGGCGCCGTCGCCGTCGAGCCCGACGCATATGGTCAGCACGGCGGTGCCGACGGTGATCCGTACCGGGTCGTTCCTGGTGGCGCGGAGGATGCCGCGGATCAGCGGTTCGAAGAGGCCCGCGTCGATCATCAGGCTGAAGTAGAGCACCGCGAAGGCGATCATGATGCCGGTCGGGGCGACCTTGGACAGCCCGTCCAGCGCCATCGGGCCCAGCTCGTCGCCGTATCCGCCGATGACCGCGGTGACCACGGGCGTGAGGACCAGGGCCACCAGCACCGAGACCCGTTTGGTCATGGTGAGCAGCAGGAAGCCGCCGATCGTGCAGAACCCCAGTGCTGCCAGCATGGCCGCTCGCTTCCTCGTCCGGTCGGGTGCTGCCGAAGAGTTTCCGAGCGGGGAAAGATCCGCGTCCAGCATCGAACACAGATCTATCCATGCGTTTCGCGCAACAGTTCCCCTGTCCGGCCGCCGCGCCTACGCTCACGGACCATGGACGTCACCCTGCGCCAGTTGACCGCGTACGCGGCGGTCGCGCGCGCCGTGAGCTTCACCGCGGCCGCCGCCGAACTGCATGTTTCCCAGTCGTCGCTGAGCCGTGCGGTCGCCGATCTGGAACGGGCGCTGGGGATGCGGCTGCTGGAGCGGGACACCCGCAATGTGCGGCTCACCCCGGCGGGCGCCGAGGCGCTGCGGATCGCCGACCAGATCCTCTCCGCGCACCGCGCGGGCCTGGCCCAGCTGGGGCGCTACGGCGCCGGTGAGCGCGGTGCGGTGGCCCTGGCGACCCTGCCCTCGGTCGCGGCCGTGCTGCTGCCACCGGTGATCTCCGCCTTCCGCGCCCGGCGCCCGGAGATGACCGTACGGCTGCTGGACGGGCTGGAGCGCTCGGTGCTGGACCGGGTGGTCGACGGGGACGCCGACTTCGCGGTCAGCACGGTGGCGCGGCGCGCCCGGGGCATCACGCTGCGGCCGCTGGTGCGGGACCGCTTCGACGCGGTGCTCCCCGAGCACCATCCGCTGGCCGGGCGGACGGAGGTGACCTGGGAGGAGCTGGGCCGGGAGCCGTTCCTCGCGGTGGGCACCGACTCCAGCGTGCGCCGGATGACCGACGCGGCGTTCGCCCAGGCGGGGATGGAGGCGACCCCGGCGGCCGAGGCGTCGAACGTGGCCACGGTGGGCGGTCTGGTGGCGGCCGGGCTCGGTGTCTCCGCGCTGCCCGCCCTGGTCCATCCGCTGGTGGGGCCGGGCCGACTGGTGCGGCGCCCGCTGGTGGAGCCGGTGGTGGAGCGCCGGCTGTACGTCGTCCTGCCGACGCGCCGCACGCTTCCGCCGGGGGCGCGTCGCTTTCTGGAGCAGTTGGAGGAGTTCCGCTCCGCGGCGGACGCCTTGCCGGCGGGGGTGGTGTGGGAGGAGGCGGGCGAGGACCGGTGAGGGCGGGCGCCGGGGGCACAACCGCCGGGCGGCGGAGCGGCGAGGGCGGCGGGGCGGTGAGGGCGGCGAGGGCGGCGACCCTTGCGAGATCCGCATGAATTGATCCCCTTTCATTGCTGGACGCGCATACGCCCCGCCCCGCAGCCTGGCCGCATGGAGGACCAGACCAGCACAGGGCAGGGACAGCTCACGGGGCTGAAGGTGGTGGAGTTCGCACATGTGGTGGCGGGCCCCCTCGCCGGGGGGATGCTCGCCGACCAGGGCGCGGACGTCGTCCACGTGGAGCCACCGGGCTCCGGTGACGCGGCGCGGGGGATGGGCCCCCGCCGCGACGGCGTACCGCTGTGGTTCAAGGTGGCGGGCCGCAACAAGCGCTCGGTGACCCTGGATCTGCACCACGAGGAGGGCCGGGAGGTCGCCCGGGAGCTGATCGCCTGGGCCGACGTGGTGATCGTGACGCTCCGGGCGGGCCGGCTGCGCGCCTGGGGCCTGGACTGGGAGGCCGTCCACGCGCTCAACCCCAGCGCGATCCTGCTCCAGATATCCGGCTTCGGCGCCACCTCCTCGCGGGCCGACGCCCCGGGCTTCGGGAAGATGGGCGAGGCCCGCAGCGGGGTGGTGCATCTGACCGGCTTCCCCGAAGGCCCGCCCGTGCACACCGGCTTCTCGCACGGCGACGCGGTCACCGGACTGATGGGCGCGTTCGCGGTCCTGGCCGCGCTGCACCGCCGGGACACCGATCCGGACTCCTTCGACGGCGAGTGGATCGACCTGGCGCTGTTCGAGCCGCTGTACCGGCTGGTGGAGTGGCAGATCATCGCGTACGACCAGCTCGGTACGGCCCCCGAGCGGGCCGGCAACCAACTGGCCGTCGCCCCGGCCGCCGTCATCAACACCTACCGCAGCGCCGACGGCGACTGGCTCACCGTCACCTCCGCCACCAACCGCTCGGTGCGCAATGTGGTGCGGCTGCTGGGCCTGCCCGACGAGGAGTTCGCCACCGTGGAGCAGCAGCACGCGGGGCGCGAGCGGCTCGACGCGGCGCTGCGGGAGTGGGTGGCGGCGCGCCCGGCGGCCGAGTGCCTGGCGGCGTTCGAGCGGGCCGAGGTCGTGGCCTCGCGGGTGTTCACCGCCGCCGATATCGTCGCCGACCCGGTCTACGCCGAACGCGAGGACATCATCACGGTGGACGACCCCGATCTCGGCCCGGTGCGGATGCAGTCCGTGATCCCGCGCTTCCACCGCTCCCCCGGCGCGGTGTGGCGGACCGGCCCCGCGCTCGGCGCGGACAACGCGCTGGTCTACGGGGAGTGGCTGGGCATCGACGGCGGACGGCTGGCGAAGCTGGAGGCCGAGGGTGTCATCTGACGGCGCGACGACTTCCCGTACCCCGCTGCGCTCCTTGCTCTTCGTGCCCGGCAGCCGGACCGGCTGGCTGCCCAAGGCGGAGGCGGCGGGCGCCGACGCGGCCATCCTCGACCTGGAGGACGCCGTCCCGGAGGACGGCAAGGCGGCGGCGCGGGAGGCGGCGGCCGAGGCCGTCGACCGCGCGGCCGGTACGCCCCCCGGCCGGATGCGGCTGCTCGTGCGGATCAACGCACTGGACCGCGCGGCGGGCTGGCAGGGCGCCGACGATCTGCGGGCGGTGGCCCGCCCCGGGCTCTACGGCATCGTGCTGCCCAAGGTGAGCGGCCCCGAGGACGTGACCACCGCCGACCGGCTGCTGGCCTGGTGCGAGCGCGAACTCGGCCTGCCCGAGGGCCATTTCGCCCTGGTGCCGCTGCTGGAGACGGCACGCGGGCTGCGCGAGGCGTACGCCATCGGCCGGGCCGCCGCCCGGATCGCCCACCTGGGCGCGGTGGCCGCGCCGGGCGGGGACGTGGAACGGGCGGTCGGCTACCGCTGGAGCCCGGAGGGCGAGGAGACCCGCGAGCTACGGGCCCGGGTCCTGCTCGACGCCCGCGCCGCGGACCGCCCCCATCCGGTGGCCGGGCTGTGGGCGGACGTGTCGGACCTCGCGGGACTGCGGCGCTTCGCGGAGCGGAACCGTGCCCTGGGGTACGAGGGGATGGCGGTGATCCACCCATCGCACGTACCGGTGGTCAACGAGGTGTTCTCCCCGGACGCGGAGGAGCTGGACCGCTGCCGGAGGCTGATCGCGGCGGTGGAGCGGGCGCAGGCGAAGGGGGCCGGGGCGGTGCGCTTCGAAGGTCGGATGGTGGACGAGGCGATGGCGGCCACGGCCCGCCAGACCCTGGCCCGCCACGAAGGGGACTGAGGGCCGCTGTTTCCCTCAACCGGGGCTCCGCCCCGGGCGCCGTTCCGGGGCGTCCCCGGCACCGTCGGGGCTCCGCCCCCGGCCCCGGCGGGGCTCCGCCCTTTGACCCCACCTGGACTCCGCCCCGGGCCCTGGCGGGGCTCCGCCCCGGGCGCCGTTCCGGGGCGTCCCCGGGCACCGTCGGCGATCTGCCCCCGGACCCACCCGGGCTCCGCCCTCTGACCCCACCTGCGCTCCGCCCCGGGCACCGTCGGGGCTCTGCCCCGGGGGGCCGTTCCGGGGCGTCCCCGGCACCGTCGGGGCTCCGCCCCCGGCCCCGGCAGGGCTCCGCCCCGGGCGCCGTTCCGGGGCGTCCCCGGCACCGTCGGCGATCCGTCCCGCCCCGAGCCGCAGCGCGCTGCCCCCTACCCGCCCAGCCTCTCGGGCCGGCCGGAGCCGATGAGTTTCGCCGTGGTCCGGAGTCATGGACAGACACCGGACGAAGAAGCGAAACCGCGAGGCGGGAGTGCCATGAGGATCGTCGTTATCAGCCACGTCACCCTGGACGGGGTCATGCAAGGGCCCGGACGGGCCGATGAGGACACTCGTGGCGGGTTCGCCCTCGGCGGCTGGGCCGCCGAGCGGGACGGGGACGAGGCCGTCGGGAGGGCGTGGGGGCGGCGGCTGGCCGCGAGCAGTGGGTATCTCCTGGGGCGCCGCACCTACCAGGACGTGCTGGGCCACTGGAACACCCAGGACAGCCCGTTCCGCGACGCCCTCAACAACGCCCCCAAGTACGTCGCGTCCAACACCCTGGCCGAGCCCCTCCCGTGGCCCAATTCCACACTGCTCAGCGGCGACATCCCCGCGGCGGCCGCCGAACTCAGGAGGACCCCGGGCGACGACCTCCACATCATGGGCAGCGGCGCGTTGATCCAGTCACTTTCCCCGCTGGGCCTCATCGACGAATACCTGCTCTGCGTCCACCCGCTCGTCCTGGGCGCCGGGCGCCGCCTGTTCGCCGACGGCTTCGGTCCCATCGCGTTCGGTCTCGCCGACGCGACCCCCACGGACAGCGGCGTCATCATCGCCACCTATCGGCCCCTCGGGGACCACGCCTGACCATCCGACGCCCCGGCGGCGAGCAGCAGCTTCGCCGCCACCGTCGTCCCGTCGGTGCGCATCCTGCCCCCACGGCCCTGGCCCGGGTCCCGCCAGCACAAGCCCCCGAAGGCGCCGTCCTGGGCCTTCAGTTCGTCGAGCCGCCCGACTCTATCTCCTTCTTCGGCTGCTCCGGAAGCAGCCGGTTGACCATCATTTCCGGGGCCGCGTCCATGCCGAGTGCTTTCATGGCGGCAGCAGAGTTGAGATCGTCCCTTTGCTTCGAGTCTGCAACCCGGTCGATGAACGTCGTCGCGATTTCGAGCTTGTGATCGATGTCGATCTTCTTCTCGTTGTCCTCGGCCGCCTTCGTCAGGTTGGCCATGGTTCGCTTCGAGTGGAGCGCCAGCGCACCGCCGCCGACCGTGATCAGTGCACCCGTCAGGCTCGTCACCAACGGCAGGTAGCTGAGGTCAGGGTTACCGGCGTGAACCAGCGCCAGCACTCCCCCCGCAAGGATGATTAAGGAGCCGCCAGTCATGAACAACACGCTCAGGCGGAACGTCCACTCTGCCTGCTTCAGCGTGTGGTTCAGGAAGTCGAAGTGGAACTTCTGTCGCCGTTCGGGAAGGCTTAGATCGCGAGAAGCCTGATAAACATGCCCGCTATTGACACTTCCGATGTGGATGTTGCTGATGACGCCCGACTGCACCACCGAACGGTGCACCATCCCACCAGAGATCCCGGACTCAGGGATGCCGTCATCGTCGTCTGTGGTGTCCGCCATCTTCAGCCCCCCGGGTTCACAGCAACTGACGTAAAGCCAACTCAACGCCAGCTTAACGGGAGTACCGGAGTGGGTCCCTGCTCTCGATGACGGTTGACCTCAGAAGGGCACGCCAGCGCGCTTGGCCAGCCGCGTAAGCCTCGGGTTGCTGCGTCGGTGCAGCGACGTGAGCACACGCATCAGCTCTTGGCTGGTCGGATGGACACGGGCCATCTCCGGGGCGATCTCCCACGCATCCTCAAGTGAGGCGAGGGCGGAGTCACGGTCACCGAGTGCGAGGTGTGAGCGGCCCAGGTTCATGTGCAGGGGGCCGATGCGGGTAGCGGGCAGGTCAGTGCCGCCCCGGATCAGGTCGGCGGCAGTGTCCAGCGCGCGGCGATGCTGGTCCATGTCGGAGAACGTCGAGACGACATGGGTGGCCGTCTGGTCCGGACCGAAGTGAATGCCATGCTCGTCGGCGTCCTCGCCGTACTCCTCGGCCGTCTGCCAAGCCGCCCTGATGTGCTCCTCGGCAGCGGCCTTGTCCTTGAGCCGACCGGCCAGCGTCAGACCGCGAAGGTGCAAAATGCCCAGACCGAACGCGCGGTCGCGCCCCTCAAGGGTGGACTCGGCCTCAACGATGGCGCGGTCCACGATGGCCAGCCCGCCAGCGAAGTCACCGGAGTTGAGGAAGGTTCCGGCCTCATCACGCGCCGCCACCGTGGCCGCCACCGGGTGAGCACGCTCAACAGCCAACCGCTGTTTCATCACGGCCAGTTCGGCGAGATGCATCCAGCGGTACCGGGCGGCCAGCCAGTAGACAACCGAATACGTGTCGGCGACACGCGTCCAGGCGTCGGGCGACTGGGTGGCGTGCGCGTAGTTGGTCGCGTTGGCCAGCAAACTGGGGAGCTTCTGCAACACCGCCGACAGCTCGGTCCGGTACCGGTGCTCGTTCAGTTCGGCCAGTTCTCGAGGAAGGTCCTCGGGGTGTGACGGCGGCGTGTCGGGGATGTCGAACCGCCGAATGGCGTAATTGAGGGCAGCAAGGCTGTTCTCGTCGGCGCGCTCTACGGGGGTTGTGCCCAGCAGCTCATCCAGCGTCAAGCCCATGGCATGAGCGAGAGCGGCGGCAATGCCCTGGGTCAGCGCGCGGTCGCCTACCTCGATCTTGCTGAGCAGCGAAACCGACACGCCAGCACGCCGGGCAAGGGCAACCTGGCTGAAGCCGCGCGCCTTGCGACAAACGGCCACATTCGCACCGGGTCCGGGAATCTTGGTCACGCTCATGGTGTGCGTCTTCCCCGCTCGACTGCCGTTACCTCTGATCCATCTTCTCACTCTCAGCACTCACGCGCTTGCGCCTTGTGCAAGAGGTGTGCAAGTTCGCTTTGCACGGCGGCAGTTCTCTTGTGTGAGCCATATATGCCCAGGTGGGACAAGGGATCATGACACAGACAGAACAGAAGCTGCCGACGGTGCTCAGCCACGGCGATCTGCCGTATCCAAAGGGCACACTCGTCGAAGACGCCGAGACCGGTCAGACGGGCGAGCTGCAAGGCGTGATCGAGGAGCGCGTCAAGGGCACCGGAAAGCTGTTCAGCCAAACAGCGTTCATGCGACCGAGGGGAGGTGGCCTTGAGTGGGAAGCCCCTTTGGACCGCATCAGGCCCGCCGACAAGAACGGTTAAGCCTGCCCACCAAGTGCGCTGCCCTGATCGGCCCGGGTGACGTGATCGGCTACGACGGCGAGTGGCGCACGGTCAAGCAGGCGTCGACCGCCCAGGGGCCGATGGGCGGGTTAGCCGTCGTGGTCATCTGGGAGGAAGGGGGCGCGGCGCGCTTCCCCGCCGGTGACGAACTCCTCCTGGGAAAACCGGACTCCGCCTGACCAGCGCCTGAGCCCCACCCCGGTCCCAATTGGGGTGGGGCTCAGTTGTGCCTTGACACCCTCCTTAGCGTGGTGCGCTAAAGTGGACGTATTCAGAGGTGGAAAGACCTCTGTTGGATCCCCAGAGGATGTCCTGCGCAACGCTGGCCCCTCTGCTGACGCACTCGTTGTGCTTGCGGGGCCAGCTCACGGCCAGACGCACGCCAAGCCTGAAACGAGACGACGTTAGCACTGCTCTACCCGCTCCAACAGGCTGATGCTTGTCAGTCTGCCTGAGAACATTTGCGCTTTTGTGCGTCAGCGCGGGTGTCTCGACCCAAACCGAAAGGGTTTGGATCGAGGTTGCCTGCGCGCCCGATCCGACCCATGACAGGGAAGGTAGGGATCGGTGGACGGCGCAGTCCTCCTTATTCTCGCCATCGCTGGCGTGGCAGCGATCTTCCTCTTCTCCGTGAAGGGGTTGCTCGACCAGGTCCCGGACGTGATCGACTCCGCCGGGCGCGCACGCGACGCGTGGCGGCGTTTCAAAGTGCCGGAGAAGCCCCAGCCCGACGAACAGCCGCCCTCGGCAGACGGCGAGGACCCCCCGGTGGCCGCGTAGGTCGCCCGACTTCGTCGCCGTTCCCGACCCCCCCCGGCTGCACGCCTCGCAGCGCCACCGAGCCGTCAGGCGGTGATGGCCAGCCGAAACCGCATCGGAACCAGAGCGGTGCGTCCGGAAAGAGGTCCGGGCGCGTTGATTCAGTCACTTTCCCCGGCGGGCCGCACTGACGAATACCTGCTCTGCGTCCACCCGCTCGTCCTGGGCGCCGGACGCCGCCAGAACACGGGTCCTCCGGGCCCGGAGCACGGCGAGCGACCGTGCGGTGATCACCACGGCGGCCGCCAGGGCGGCGGCCGCCGACCAGATGACGAGGGCGGGCCAGACATAGCTGAGCTGAGCCAGGGTTCCCTCGCGGTGCATGAACAGGCCCACCAGATTGGTGAGCTGGGCGAAGAGGACGATGGGGACGGCGCAGGGCAGCATGCGCAAGCCCACTCGCCACAGCGGCCGGCCCGCGGTACGCCGTGCCCAGCGGCGTGCCCGTACGGCCCCGAGCACACCCAGCGCGATCGCCAGCAGGGTCAGCGCCGCGAGGACGTAGTCGGCCTTCATCGTGAACGGAGTCCGCACCGTCGGGGACTTGCCCTGGGCCAGGTCGACCAGTCCGTCGAGCATGACGGCGGCGTCGTCCCCGGAGATCATGCCGGTGTTGGCCACGATCGCGATGCCGGTCCGGCTGTCGGGCAGCAGCGTCTGGATGGCGTTGTGGGTCAGGAGTTCCCCGGTGTGCCGGATCTGCCGGGGCTCCTCCCCGGACGGGCTCAGGGACCAGCCCATCGCGTACTCGCGGCCCTTCGGCGGGGTGTGCATGACCTCGATGCTCCGGGCCGAGACGACGCGCCGCCCCGCCGCGGACACACCCTGGTTGTTCTGGGCGACCAGCCACCGGGAGAGGTCGTCCGCCGTGGTGACGACGCCGTGGCCGCCGGCCGTGAACCAGCGGGGGTGGGAGCGCGGGAACATCATGCCGTAGGCGCGGACGTAGCCCCGGGCGTGGTCGGGCATGTCATCGGTGGAGTCGACGGACTCGGTGCGGGTCATGCCCAGGGGCCGGAACACCTGGGTGGCCAGGTAGTCCGCGAAGGGCCGCCCGCTGACGACCTCGACCAGCCGTGCGGCGACGAAGTAGTTGGGGTTGTGGTAGCTCCACTCGGTGCCCGGCTCCGCGGCGAGCCGGGCGCCGCGCATGTCCGCGACCGCCTCGGTGAGGGTGTGTGCCTGGGGCCGGGTGAGGTCGGGGTAGGCGGAGTCGGCCATGCCCGATGTCTGGTTCAGCAGCTGCCGTACGGTGATCTTCTCGGCCCGCCGGTCGGCCATCGTGAACTCGGGCAGATAGCGATGGGCCGGCTGGTCCAGGTCGACTCGGCCCTCCTCGACCAGGCGCATGACGGCCAGGGCGGTCATGGACTTGGAGAGCGAGGCCACGGGCACCGGCGTCCGCGCGGTCATGGCCTTCCCGGCCGCGGTGTGCCCGTATCCGGCCGCGTGGACCACCTTGTCGCCCCGGGTGACCGCCACCACGGCGCCCGGCAGATCGGTCCGCTCCATATAGGCGTTGACGTAGGCGTCGATCGAGGCGGCGTTCAGCGTGGGGTGGGTTGGGGTGGTGGCGTGCGCGGCCGCCGGGCACCACAACGCCGTCGAGGCGATGAGCAGGGCGATGGCCAGGTGAAAGAGACGTTTGTAGCTGGGGATCGGCATGGCGCTCATCCCACCGGGAGCGGAGCGGGCGCGCATTGGTGTGCGTACGAGATCAGGGGTAGTGCGCGCACTACCGACCGGGGACGGGCGGCTCGCATATCTTCTGCGGGTGCCTTCTCGAACAGCCTGGCAGGCTCTCGCTCAGCGTCCGTTGGGGTTCCTGGTCTCGGCCTGGCCCTGGCGGGCGCTGGCCTATCTGCTCTCCGGAGTCGTCTTCGGCGCGATCGCCATGGTCACGCTGCTGATCATGGCCGCGGCGGGACTGGTGTCGCTGATCGTGGGGGTGGGGGCCGTTCTCCTCCTCGCCGTGGCGCTGTCCGGCATCGTCGTCACCCGGATCGAACGCCACCGGCTGCGGCTGGTCGACCTGGACCCGGCGCCGGATCCGCACCGGGCCCCGGAACGCCCCGGGCTGCGCGGGTGGCTGGAGACCCGGCTGCGGGAGCCCGCGACCTGGCGGGAGCTGAGCTTCACGGCGGTGTCGATGACCGCCCTGTGGTGGATGGATCTGCTCGTCCTGGCGTTCGCCCTCGGCCTGCCACCCCTGCTCATGACGTCGCCCATGGATGACCCCAGCGCCTGGCCGTGGCTGGTCATCGGACTGTGTCTGCTGCCGGCCGCGCCGTACACCATCACCGCCTGGGCCGGCGCCCGTGCCGCGCTGACCCGGCTGATCCTGGCGCCGCGCGACGGTGAACTGGGCCGGGAGCTCACCGAGGTCCGGGCCTCCCGGGCGCGTCTGGTGGACGCCTTCGACGCGGAGCGGCGACGGATCGAGCGGGACCTGCACGACGGCGCCCAGCAGCGGCTGGTCTCCATCAACGTCATGCTCGGCCTGGCCGGTCTCGACGCGGAGCCGGGCTCGCCGGTGGCCCGGCAGCTCGCGCTGGCCCAGGGCGAAGTCACCCTCGCCGTGGACGAGTTGCGTGAACTCAGCCGGGGTGTGCACCCCAAGGCCCTCACCGACCAGGGCCTCGCCGCGGCCGTGGACAACCTCACCACCCGCTCCGCCCTCCCCGTCGCCGTCGACATCCGGCTTCCGTACCGCCTGCCCGCGACCGTGGAGAGCACGGGGTACTTCGTCGTCGCCGAGGCCCTGGCCAACGCCACCAAGCACAGCCGGGCCACCCGGGCCGAGGTCCACGCCCGGCTGGACGCGGACGTCCTGACGCTGTCGGTCCGGGACAACGGCGTCGGCGGGGCGGACCCGGCCGCGGGCACCGGCCTTGTCGGCCTGGCCGACCGCGTCGCCGCGGCCGACGGCAGACTGCGGATATCCAGCCCGGCGGGTGGCCCTACACTGCTGCGCGTGGAGCTCCCGTGCCGCTGAACATCGTGCTCGCCGAAGACTCACCGCTGTTGCGGGACGGCCTGGTCGGCGTGCTCACCCGCTTCGGCCACCGGGTGTCGGCGGGCGTCGGCGACGCCGACGCGCTGATCGCCGCGGCCCATGAGCACGACCCCGACATCGTCATCACCGATGTGCGGATGCCCCCGGGCAACGCCGACGACGGCCTCCGCGCCGCGGTCGCGCTGCGCGGCCACCGCGCCGGCCTGCCCATTCTGGTGCTCAGCCAGTACATCGAGCAGTCCTACGCCACCCACCTGCTCGACCTGGGCAGCGAGAGCGGCATCGGCTATCTGCTCAAGGACCGGGTCAGCGCCGTCACCCACTTCGCGAGCGCGGTCGAGCAGGTGGCCGCCGGGGCGACGGTCATGGACCCCGAGGTGGTGCGCCAGCTGCTGCGCCGACGCCAGGACCCCCTGCGGCGGCTCACGCCCCGGGAGCGCGAGGTCCTCTCCCTCATGGCAGAGGGACGCTCCAACGCCGAGATCGCCCGCGACCTCTATGTCACCGAGGCCGCGGTCAACAAGCACGTCAGCTCCATCCTCCAGAAGCTCGACCTCCGGCTGGACGGCCACGGTCACCGACGCGTCCTCGCGGTGCTCACCTACCTGCGCGCCTGACCGTCCGATGCCCCCGGCTCGAGGAGCAGCTTCGCGGCCACCGTCGTCCCGTCGGTGCGCATCGTGCCCGCCACGGCCCTCGCCCGTGCCCGGGTCTCGGGGGTCAGGGCGGTCTTCAGCGCGGCCGACAGGGAGTCGAGGGTCGGGGCCGGACCGTCGTGTGCCGCCCCGATGCCCAGCTCGGCCACCCGGGCGGCCCAGTGCGGCTGGTCCGCGATCTGGGGGACCACCACCTGAGGCGCACCGGCCTTCGCGGCCGTCGTCGTGGTGCCCGCGCCACCGTGGTGGACGACGGCGGCCACCCGGCCGAACAGCGCCTGATGGTTGACCTCGCCGACCGCGAGGCAGTCGTCCCGGTCGTCGATCGGGGCCAGTCCGGCCCAGCCACGGGCGAGGAGCACACGGCGGCCCTGCGCGCGCACCGCCTCGACGGCCACCCGGGCGAGGTCGGTCGAGGTGTGCATGGCCATGCTGCCGAAGCCCACGTACACCGGCGGTTCACCGGCCTCCAGGAACGCCTCCAGCTCGTCCGGGAGCGGGCGTTCGTCGGGCAGGATCCACGCCCCGGTCTGTACGAGGTCGAGTTCCGTCATGTCCTGCCACGGGCCCAGGACCGGGTCCGCCGCCAGCAACGCCCGGTCGGTGAAGACGTAGTCGCGTACGTTGTCCACCGGGGGCAGGCCGATCGCCGCCCGGTGGCGGTTCTCCGCCTCGCCGTACAGCTCGTTCACGCGCTGGGCGTCCTGCTCCCACAACACCTCGAGGTCGGTCTCCCCCTCCGGGGACGGCGTGCCGGGCCGCCTTCCCGGTCGGAAGTGCCGCGAGGGCAGCCCGAACGGATGGAAACACGCGAACACATAGCGGATGCCCAGCTTGTCGGCCACCGAGCGGGCGCCGGCCGGCATCAGACCGGTCGCGAGCAGCACATCGCATCCCTCGGCCGCGGTGGCGAGGGTGTCGAACCGCGCGGCGACCAGCTCGGGCGCGAGCCGGAACGCGGCCGCCGCCGACGGCGGCCGCTCGCCGGTCACCACCGAGCGCACCGTCGGGCCGAGCGGCACCAGCTCCACCCCGACGCCGGCCAGCAGCGCCGCGAACTCCTCGTCCGGCGGTGCGCACACCCGCGCCTCCGCACCGAGCTCCCGCAACCGCACCGCGAGTCCCGCCAGCGGTTCGACGTCCCCGCGCGACCCCCACGACGACAACACCACACGCATATCGCAAACCCCCGTTTTCCCAGGTCCTGGCATCGGCCGCCCATCCTGACCCACACCCCGGGTCTTGCCGCAAGCCCCCCGGTGCGCTATAGGTTGATAGTGGCAGGGAGAACTACATCCCTGCCTTTGCTGTTTCCGCCAGCCCAGGCCCATCGATCCAGGCCCCGTCGCTCCAGGCCCGTCGCTCCAGGCCCGTCACGCCAGGTTCGCCAGGTTCGTCAGTCCAGGTCCGCCAGATCGAGCCCGCTCAGCCGCTCGGGGTCGGCCAGGATGTCGATCGCCACGATCCTGCCGTCCGCGACCGTGAAGGCCAGCACCGAGTACGGCCGCCCGTCCCGCGAACTGACCACGCCCACGGCCCCGTTGACGAGCGCGGGCCGGGCGTGGAGGCCCGGGCCGCTGAGGCGGGAGAAGGTGAGCGCCTGGTCCGCCACGGCCGTGGCGCCATGCACCTCGCGCGGGGCGAGGGCGGGCGCGGGGCCGTAGTCGGCGCGCAGCACGACATCCGGGTCGAGCACGGCGATCAGCCCCTCGAAGTCGCCCTCGCGCGCGGCGGCGAGGAAGGCGCCCACGACCTCGCGCTGCCGGGCGAGGTCCGCGTCGGGGACCGGGGCCGCGCCTCGCACCCGGCGGCGGGCGCGGCTGGCGAGCTGACGGGCGGCGGCCGGGGTGCGGTCGACGATGGGGGCGATCTCGTCGAACGGCACGGCGAACAGATCGTGCAGTACGAAGGCCAGCCGTTCGGCGGGGGCCAGCGTCTCCAGGACGACCAGCAGGGCGAGGCCGACGGAGTCGGCGAGCAGCGCCTGGTCCTCGGGGCCGGGCCCGCTCGCACGGCTGATCACCGGGTCGGGGAGGTGCACCCCCAGGGGTTCCTCCCGCCGGGCGGTGCGCGAGCGCAGCATGTCCAGGCAGACCCGGCCGACGACGGTGGTCAGCCAGCCGCCCAGGTTCTCCACCGCGCCGGTGTCGGAGCGGCTGAGCCTCAGCCATGCCTCCTGCACGGCGTCGTCCGCCTCGCTCAGCGAGCCGAGCATGCGGTAGGCCACCGCGCGCAGATGGCCGCGGTGGGCCTCGAAGCCCTCCGCCAGAAGGTGGTTCTCGTTCATCGGTCACATCCCCTTGTCCAGACCACACCGTCGCGGGCCACACCGTGCTGACGGATGGGCCGGGCGCGATGTGACAGAGGGGGCGGGATGGACCAAGCACCCGTCCAGTCCCTTGACGCACTGCGATCACATCATTACATAAATTGGGAGCGCTCCCATGCCTCCCACTCCCCAGGAGGGTCCCTCATGTCCCTGCCCCTGTTACGCCGTCCGCTGTTACGCCGTCCACGCGGTGCGCGGGCCGCCACCACGCTGCTCACCGGTGCGCTGCTGCTGATCGCGGCCCAGTCCGCGCCCGCCGGAGCCGACTCCCCCGCCGCGCACTCGGCCTCCGCCGCGCACCCGGCCTCCGCCGCGCCCTCCGCCGTCCAGGTCAATCAGCTGGGATATCTGCCGGACGGCCCCAAGCGCGCCACCGTCGTCAGCGCGAGCACCACCGCCCTGCCCTGGCGACTGCGCGACGCCGCGGGGCGGACAGCCGCCTCGGGCACCACCACCGTACGGGGCGCGGACGCCGCCTCCGGGCAGTCGGCCCATCTGGTGGACTTCTCCTCGTACCAGGGGACGGGCACCGGCTACACACTCACCGTGGACGGGCGGACCAGCCATCCCTTCGACCTCCGCGCGAACCTCTACGACGGGCTGCGCGCGGACGCGATGTCCTTCTTCTACCAGCAGCGCAGCGGTATCCCCATCGACGCCTCGCTCGCCGGCGCGGCCTACGCGCGCCCCGCGGGCCATCTGGGTGTCGCCCCCAACCGGGGCGACACCGCCGTGCCCTGCGTCAGCGGGGTGTGCGACTACACCCGGGATGTGCGCGGCGGCTGGTACGACGCTGGCGACCAGGGCAAATACGTGGTCAACGGCGGTCTCGCGGTCTGGCAGCTGGTCAACTCCTTCGAGCGCGCGAAGCGTGCGGGGCACGCGGCCGCGCTCGGGGACTCCACGCTGCGCGTCCCCGAGCGCGGCAACGGGATCCCCGATGTGCTCGACGAGGCGCGCTGGGAGCTGGAGTTCCTGATGCGCATGCAGATCCCGGAGGGCAAGCCGCGGGCGGGCATGGCCTTCCACAAGGTCCATGACGCCGCCTGGACCGGGCTGCCCACCCGGCCGGAGCAGGACGCCGAGCCGCGTGAGCTGCACGCGCCGTCCACCGCCGCCACCCTCAATCTGGCCGCCGCGGCGGCGCAGTGCGCCCGGGTCTACGCCCCGTACGACGCCGCCTTCGCCGCCCGCTGCCTGGACTCCGCGCGCCGCGCCTGGGCCGCCGCGCGGGCCAACCCCGATGTGCTCGCCCCCGCCTCCGACTCCACCGGCGGCGGGGCGTACGACGACAGCGAGGTGGGCGACGAGTTCTACTGGGCGGCGGCGGAGCTGTACGCGACGACCGGGGAGGCGCGGTACCGGGACGCGGTCACCTCCTCGCCGTATCACACCGCGAACGATGTGTTCGACCCGGTCGGCTTCAGCTGGCAGGCCACCGGGCCGCTCGGGCGGCTCGTCCTGGCCACCGTCCCCAACGGCCTGCCCGCCGCCGACCTCGCCCGCGTCCGCGCCTCCGTGGTGTCCGCGGCCGATGCCCACTTGAACACGATGGCGGGCCAGGGCTATGCGGTGCCACTGCCGGCGGACGGCTACGTATGGGGCTCCAACGGCCAGGTGGCCAACAACGGGACGGTCCTGGCCGTCGCCTACGAGCTCACCAAGCAGCGGCGGTACCGCACCGGGGCACTGGAGACACTGGACTATCTGCTCGGCCGCAACGCGCTCGGCCAGTCGTATGTCACCGGCTACGGCGAGCGCGCCTCGCAGAACCAGCACCACCGCTTCTGGGCGCGTCAGTATGACGCCTCGCTGCCGAACCCGCCCGCCGGGTCGATCGCGGGCGGCGCGAACTCGGGGCTCCAGGATCCGGTGGCGCAGGAGAAGCTCCCGGGCTGCGCGCCCGCGGCGTGCTACATCGACGACATCGGCTCGTACTCCACGAACGAGGTGGCGATCAACTGGAACGCGCCGCTGGCGTGGCTGGCCGCGTTCGCCGCGGAACGCGGCTGACCGGGCGGGGGGCGAGGGGCCTCCGGCCTCTCGCCCCCCGCTCCCCTCGCCTCATCTCACCGGGGCAGCTGCGCCTCGATCGCCGCGACGACGTCGTCCGCCTCCGGCTCGGTCCGCGGCCGGAACCGGCCCACGACCTCACCGTCCGGCGAGATCAGGAACTTCTCGAAGTTCCACTGCACATCCCCCGCCTCGCCCTGCGCGTCCGGCGTCCCCGTCAGCTCGGCGTAGAGCGGATGCCGCTGCTCGCCGTTGACATCGATCTTCTCCAGCAGCGGGAAGGACACCCCGTAGGTCGTCGAGCAGAACGTCTGGATCTCCTCGCTCGTCCCCGGCTCCTGCCCCGCGAACTGGTTGCACGGAACCCCCAGCACGGTGAACCCGCGCTCGGCATAGCGCTGCTGGAGCCGCTCGAGCCCCTCGTACTGCGGGGTCAGACCGCACTTGGACGCCACATTGACCACCAGCAGCGCCGCACCCCGGTGCTCACCGAGCGAGGTCGGCTCGCCGGTGAGGGTGCGCAGGGGGATGTCGTACAGGCTCATGGGATCTACCGCCTTCGTCGTTCGGTGGGTCAGCCCAAATCTATGTGCTCCCGGGCTTATGACGCCGGATCACAATATGAACACCGAGCACACACAAACTCTTCACTTTTCAATCAGCGCGGTTAAGGTCGGTTCCTCGCGTATCACTCAAGGGGGGACCATGTCCTGGAATAACCAGCCATCACCGGCACCGAGACGCCCCGGATGGGCACGCAAGCGCGTCGCCATCCCGGTCGCGGCCGTCCTGCTCTTCGCCGGAGTCGGCATAGGGTCGGCCCAGGGCGACGACACGAAGTCGTCCGACGGCGACGAGCCCACACCCAAGGTCACGGTCACCGTCACGGCCAAGCCCGCCCGGGTGAAGGACAAGGCCGAACCGGCGCCCACCGTGACGGTCACCAAGACCGTCACCGCGAAGCCGAAGGCTTCGCCCAAGCCGAAGCCGAGCCGTGCGGACGACTCGTCCTTCGCCACCGGTGGGGACAGCGCGACGTCCGGCGGCACATCATCCGGCGGGTCGTCATCCGGCGGGTCCTCCGGCGGCTCGTCGTCCAGCAGCACCGGCGGCTCGAGCAGTGGGGCCACGGCCCGCTGCAACGACGGCACCTACTCCTACGCCGCCCACCACCAGGGCGCGTGCTCGCATCACGGTGGTGTCGCCGTCTTCTACCGGTGATCTGACACGTCGATGGGGGCGGGCCGCGGCCCGCCCCCATCGGCAACAAACCGAGTGGCCGTCTACTCCGGCGGCGTCGGCGTGTCGTGGTTGCGGTACATCGCCTGGATGTCGAGTTCCAGCTTGACCGTGGGGCCGACCACGGCGATGCCGCGGGCGAGCATGTTGCGCCAGTTCAGCGTGTAGTCCTCGCGGTGGAGTTCGGCCGTGGCGAGGGCGGCGCAGCGCAGTTCCTGTTCATAGCCGCCGTTGACGGCACCGAGGTACGTGGTGTCCAGGGTCACCGAGCGGCTCACCCCGTGCATCGTGAGCGGGCCCTGGAGGGTCCACTTGGGGCCGCTGCGCCAGGTGAAGCGGTTGCTGGCGAAGTGGATCTCCGGGAAGTTGTCGACGTCGAGGAAGTCGGCCGAGCGCAGGTGGGCATCGCGGGTGTTGTTGCCGGTGTTGATGCTGGAGGCGTCGATGACGACCTCGACGCGGGAGTCCTCCATCCGCTCGGCGATGTGGATGCCGCCCCGGAAGCGGGTGAAGCGGCCGTGCACATTGGCCATGCCCACGTGGCGGGCGATGAAGCGGATCGCGGTGTGCGGCGGGTCGAAGAGCCAGGTGCCCGGCGGGGGGAGTTCGAGCTGCTGGGAGGGCTCCATCTGCACCCGGCGGGGAGGTTCGCTCTGGCCGGGGGCGATGTCGACGGTGAGGCGGTTGGGCTGGAGACCGCTTCCGGTGAGCAGCACCGTGTACTGCCCCGGTTCGAGCGTGGCGAGGAACAGTCCATGCGGATCGGTGGTGGCCTTGGCCACCGTACGGGCGGCACCACGCGTCTCGGTGACGGTGACCTCCACGCCGCCCAGGGCCTGGCCAACGGGGTCCAGGACCTCGCAGCTGAAGGCTCCGGCACCCACGGGCAGGGGGATCTTGAGTCCTGATCCGCGGTCCGGACGCTTGGTGCGCATGCGCCGGAGCAGTGCGAGGGGCATTGCAGTCATCTCACTAACGGTTTCTCTGGGGATGGGGCGCGTCCATGATGGAGCCCCAGGGTGGGCTCCGGACGCCTGGGGGGTGGGTGTCAGCCATGGCCGAGCGGCAACCTCTCCCGCTTGCGGGGAGGCTCCGGCGTGGGGGAAGCCGAAGTGATCGGTGATCGCCGACCGACCATCGATGATCTTGTTCCAGAACCCTGACCCCGAGGTGTCTCATTTCGAAACAGTGCCGCCGTATACGGTGGAGGGGCTGTGACGACCACCGACGACACCCCCGCCGGCCCGGCCCTCGCATCGCTGCGCCGGGCGCGCGACCGGTTCTTCAGCGGACGGCCACCGGGCGACGGGATCCCCGATGACCTCGCCCAGGCCTGGCGGCGGGCGCGCTTCTTCGGCGTACCGCGCGACCTGGCCGCCCCGCCCAGGGTCCGGCCACCGGTGGACTCACTCCTGCTCGCCGCGGCGCGCCCCGTGCTGGACCGTACGGCGCCCACGCTGAGCGGTGCGCTGGGGCTGGTGCTGGTGGACTCCCGCTGCCGGGCGCTGTGGTCGGGCGGCGGGCGTTACGCCGATACGCCCGCGCCCGACGGGATGGCCGGTCTCGACCTGTCGGAGAAGGCGGTCGGGCACAACAGCGCCGCGCTCGCGCTGCGCACGGGGCGCCGGGCCGAGGTCCACGGCCCCGAGCACTTCCTCGACCTGTGGCAGGAGGTGTCGGCGGTCAGCGTTCCGCTGTACGAGCCGACGGCGGGCCGCCCGGCGGGCGCCATCACCGTGGTGGCCCCGCTGGGCGAGGGCCGCACCGCCCACCCGGGCGCGGCGCTCGCCGAGGCCACCGCGCACGCGATCGAGACGGAGCTGCTGGGCCGGGCGCGCCCGCCGGAGCGGGTGCTGCTCGACGCGTATCTGCGGCAGCGGGCCGAGGGGGCGGCGGTGGTGGCGCTCGACGGCAGCAGCCGCCTCGTCAGCCCGGAGGCCGCGCGGCTGCTTTCGGACGAGACGCTGGCGCGGCTGGAGCGGCACGCCACGGCCCTCCTCAGGGACGCGGACACGGGACCGGACACGGGACCGGACACGGGACCGGGCCCGTCGCCGTCGCCGGAGGAGCGCGCACCGGAGGAGATCGCCGTACCGGACGGCGAGATCCCCGTACCGGAGGATGAGATCGCCGTACCGGACCCGGACGGCACCGGGCTCGCCGTAAGGATGACGCGTCTGGTGCACGACGGCGAGGTCATCGGGGCCGTGGCCACGGTGTGCACGGCCGCCCGGCGGGCGCGGTCGGCGGAGCGCCGGGGCCATGACCGGCTCCCGGGGCTCGTCGGCACGTCCCGGCCCTGGCGGCTGGCCGTCTCCCGGGCGACGGAGCTGGCACGGGCCGCGGAGCCACTGCTGCTGATCGGCGAGCCGGGTGTGGGCAAGACCGCGCTGGCCCGCGCCCTGCTCGGTCCGCGGGACACGCCCGCACCGCGTGTCGTCGACGCCGCCGAGCAGGTGCCCGGCGAGGTCCCGCGCTGGTGTCAGGCGCTCGCGGAGCTCCCGGAGTCGGAGGGATACGGCGGCGCGCCGCCGCTGCTCCTGCGCCACGCCGAGCGGCTGGGCCAGCCCGAGGTGGCGGAGCTGCTGTCGCTGCTGGCGGAGCGGCCCGCGGTGCCGCTGGTGGCGACCCACACCCCGGGCGCGCCCACCGGCCCGTGTCTGAGCCGGCTGCTGGACATCCTCGCGGCCCGGTCGGTGACGCTGCCGCCGCTGCGCGAACGCGTCGAGGACATCCCGGACCTGCTGGCGGGCCTCGCCCGGCGCCCCTCCCCCGGACGCCCCCCGCTCACCTGGAGCCTGGATGCGCGCCGGGCGCTGGAGCAGCACACCTGGCCGGGCAATGTGGCCGAACTCGCCCATGTCGTACGGGAGGTGGCCGAGCGCCGCCGCGCCACCGGGCCGGTGCGGCGCGAGGAGCTGCCGTACGGACTGCGGGTGCCACCGGCCACCCGCCGGCTGAGCGGTATCGAACGGGCGGAGCGCACCGCCATCCTGGAGGCGCTGCGCCGGCACGGGGACAACAAGGCGCGCGCGGCCGAGTCCCTGGGCATCGGCCGGGCCACGTTGTACCGGAAGTTGCGGGCGTACGGAATGGACCGGGCCTAGCGGCGGAAACAGTCTCCAGGGGGGCCGGTCATACCGGAGCCGGTCATGGGCCGCGGAGGGGGCACGGTGACGCGAGACGACAGCGCCGAGAGCGGGGCGGTCACGGGGAGGCTGCTGATCCTGGAGTACGAGCAGGTGAAGGAGGAGCAGCGGGCACGGATCGGGTTCCGCGACAATCTGCTCTACGCGACGCTGGCCGCGATGGCGGCCATCATCACCTTTTCCCTCCAGAGCCATGGGCGCCCGGAGCTGCTGTTGCTGCTGCCCCCGGCGTCGGCGCTGCTGGGCTGGGCGTATCTGGTCAACGACGAGAAGATATCGGCCATCGGACGGTACGTCCGGGAGGATCTGGGGCCCCGGCTGACGGCGCTCGCCCCGGGCCGGCCACCGGTGTTCGGCTGGGAGCGGGCCCACCGCGACGACGGCCGCCGGATCTCCCGCAAGCGGCTGCAACTCGCGGCGGATCTGCTGCTGTTCACGGTGGCACCGATCGCCGCGCTGATCGTGTACTGGACGTCAGAGCCGGTGCGGGCGGTGCTGCTGGCGGTGTCGGTGGCGGAGGTGGCGGTGGTCATCGTGCTGGCGGTGCAGATCGTGCTGTACGCGGACCTGCGCCGGCCGTGACGCGTCGACACCCGAGGGGTGCCATCGACACCCATGGGGTGCGTCCGGTCCGTAAGGTGTCGGCAGAGGCCGTCCTAGGGGGGATCCGTGGGCGCTGAGGGCGATGGGGGTACGGCGCGGGCCGATGTGGTGGTCCTGACCGCGCTGGAGGTCGAGTACCGGGCGGTCCGGGCCCATCTGGAGGATCCGCGTCCGCTCCAGGCGGAGCGGGGCGCCCTGTTCGAGCTGGGCGCGTTCCGCGAGGGATCCGCGGAGCGGACGGTCGCCATCCATATGACGGGCCCCGGGAATCCGGGCGCCGCTGCCTCGGTCGAGCGCGCGGCGGCGCTCTTCGCGCCCCGCGCGGTGCTGTTCGTCGGGGTGGCGGGCGGCGTCAAGGATGTCGCGCTGGGCGATGTGGTGGCCGCCGACGCGGTGTACGACTACGAGACCGGCAAGGACACCGAATCGGGGTTCCTGCCCCGGCAGAAGACCTATCAGTCCGCGTACGGGCTGGTGCAGCTGGCCCGGCTGGTGGCGGCGGGCGACGCCTGGCAGCCGCGCGTCCGCCCCGGGGACGGAGCGCCGCGCCCCCGCGCCCATGTGAGGCCCCTGGCGGCGGGCGGCCGGGTGGTGGCGCACCACCGCTCGGACGTCGGGCTCAGGCTCGCGGCCGGTGCGGGTGACGCGCTCGCGGTGGACATGGAGGGCTTCGGCTTCCTCGCCGGCGCGTATGCCAATCGGCAGCTGGACGCGCTGGTGATCCGCGGCATCTCGGATCTGCTGGACGACAAGGGCGAGGCACATGACGAGCGCTGGCAGCCGGTGGCCTCCCGGAACGCGGCCGCCTTCGCCTTCGAACTGATCGGCCGGATCCCGGTAGCGGCGGACGCCACGGCGACGGCCCGATCGCTCGCCACCAGTGCGCGGTCCCCGGCCACCGGCACGCGGTCCCCCGCCACCGGCGCACCGCCCGAGACCCCCCGGCGCCGCAGGCTGACCATCCGTGACCTCGGCGTACTCGCGGACACCCTGCTGGCCGTGCCGGGGATGACCTCCCCCGCGCGCTGGCAGCAGCTGCTCGACGAGCTGCCCACCGTCGGCACCGCGGTGGGCCGTCAGTCGGCGAGCCGCGCGGAGGCCCTGTCCCTGCTGCGCGTCTGCGAGGCGCGGCGGGCGATGGGCGAGCTGGTGGAGGTGGTCGCGGTGTTCGCGCCGGACGATCCGGCGGCCGCCGAACTCGCCCGGCGCGTCGAGGAACTCGGATTGGAGTGACCCTCCTCACCCTTCCACCCCCGCGGATGAGGGCCCGGGGTCGCCCTCCCCCGCACCCGCTCCGGGCCGCCCCGGTACGGCGTGCCCCGCGCGAGCGCGGCGGAACCGTCCAGGTGGGCCCCTGAGGAGGGTGGCCCTCCGCCTCGCGGTCGCCCCCGCCGCGGGCTCCCCGGTCCACCGCCGGGGGGTGTCCCGGCCGTGGCGGGGCCCGCCCCGGGCGCGGCGGACGGTGCCACCGACATACTCGCCATGGGTGTCACGAGAGGCTCCCGGGGCATACAAGTTGTCCCGGAGTCCCGGCGGGTGGCACCCGCGTGTGGCAGGGTCTCCGGCGGGATCATCGGCGGCGGGGACCGATGATGCGGCCTCGGGGGAGGGCACGGCATGGCGGCCATGGGGGAAGGTGGCCTGAAATCGGTGGGCAGCCTGGTCACGGCGTTGAAGGAGTTCCGCTGTCTGACGGATCCGGATCTGCGCACGCTGTGTCTGGATCTGGTCGCCATGGAGCTGGAGATGACCAGCGTCCCCGTGCGCGCCCATCGGGTGACCGACTACTTCCTGGTGGAGCTGGCCCGCGAATGCCTGGAAAACGTGCGGATCATGCACGCGCTACGCGCGTCCCTCGCGGTGATGGCGGCGGCGGACCAGGACGCGATCAAGCGGCTCGACTCGGTCATGGAGCAGATGACGGCCCGTCCGGCGCTGCCCGAGACCGCCATCGCGAAGCTGCGGCCGCTGCTCGAGGAGCTGGAGATCGAGCAGCTGGGCCAGTTGTGCCGTACGGCGGCGGGCCCCTTGCAGGACGTCCCCGCGGTCACCGGCCCCTGGCACGCCTTCGAAGTGCTCAGCCGGATGAACGCGCAGCCGGGAGGGGTGCCGCCGGGGCTCGCCCTGGTGGAGTACCTCGCGGCGGCGGCGCGGCCGTTGCAGAGGGCCGACGCGCTGCGCGAATGGGCCGATGAGCAGGCCCGGGAGCTGGGCCTGACGCCCCAGCTGCGGTCGCTGCGGCAGCAGGTGGGGCATGCCGCCCCGGCCGGTCCGGTGGACGCCTATCTGGTGATCCGGCTGCTGCCGCGGGAGGAGGCCGGGGCTTACGAGCTCTCGTCCTGGCACCAGTACGACCCCACCGGCTGGCATCCGGTCCGCGGCCCGGTCACCCAGGTCACCGCGGAGACCGCGGAGCGGGCGGTCCAGACGCTGGTCTACCAGGCGGCCGAGGAGTGGGACGACGCCCGGGCGATCCACATCGAGTTCATGCTCGGCCCGGATGACCTGAATCTGCCGGTCCACCGCTGGCGTCTGGAGCTCGACAGCGAGCTGCCCATCCCGCTGTACATGGACCATCCGGTGGTCGTGCGGAGCCTGGAGCGCAGCTGGACCAGGCGCTGGCACCGGGAGTGGAAGCACCGCTGGAACCGCTTCGACCAGCAGCCCGAGCGCGCCAAGCAGCTCGTCGTGGACGGCGAGGACCCGGACAGCCCGCGCTCCGGCGACCCCACCGCGCTGCTGGCCCGGCTCAAGGCCGATCCGCGGGTGGTCGCCCTGGTCCTGACCTCGCCCCCGGGCACCACCCCCGAGGGCACCTCGGAGGCGCTGACCGCCTGGCGGGCCGGGATTCCGGTGGTCGCCTGGGACGGCCGGGCGACCCGGGACCCCGGCTTCGTCCAGCAGCTGGGACAAAAACAGGCCGACGCCAGCGGGAACCTGGCACGGCTCCGCGAAGCCGTGACAGAGTTACGTCTGGACGCCCATACGATCGACTCCGCGGAGCGGGAGCATCACCTGGGGCAACATGTGGTGCTCGTTTGGGACGACCCGACCCGTCCCGTGGAACCGCAAGGGCGCATGACGGGGCCGGACGAGGGGGTGGGTGGTCGATGAGCGACGAAGAGCCTGCGCGGCGCCACAACGGACGGATCCACCAGGATTCCGGTTCCGCCTCGGCCGCCCTGCCGTCCGGGATACCGCGCCCCTGGTGGATCTACCAGGGCACCGGGCGCCCGCTCCACGATGTGAGCCTGGAGGAGATCCTTCCGCCGCCGCCCCCGTGGCGCGCCTTCGGCGGGGTCTCGGCCTGCCCGGTCGGGGGCAACGGCAGGTCCGGCGCGTTATCGGACGCGGACGACGCCCCGACCGAGCCCCCGGCGCCGCCGGAGGACGAGCTGGACACCGCCCGGCGGCTGGGCGCGACCCCCCTGGGTGTGCGCTCCGACCCGGAGGAGGCGGATCTCGTCAACGCGGCGCTGATCCTCAGGCGTCCCCTTCTGGTGACCGGCCGCCCGGGCACCGGCAAGTCCACACTGGCGTACCGCATCAGCCGGGAGTTGGGCCTGGGCCGGGTGCTGCGCTGGCCGATCACCACGCGTTCGACCCTGCGGTCCGGGCTTTACGGCTACGATGCCGTCGGCCGTGTGCACGCCGCCGCGGCCGGCCAGGCGTCGGAGGGGGACAGCCGCGAACCCGGACCGGAGGACATCGGCGACTTCCTCCAACTCGGGCCGCTGGGCACGGCGATGCTCCCGCACCGCCTGCCGCGCGTCCTGCTCATCGACGAATTCGACAAGAGCGATATCGATCTGCCCAATGACCTCCTCGACATCTTCGAGGCCGGCGAGTACTCCATCCCGGAGCTGGTGCGCATCCGCAGACGCCGCCCGGCCGTATCGGTCCTCACCGACGACCCGGAGCGCGGTACCGTCATCGCCTCGGGGCGGGTGCGCTGCCGCGCCTTCCCCGTCGTCGTCATCACCAGCAACGGCGAGCGGGAGTTCCCGCCCGCGTTCCTGCGGCGCTGTCTCCAGCTGCGGCTGCCCGACCCGGGCGCGGACCGGCTCGCCGCGATCGTGGCCGCGCATCTGGGGCGGGCCGACGATCCGCGTGCTCGGGAGCTGATCCAGATGTTCGTCGAGCGCAGCGAGCGCGAAGGCGGCCTGGCCGCGGATCAGTTGCTCAACGCGGTGTATCTGGTGACGTCCCAGTCGCATGTTCCGGGGCCCGAGTGGGAGGAGCTACTGCGGGCCGTCTGGCACCGGCTGGACAGCGCAGCGGGCTCGACATGACACACGACCCAGGCGGCAGGTCCGCCGGGCCGGGCCCACGGGACCTCGACTGGCGGCAGCTCGCCGACGCCCTGTGGCTGGCGGTCTGCAAGGCCGAGACGGACCGCGGCCCCGGACCGCCGGCCCCCGGCCCCCTCCCCGGGACACCGGAGGCGGACGCCCCGCCGCCGGGTGACGAGCCGTCGGACGAGCCGCGGCAGGACCGGCGGGGGGAGCGCCCCGCCGCCGGCCCCGAGGGGGCGCCCGCGGTGTCGGAACCGCCGCTTCCCGCGGAGCTGGTCGGCGTCTCCGCGCCGCCCGGCGAGGCGGAGCCGGCGACCGTCGCGGAGGTCTTCGTGCCCGCGCGCCGGCCGTCCGCCGACGGGCCGCCGCTGCCCGAGCGCGCCCTGTCCCGGGCGCTGCGGCCGCTCAAGCGCACCACTCCCTCGCCGGTGGAGACGGAGGTCGACGAGGAGGCCACGGCCGAGCGCGCGGCGCGCGAGGGGCTGTGGGTGCCCGACCTGGTGCCCGTGCGCGAGCGCTGGATGGACGCCGTCCTGGTGGTGGACCGCGGCAGTTCGATGGTGGTGTGGCGGCGGACGGCCGCGCATCTGGTCACCGTGTTGCGACGCACCGGCGCCTTCCGGGACGTGCGGGTGCACCGGGTGAACACCGACCGTCCGTTACCCGCCGGGGACCGGTCACCGGTGGCCGGGATGGAGCCGCGCGGCAAGCGGACGGTGCTGGTACTGACCGACGGCATCGGCGCGGCCTGGGCCGACGAGAGCGCCCAGCGCGCGTTGGCCTGCTGGGCGCGGCACGCGTCGGTCGCGGTGCTGCACGTATTACGCCAGGGCCGCTGGCACCACACCGGCGTGGCGCCGGAACGGGTACGGGTGCGGGTGCCCGAACCGGGCGCGCCCAACGGGACCTGGCGGCGGGCGGACGGCGGTGCCTGGCCGGGCGGCGCGCCGCCGGTCCCGGTGCTGGAGCTGGACGCGCGGTGGATGGCCAACTGGGCGCGGCTGGTGGCCCGCCCGTCGGCGCGCGGCGAGGACACGATGGCGCTGCTGCCCGGAGCGCCCGCCGAACAATGGGACCCCGAACCGGAACCGAACGCCTGGGACCGCGTCTTCCGGTTCCGCGCCACCGCCTCGCCGAGCGCCTTCCGCCTGGCGTCCCGGCTGGCCGCCGCCCCGTTGAACATTCCCGTCATGGAGTTCGTGCAGGGCATCCACCAGCCCCAGGGCAGCCCGGGCGATCTGGCCGAGGTCCTGCTGGGCGGGTTGCTGCGCAAGGTGGGGACCGCCGACCCGCTGGACGAGACGGGTATCGGCTACGAGTTCCACGACGGGGTGCGCGAACTGCTGCTGTCCGCCGGGATGCGGGACGAGTCGCTGTACATCCTCGGCAGCGTCCTGGACCGGCTGGGCCGCCGCTGGAAACCGCTGCTGATGCTGCGCGATCTGCTCAACCACCCCTCGGGCTCGGTGGGAGACCTGCCGAGGACGGAGCGCCTGCTGCCGTACATCCGCCTTCAGGAACAGGTCTACCAGGCTCTTTCCGGGCCCTACCTGGAAGGTGCGCGCTCCTTTCGCGCCCTTGTCCTGGCCCATAAGGCGCTCGCCCGCTCGGGGGAAAGCCCGCCCGATCCAGTTGAAGACGCGTCACACAGGGGAAAATATGTGGTCTCCGAGGCGGTTGCGGCCATGACTGACTCCACTCCCCGAACAGACCCGCTGTCCCAGGCCGACGATTCACCATCCCCGCCGGCGCACGGCACGCCGGGTCCGGCGGGGGAGCATCTGAGAGGAACATTCGTGTCCGTGACCGCTGCCCGGACCCTGCCCACCGTGGAGGAGCGCCAGCCCGGGGAACCCCCGTCCATCTGGGGAAATGTACCGCCCCGGAACAACAACTTCACCGGGCGGCAGACGTTGCTCGACACCCTCCACGAGCGGCTGAGGAGCGAGGGCACCGCCGCCGTGCTGCCCGAGGCCCTGCACGGGCTCGGCGGGGTGGGCAAGTCACAGATCGCCCTGGAGTACGTCCATCAGCACGCCGCCGACTACGACGCGGTGTGGTGGATCCCGGCGGAGCGCCCCGAGCAGATCCGCCAGGCGCTGGTCCAGCTCGCCGACCGGCTCGGGCTGCACGCGGGCATGGAGGCCAACACGGCCGTGCCCAGCGTGCTCGACGCGCTCCGCACCGGACGCCCGTGCCGCAACTGGCTGCTGGTCTTCGACAACGCCGAGGAGCTGGAGACGGTTCGGCCGTTCTTCCCCGCGGGCGGGCCGGGCCGGATCCTGGTCACCTCGAGGAACGCCCAGTGGTCGCGCGCCGCCCGCACCGTCGAGGTGGACGTCTTCGAGCGGGAGGAGAGCATCGAGCTGCTGCGCCGCCGGGGGCCGGAGCTGCCGCGCGAACAGGCGGACCGGGTCGCCGACGCCCTGGGGGACCTTCCGCTGGCCATCGAGCAGGCGGCCGCGTGGCTCACCGAGACGGGGATGCCGGTCGACGAGTATCTCCAGGTCTTCGAGGACGAACGGGCCGATGTCTCCACCCGCCGCAATGAACTGCTGGCGGCGGGCGTTCCGGTGGACTACCCCGAACCGGTCGCCGCCGCCTGGAACATGTCGCTGCGGCGGCTGGCCGAAACCCATCCCGGTGCCCTCCAGCTCCTCCAGATGTGCTCGTTCTTCGCACCCGAGCCGATCTCCCGGCGGCTCTTCTCCGGTGTGCGGGGGGTGTCGCTCTCGCCCGAGCTGTCGGAGGTGCTTCAGGACCCCATCAGGCTCGGCCACGCGATCCGTGAGATCAACCGCTACGCCCTGATCAAGATCAATCACCGCAGCAACACGATCGAGATGCACCGGCTGGTGCAGGCCGTCCTGATCGGCCAGATGTCCACCCAGCAGCAGGCGGACATGCGGCACAGCGCCCATGTGCTGCTGGCCGTCGGCGACCCCAACGACGTGACTCCCGCGAACTGGGGGCGGTACGCCGACCTCCTCTCCCATGTCCGGGCGTCGCGCGCGATGGAGTGCGACGACAAATGGGTGCGGCAGATGGTGCGGAACCTGGTCCGCTTCCTCTTCATCTGGGGGGACCACGAGGGAGCGCTGGAGCTCGGCAACCAGGTGCGGCGGCAGTGGGTGGAAACGCTCGGTGAGGACAGTGCGGAGACGCTGGCGGTCTCCCGGACCCTGGGCCATGCCCTGACCGTGCTCGGCCACTTCAAGGAGGCCCGGGAGCTCAACCGCCGGACGCTGGAGCTCCAGCGTGCCAAGGACGGCGACGACCACGAGAACACCCTGGTGACGCAGGGCGCGGTCGCCGTCGACACCCGCTACCAGGGCGACTACGCGCGATACGTGGAGCTGGAGAAGGATCGCTGGACCAGGACCCTGCGGCTCTTCGGGGACGAGGACCCGTACTCCATCGGCGCGGTGAACGACTACGCCCTGGCACTGCGGGCGGTGGGGGACTACGAGCGCGCCCGGCAGCTGGACGAGGGCGCCCGGCGCACCGCCGGTCTGGTGCTCGGCGAGGACGCCCTGCTCACCATTCTGGTGGAGGCCAACCTCAGCATCGACGTCCGCGAGGGCGGGGACTACCTGGCCGCCCGCGACATGCTGGAGCAGACCTGCGCCCGCGCCCGTCAATCGCTCCCGCCGAACGCGCCCATCGGGGTCTTCGCCCTGCGCAACCTCGCCGTGGCGCGTCGCAAGGCGGGCGACCACGAGGGCGCCCTGGACCTCAGCCGGGAGGTGCTGGAGCGCTACCGGCTGCGCTACACCGAGCCCAACCTCCACATCACCATCACGGCCCTGGCCCTCTCGATGGATCTGCGGCAGACCGCCGATCTGGAGGGCGCCCGTGAGCTGGGCCGGAAATGCCTCGACGAGATGCGCGTCCTGCTGGGGGAACGGCATCCGGCGACCCTGGGCGCGGCGACCGACCTCGCCGTGACGCTGCGGCTGCTGGGCGAGACGGATGAGGCGCTGGCGCTGAACAAGGAGACGCTGCCGGTGCTCGTCGAGCGGCTGGCGGCCGACCACCCCACGGCGCTGGCCTGTGCCATCCACATGGCCAGCGACCACTACACCCTCGCGGACTACCAGGAGGCCCACGACCTGGACACCACGACCCTGGCGGCCTGCCGGTCCCGGCTCGGTGCGGACCATCCCACCACGCTCGCGTGTGCGGTCAATCTGTCGGGGGACCTGCGCGCGCTGGGCGAGGGCAGGCGGGCGGAGGAGCTGCACCAGGACGCGCTCGGCCGGCTGCGCCGGGTGCTGACGGCCAACCACCCGGCGACGGTCGCGGCGGCCCGGGGCATCCGGGCGGACTGCGATGTGGAGGCGATCTCCATCTGAGCCGCCGTCCGCGGATCCGTTCGCGGGGCCCGCGCCGCGCCCGTTCACTCGCGCGTACGCGTCCCGATCACTCGCGCGTACGCGTCCCCATCCACCGGGCCAGAGCGACCGGATCGGGACCCGTGCCCGGCGCGGTGCGCAGCTCCCGGTGGACGGCCAGGGCCAGTTCGGGGTGGTTGAGCAGTGTCGTCCTCGCCGCGCCGTCCGGCAGGCTGAGCGCGAGCCCCGCCCATGCCGCGATGTCGTCCGGGTCCGCTTCCAGGCGGGCCCGGTAGCCGCGCAGCGCGGCCGCGGTGTCCCCCGCGGCCCAGTCGAGGTCGGCCGGGCCGGGGGCGGGACCGCCCCCGGCCAGCCCCGCTCCCCCGCCCTCGCGCAGCCGGGCGAACCCGGCCGGATCCGCGAGCCGGAGCCGGGCGAGCGCGGGGCGCGACGGCGCCTCGGGGCGGGTCGGCCGGACGGAGGTCCCGGGCAGCTCTCCGGGCGGGTCGGTCCGCTCCCGCCAGGCCCGCGCCCACTGTGCGGTCGGCTCCGGGTCCGCCGCCAGGTGGCGCATGCGGTGGACGAGCCGGTGATCGTGGATCAGGTCGGACGCCAGGCGCGCCGGTACGGAGGGCACCCGCTGCGCGAGCCACAGGGTCAGCCGTCCCTCCAGCCGGTGGAGGAACTCCTCGCCCCGGGGCGTCGGTTCGGCATGGGTGAGGAGCGTGCGCAGCCCCGAGGCGGTCTGGGCCCGGCGCAGGGCGAACTCGAACGCGGCGGTGTCCCGGGCCGGTCCGGGCTCGGCGCGCCGCAGTCGGTCCCACCAGAACCCGGTCACGCCCAGGAACGCGTACACCCCTTGAAGGAGCCCGCGCAGCGGTCGCGGGTCCAGCCGCCAGGGCGCGTAGTGAATCTTCTCCAGGCCCCCTTCGATCAGGGGCACCAGGTCCATCAGGGCGCTGAGTTTGATGTGCTGGGCCTCGTGGACCAGCGCGGCGGCGAGGGTCAGCGGGTCCGTGGCCCCGTTGAGCAGCACACAACCGAAGGCCTCCGGCGACGAGGCGCTGAACGGTTCGGGCCAGGCGTCGTACGGCACGGGCACGACGGAGGACAGGCAGGCTCCGATTCCCCGCGGGTTCACCTGGCGCTGCTCCGAGACCAGCCGCCACGCATTGCCGAATCGCTCCTGCCAGCCCTGCCACTCTTCGTCGCCGAGCCGCTCCGGGTCCCGGATCCGGAGAAAGTCGCGATAGGGATCGAGGTCATCGACAAGGGGGGTGCAGACAATCCCCGCGTGCTCTCCGCGCAGCCGCCGCAGACCGTGCCAACCGGGAGCGTCCTCGGAGAAGTCGGCGGGCAGCGTCACCGAATAGGGGCCGGATAACACCGCCGCCTTCCCGCCGTATCCGACGACCTCGGCGACATCGGTGGTGTCCGGAATGCGGGCGAGTCCCAGGGCGGGCAACATCACCGCCCCCTCGCGGGCCGGAACAGCGCCGCGAAAGTCGATTCCGGCGAGAAGTGCCGCCGAGGCCGCTATGGCATGCAGATGTCCGACCGCGCTCCACAGCGGTCCGGCACCCGGTTCCAGACCGCGCAGCCTGCGCAGACAGCGGTTGAGCCATACGCCCGCAGGAGGGTGCAGCAGCAATGTGTCCACGGCTGCCGGGGAGCGGTTCTCGGCCCGAATCAGCAGGTGCCAGGCGTCCCGGGGCGGAGGAAGGGGACCGGGCAGGGCGGGGTGCGCGGAAGCGATGTCCACCAGGGCGTGGAGCAGCAGCATGGCCCGGCTGCGCTGTCCCGACCTGAGTTCGGCCACCGCCGAAGGGCCGCCCGAGCCCCGCGCCAATTCGGCGAAACTCTCCGCCGACAAACGATGGTTGAGACCCCGCGTGGAAGAGGGCGTCATAGCGGGCTGACTGACCCACAGCCTTCCGACGACGACGAGTTGCCGCCGACCGTCGGCGGGCACTGGACGATGTCGAGCAGCCGCTCCGTCACCGCGGAAAGCCCTTCGTGTCGCTCGAGGTCTTCGAGTGTCGCCCCCGAAAGGTCCAGCAGCTCTGTCTCGACCTCGGTCGCGACCCGCTCCATGACACCGTCCCCCTCCGGACGCTCCCTAATGGCTCATATGAGGCATCCCCATGGTGTCTTACCCCTTTTGATTGCGAAAGAGTGAACACGGCCAGTCGGCGCCTGCGTTGTCAAGATTTTCGGTCACTTCCGCGCGCCCGGGAGCCCCCCGATATGCCGGTGTCATCCGCCCGTTCCGGATTGCGTCGTCTCGACCTCGAACACGCCTCCGCACACCCGGAACGACCCGGCCGGGACGCTCATCGCGTCGAAGGAATCCGGCGGATAGACCCGGATCCGCGCGGCGGTGCGCCGGCACGGGGTGTCGTTCATGCCCTCGTTGAGCGTGTGCAGACTGCTCGAGGCGCTGCCGCCGGGCGGCAGCGAGACCGGGGAGCGGGTGGGGCCGCGCCGGGTGGCGGGGTCACCGATCACCGCGCCGGTGGAGTCGAGCAGCGAGACACCGGGGTATCCGGTGAGGGTGCAGGTCCTGGTCGACTTGTTGGTGAACACCAGGGGCAGGTACACATTGCCGGCGCCGATGTCCATCCGGCCCACCGCCAGCGTCAACTGCGCCTTGGAGCAGACGCGGCGCACCCCGGACGCGGCGGCGGGCCGCGAGGAGGACGGGGGCGAGGGCGGAGGGGACTGCGCGGTCCGCGAGGCGGGCCGTTCGTTCCGGGAGGAGCCGCTGTCCGAAGAGGCGGAGGAGGCGGCCGAAGGAGAGGAGGGTGGCGCGGCGGAGGAGGCGGAGGTGACGGACGGGGCGCGCCGCGCGGAGTCCCCGTCCCCGGTGTCGCTGCCGCACGCGGTGACCGTGGCCAGCGCGCCGATCAGCAAGGCGCATAAGACGGGCGGCCGGGACCGCGCTGCCGCCGTGCGTCGAGCCGTGCGCCGAGGAGCCGAACCGTTCCGTTGACTCATGAGCGACCTCCCGAGGTCAGCCGTCTGCCGGGCCACCGGCATCGAGGGCGGGTGCCCCGATGCCTCCCGCGCATTCCCCCTTGGGTCTCCCTTCCCCGCGCGCGGGCTCTTATGTCCGGGGCACATTGATCGCGTCGGCGCGCAAATTCCTCACATTGGATTCTCTACCGCAAACACCCGAACGCCTTGTCCACTCCAGAACCCTGGGATTACTGTTCGGCAGCCATCGCACTCGCCAACTGCCGTACCAGGACAGGAAGAAGGACTCCATGGCAGCACGCGGACGTCATCGCCGGCCCCGGCCCCACCGTGTCTCCCGCACCTCGCTCGCGATCACCGCGGGCGGTGCCGGCGTCGCCCTGCCGCTCATCGGCATCGGCCAGGCGAACGCCGCCTCAGCCCCCACGCCCACCTCGCCGAGCCCGACCGCCACCACCGTCACGGCCGTCACGACCACGAGGGCCGAGCCGCTGCTCATCGTCCCGAAGGCCGTGCCCGAACCACCGGCCAAGGCCCAGCCCCGGGCCGGGTCGTACACCGTCGTCCGCGGCGACACCCTCTCCCGGATCGCGGACCGGGAGAGAGTGGCGGGCGGCTGGGAGCGGCTCTACGAGATCAACCGCCAGGTCATCGGCGCCGACCCGGATCTGATCCGGCCCGGCCAGCAGCTCACCCTCGGCCACCGCTGAACGAGCCCGCACACGGACAGTGCGCGCCCGTGCACACGCACAGGAGCCTCCGCCCGCGGTGGTCCACCGCGGCGGACGCTCCTTCGCCTCAACGGCCTTACATCACCAAATGCGCCTTGGAATGGGTGACTTCCTCAATGTCGCCGCCCGCCTTGCCGATCAGCCGGTGCGCCAGATTGGTCAGTGCCCGCGCCGCCGCGATCTCCTCGCCGACCCTCGGCTGTGCCGGGTCGTCGGGGTTGCGGTTGGCCCGGCCCTGGGCCAGCATCTCCGTGCCGTCGTGCATCCTCAGCCGGACGACCGCTTCGGTCAGCGGGCCGATCTCACGGAACTCCATCTGAATGTCGCATCCCACGATCGTCTCCATCGCGCTCACCTCCTGCGTCACCTTCCAGGATGCGCCTCACCGGTCTCTCCGGTCGACCGGGACAGCAACTCCACCACCTCGTCGTCCGCGGTCTGCGAGAAGTCCTCGTACCACTCCCCCACCGCCGCGAAGTCCGAGGGGGTGGAGAGGGCGACCACCTCGTCCGCGTCCTCGCGCAGCGCGGCGACCGCGTCCGGTGGCGCCACCGGCACGGCGAGGACCACTCGCGCGGCTCCCTGGGCCCGTGCCACCCGGCAGGCGGCCTGGGCCGTGGCGCCGGTCGCGATGCCGTCGTCCACGATGACCACGGTGCGGCCCTCGGCCGGGATCCGCGAGCGGCCCCGGCGGAACCGGTGCGCCTTGCGGTCCAGCTCCTCCCGCTCGGTCCGCTCCACCTCGGCGAGGTCCTCCTGATCGGCCCGGCTCATCCGCACGATCGCCTCGTGGATGACCCGTACATCGCCCTCGCCGATGGCGCCGAACCCCAGCTCCCGGTGGTAGGGGACGCCGAGCTTACGGACGATGATCACGTCCAGGGGCGCATGGAGCGCCCGGGCCACCTCGAAGGCCACCGGCACCCCGCCCCGCGGCAGCCCGAGCACGACCGGTTTCTCATCCGCCAAGGGGCGCAGTGCCTCGCCGAGGCGCTGCCCGGCGTCCGTCCGGTCGGTGAAGATCATGACTCACCCCCGCTCCTGAAGACTCGTCCCGATATCAAGCCGCCGGTCCGCCCGTCCGCGCACCGGCGGTTCCCGGCCGGTGGCCGGGGCGCGCGGATACCGGAGACCCGGCACCCTGGAGGTATGGAGAACGCCACAGACCCGGACGAGTCCGGTTACCCCGTCTTCGTCGAGTCAATCGAGGCCGACGCCCGCTACCGGCTGGTGCGGCTGCGTGGCCTGGGGTGCGAGCCGCTGGAACGGGAGGAGTTCGCGCCGCGCGTCCGGCAGGTCTTCCCCGATATCGACCTCGACGACCCGGCCCAGGTGCACTGGGAGGACCGGCCCGGGCAGTGGCCGCCCTGGCATCCGGGCGAGGCATGACCGCCCTGATCGGCACCTCGGGATGGCAGTACCGGGACTGGCGCGGCGATCTCTACCCCGAGGGCTGTCCGCAGCGGCTGTGGCTGGAGGAGTACACCCGAGCCTTCGCCACGGTGGAGAGCAACAACGCCTTCTACCGGCTTCCCTCGTACGACCAGTTCGCCACCTGGCGGGAGCGGCTGCCCGAGGGCTTTGTGATGGCGCTGAAGGCGAGCCGCTACCTCACCCACATCAAGCGGCTGCGCGATCCGGAGGAGCCGGTGGAGCGGCTGATGTCCCATGCGGCCGGGCTCGGCGACCGGCTGGGCCCGGTGCTGGTGCAGTTGCCGCCCACCCTGCGCGCCGACGGCGAGCTGCTGGACCGCTGTCTGGGCTGCTTCCCCTCCGGGACCCGGGTGGCCGTAGAGCCCCGGCACACCTCCTGGTGGACCGAGGAGATCCGCGCGGTGCTGGAGCGCCGCGCGGCCGCGCTGTGCTGGGCCGACTCCGGCTCCCGCCCGGCCACCCCGCTGTGGCGGACCGCGGGGTGGGGGTATCTGCGCTTCCACGGCGGCCTCGCCCGCCCGGCCCCGCGCTACGGGCGCCAGGCGCTGACCACCTGGGCGCGGCGGATCGAGGACGCCTGGCCGGCCGACGCGGAGGTCTATGTGTACTTCAACAACGACACGGGCGGGGCGGCGGTGCACGACGCGGCCGCCTTCGCCCGCGCCGTGGCCCGCCTCGGCCGCCCGGTCAGCCGCACCCCCTCGGCTTGACGGCACCCGCCGGGCTCACTCCTTCACCGCCCCGCCCAGCATGCCCTCGATGAACCGGCGCTGGAGTGCCACGTAGACCGCGACCACGGGCAGGGCGATGAGCACCGAGGCCGCCGCGAGCAGCGCCGCGTCGGAGCTGTGCTGGCCCTGGAAGAAGGCGAGGCCGAGGGGGACCGTGCGGTGGGCCTCGTCGCTGACCATCACCAGGGCCATCAGGAACTCGTTCCAGGTCCACATGAAGGTGATCACGACCATGGTGGAGATCGCCGGGCGGCCCATCGGGACCAGCACCCGCCACAGCGTGGTCCAGGTGTTCGCCCCGTCGATCCGGGCCGCCTCGATCACCGACCGTGCGCTGCCGCGGAAGTACGTGCGCATCCAGAAGACCCCGAAGGCCAGGGACTGCGCGGTCTGCGGCAGGATCAACGCCCAGTAGCTGTCGGTGAGTTCGGCGTAGCGCAGATCGAAGTAGAGGGGGACGACCAGCGCCTCCTGGGGCAGCGTCAGCCCGATCACGAAGAGGTGGAACAGCACCGTGGAGCCGGGGAAGCGCATCACCCCGAAGGCGTACGCGGCGAGGATGGCCAGCACGGTGGTGGCGGCCACCACGACCGCCGTGACCAGCACCGAGTTCCCCAGATAGGTGCCGAAGTGGCCACGGCTCCAGGCGTCGGCGAAGTTGCTCCAGTGCAGCCCGTCCCTGGGCAGCGAGAAGCCCGTGTCCAGCGAGTTCTGTGAGCCGAAGGCCGTGGCGAGGATGCCGATCACGGGGGTGAGGGCGATGACGGTGAAGAGGGCGAGGATCCCGTAGGTGACGTTGCGTTCCAGGCGTGTGGTCATGGCCGCCGCCCTTCCACGAGCCGGGAGACCGTGACGGTCAGGACGAAGATCAGGACCGTGAGGGCCACGCCGACGGCGGCGGCCGAGCCGACCTGGTTGGTCTCGAAGGCCCGGTGGTAGACCTCGTAGGCGGGTACGGAGGTGGCGTTTCCGGGGCCGCCGCTGGTGGTGATGTAGATCAGGTCGAAGTTGCGCAGCCCGGCCACGATGGTCAGCGTGAGCGCCACCGCGATCTGCGGCCGCAGACCGGGCAGGGTGACGGTGCGGAACTCGCGCAGCGGCCCGGCGCCGTCCATCCGCGCCGCCTCGTACAGCTCGCGCGGGATGCGCTGGGCCCCGGCGAGGAAGAGGACCATGCACAGCCCGGTGCCGACCCAGGTGCCAACGACGCCCACGGCGGGCAGCGCCCAGGTGTAGTCGCCGAGCCAGGGGCGGGCGAGCCCGCCGAGGCCGACCGCGCGGAGGGCGTCGTTGAGCAGCCCGTCGGGGGCGAGGATCGAGCGCCAGGCCACCCCGACCACGATCAGCGCGAGGACCTGCGGCAGGAACAGGACCGTACGGAAGAAGGTCATCCCCCGGATCCGGGCCCGGGACATCACGGCGGCCAGCAGCAGCCCGATGGCCACCGGCAGGGCGGCGTAGAAGACGAGCAGCAGCAGCGCGTGGAGGAAGGGGGCGCGCAGGCTCGGATCGGTGAACAGCGCTCGGTAGTTGTCGAATCCGGCGGGGGTGGCGACCGTCAGCCCGTCCCAGTGCACAAAGGACAGCCACACCGACTGCCCGAAGGGGTAGAGCAGGAAGACGGCGTACACGATCACCGCGGGCAGGATGTAGAGGTAGCCGATGGCGCGCGGTTCGCCGGGCGCGCGGCGGCGGTAGGCCCTGGTCAGGGCGGCGAGCCTCATCGGGGTCCCGCCGAGGTGTGCTGCTCGCGCCGCTTCTTCATAAAGGCGCCGTAGTCCTTCTGGAGCGTCGCGGCGAAGCCGTCCGGGGAGGTCTTGCCGCTGACCACGCCCTGGAGGGCGGCCGAGAGGGTGTCGTAGAAGGTGGGGGTGGAGTAGTCCAGGTACGGGACGAGTCCATCGGCCGCGCTCAGCCGCTTCCATCCGGCGATCATCTGGCCGTCGACGCTGTCCGGGCTCACCCCCGCCGCGGCCTTGGCGGGCACGGCGGGCAGCACTCCGTGCCGGGTCATCACATCGGCGGCGTGTGCGTCGGTGAGGAAGTCCAGATAGGCGGCGGCCACCTCCGGGTGGCGGGAGCGGGAGGTGATGGACCAGGCCAGGCCCTGGCCGCCGGTGGTGACGGGGTCGCCGCCGGCCTTGGCGGGCGGGGGCGGCATGATGCCCAGGTTGTCCCCCATGGACTTCTTCAGGTCAGCCAGCTGCCAGGTGCCGGTCAGCAGATACGCGCCGTCGCCGGAGGCGAACTTCTTGGCCGCGTCGTCGTAGCCGAGGCCGTTGGCGCCGCCGGGCAGATAGCCGCGCTTCGCCCAGTCGGCGAGGGTGGCCGCGGCGCTCTTGGTGGCGGCGTTGTCGAAACCGCCGCCGCGGCCGAGGACGGTGTCACGGGCGTCGGCGGCGCCGAGCTGGTCGTGCAGCACCCCGAAGCTGTGGATGGCGGGGTACTTGTCGAGGTTGCCGAACTGGATCGGCAGCTCGCCGCGGTCCTTGAGCTTGGCCAGGCCGTCGGTGAACTCGCCCCAGGTGCGCGGGGGTTGGAGCCCCGCCTGCTTCAGCCGCTCCTTGTTGTAGTAGAGGCCGATGTACTCCCCGGTCTGGGAGATGCCGTACAGCCGGCCCCTGCCGAAGTCCGCGCCGTCGGCGGAGACCCGGTTGAGGTTCAGCAGGGTCGCGGGGTAGCGGGTGTTCCAGTCGTAGATCCCGGCGTAGTTGTCCAGCGGGGCGAGCAGCCCGGCCCGGACGAAGGCCACCATATCGGGGTAGCCCTGGTTGGCCTGGATGACATCGGGCGGATGGTTGCCGGAGACGGCCAGCTTCAGGGTGGTCTTCAGATCGGTGAAGCTCCGGGCGACCCGCTTGATCCGCACATTGGGGTACTTCCGCTCGAACTCCCGGTTCAGCTGCTGTATCTCGCCGTTGGTCCCGCCGCGTATCTCCTGGTCCCATACGGTCAGCGTGGTCTTTCCGGCCTTCGCCGGATCGGGTATGGCGGTGGCCGCGCCGGTCCCGGCACCGGCGGCCCCCGAGCCGTCGGTGCCGGGGACGCACCCCGCGGCGAGCAGGACGACACCGATGGCGAGCGCGGCCGGGACGGCTCTGCCGCGTGGCCGGCACGCCCCGGTACGGGCGAGTTCCATGGGGTTCTCCTCGATGCGGTGATCAGGACCGTCAGGACCGTTGGGCACTGTCATGCACCCGGAAGCCGATGGTGGGCAGGGCCCGCAGCCGTGGGCAGCCGTGCACCCGGTCCGGGATCAGATCGCCCAGGAAGGCGTAGCGGCGGGCGAGTCCGGCCGCGTCCGCCCCGCCGTCACCGGCCGCCCGCCGCGCACGGTTCCACCAGGCGGCCACCTCCGGCCAGCCGGGCGCGGCCAGGGAGCCGCCGAAGTGCTGGACGGAGAGGGCGGCGGTGAGGTTGGCGAAGGCGAGCCGGTCGGCGAGCGGCCAGCCCGCGAGCGTGCCGGTCAGGAATCCGGCCACGAAGACATCGCCCGCCCCGGTCGGGTCCAGCGCGTCCACGGGCAGCCCGGGCACCTCGGCGCGCTCCCCGGAGACCGAGTCGATGGCCACGGCGCCCTCGGCGCCCCGGGTGACGACGGCGATCGGCACCAGCTCCGCCAGGGCGCGCACCGCCCGCTCGGGGCTGTCGGTGCGGGTGTAGCGCTGGGCCTCGGCGGCGTTGGGCAGAAAGGCGTGGGCGTAGGGCAGATCGGGGAGCGCGGCGGGGTCCCAGCGGCCGGTCTCGTCCCAGCCGACATCGGCGAAGATCTTGCTGCCCTGGGCGTGCGCCCGGCGCACCCAGTCCTCCTGACGCCCCGGTTCGAAGGTGGCCACACCGGCGCGGGAGGGCGGCGGCGCGCCCCGGACGGCGGGCGGTGGGGCCGGGTGCTCATGGGTGACCATGGTGCGCTCGCCCTCGTACGCCATGGAGACGGTGACCGGGGAGTGCCAGCCGGGGACGCGGCGGGAGGGGGTGAGGTCCACGCCCTCGCCGAGGGCCAGGCTCTCCCAGCAGTAGTCGCCGTAGACATCGGCGCCGAAGGCGGCGGCGAGCGTGGTGTGCAGGCCCAGCCGGGCCAGGGCGGTGGCCATGTTGGCGATGCCGCCGGGGCTCGATCCCATACCGCGCGCCCAGGACTCGGTGCCGCGGACGGGGGCGTGGTCGAGCCCGGTGAAGATGATGTCCAGGAACACGGTGCCGGTGAGGTAGACGTCGTGCTCGGGGTCCGTGGGGGCGCGCAGCGCCGCGAGCGGGTCGATCGGGTGGATCGGGTGGATCGGATCAGGGGTTGCGGCCGTGGTGCTCACCGACGTGCCTTTCCTTGTTCGGCGGGGCCTGTTCGCGCCCAGGGCCCTCCTGACGGATCTCCGCGGCGTCGCGACGCCCGGCGCGCTCTCTCGCCCACGGGAATCCGTCAGGAGGACCCTGGTTACGTGAGCGACACCTTGCACCTCACCTGGGGTGAATGCAAGAGGTCGATCAGAGTCGCGCACACTCGCTCACCTGGAGTACGTTGCCACCATGCTGCGAGAGAGCCGCCACGAGAAGCTGCTGAGCATCCTCGGCGAGGAGGGCGTGCTGCCCATCGGGGAGATCGCCACGCGTCTCGGCGTCAGCGAGGCCACGGCCCGGCGGGACATCACCGAGCTGGGCCGGGCGGGCCGGCTCACCCGGGTCTACGGCGGCGCGGTGGCGGCGCCCACCCAGGACGAGGAGCGCCCGTTCAGCGAGGTGGTGGTCGACGACCTGGCCGACAAGGAGGCCGTGGCCCGGGCCGCCGCGGAGCTGGTGGCGGACGGCGATGTGCTGCTGCTGGACATCGGCACCACCACCCTCCAGCTCGCCAAGCTGCTGCGCGGCCGTCCGGTCACCGTGGTGACCAGCAATCTCGCGGTCTACGACGAGCTGCGCGACGACCCGAAGGTGACCCTGATCCTGCTGGGCGGGCAGGTGCGCGCCAACTACCGCTCCGTGGTCGGCTTCCTCACCGAGTCCAACATCCGCCAGCTGCGGGTCGGCCGGCTCTTCCTCGGCGCGAGCGGGGTGCTCCCCGACGGCAGCGTGCTGGACAGCACCCATGTGGAGGTGCCGGTCAAACGGGCCATGCTCGGCGCGGCCCGGGAGGTGGTGCTGCTGGTCACCGCGGGAAAGTTCCCCGGTGACACCGGCCTCGCCCGGATCTGCGGACCGGAGGGCATCGACACCCTGATCACCAACAGGACATCCGACCCGGCGACGCTCGCCGTGTTCCGCGAGGGCGATGTGGAGGTAGTGACCGTATGAGGCTGACCGTGCTGGGCGGCGGGGGGTTCCGTATGCCCCTGGTGTACCGGGCGCTGCTCGATGACACCGGGGACGAGGCGGGGCGCTGCACCGAACTGGTGCTGTACGACACCGACCAGCGCCGGCTGGACGCGATCCGCGCGGTCCTGGCCGAGCAGGCCACGGGCCGCCCCACCGCCCCCGCGGTCCGGGCCACCACCGATCTCGATCAGGCGCTGCGCGGCGCCGACTTCGTCTTCTCGGCCATCCGCGTCGGCGGTCTGGAGGGCCGGGCGAGCGACGAGCGGATTCCGCTCGGCGAGGGGGTGCTGGGGCAGGAGACCGTCGGCGCGGGCGGAGTGCTCTACGGGCTGCGCACCCTGCCGGTGGCGCTGCGGATCGCCGAGCGGATCGCCACCGTGGCGCCGGGCGCCTGGGTCATCAACTTCACCAACCCGGCGGGCATGGTCACCGAGGCGATGCAGCGGGTGCTCGGCGACCGGGTGATCGGCATCTGCGACTCCCCGGTCGGCCTGTGCCGCCGCGCCGCGCGGGCGGTCGGCGCCGACCCGGACCGGGCCACGTACGACTATGTGGGCCTGAACCATCTGGGCTGGCTGCGCCGGGTGGTGGTGGACGGCCGGGACCGGCTGCCGGAGCTGCTCGGCGACACCGCCGCCCTGGAGTCGTTCGAGGAGGGCAAGCTCTTCGGCGCCGAGTGGCTGCGGGCGCTGGGCGCGCTGCCCAACGAGTATCTGCACTACTACTACTTCAACCGGGAGGCGGTGGCCTCGATCCGGCAGGCCCCGGCCACCCGTGGCGAGTTCCTCCGCGACCAGCAGGCCCGGTTCTACGAGACGGCGGGCTCGGGCGCGCCCGGGGCGCTCCGGGAGTGGGAGCGCACCCGGCTGGAGCGCGAGGCCACGTACATGGCCGAGAGCCGTGAGGCCACCGGCGGCTGGGAGCGCGACTCCTGCGATCTGGACGGCGGCGGCTACGACCGGATCGCGCTGGCCATCATGCGGGCGATCGCCCGCGATGAGCGCGCCACGCTGATCCTCAACGTACGCAACCGGACGGCCGTCCCCGGTCTTGACGAGGACGCCGTGGTGGAGGTGCCCTGTCTGGTGGACGCGGGCGGCGCGCGGCCGCTGGCGACCGGCGCGGTGGCGCCGGACCAGCTCGGCCTGATGCTGTCGATCAAGGCGGTGGAGCGCTCGGCCATCGAGGCGGCCACGACCGAAGCGGGCAGCGATTCGGGCATCGCCCGCGGTGCGGCCCTGCGGGCCCTGGCGCTCCACCCGCTGGTGGACTCGGTCAAGGTCGCGAGCCGGATTCTCGACGCCTCCGGGGCGCTGACCCGCCTTTAGGGCCGCCTTAGCACATGTCCGTTCGGGCATTCCCCAGTATCTGAACCCGCCCGGACGGGCTCCGTTCACGCCCTCTTTCGGCAAACGGGCGAGAAACGGGCCCACCGGGTGGACAACCAGGCAGCCGGGTTCCTCACCGTCCGTTGCGTCATCCGTCCTGAGCTGCTCTTATAACGGTTGTGAAACGGGCGCATACGGTCACGATCTCTGTGGTGCCAAGGCTGGCTTCCCCTGTTGCACGCTTGTAAAACTGCCACGCAAGCCGAAAGACCTAGGCAGGAGGTGCGGCGTGGACGCGGAGGAACGCCGTCGGGAGATCCTCGACACGGCTCGCCGTGCCGGCGTCGTCGACGTCGGCAAGCTCGCCGCCGACCTCGGGGTGTCCAAGGAGACGGTGCGCCGCGATCTGCGGGTCCTGGAACAGCACGGACTGGTGCGGCGTACCCATGGCGGCGCCTACCCCGTGGAGAGCGCCGGTTTCGAGACCACCCTCGCCTTCCGCACCACCATGCACGTACCGGAGAAGTCGCGGATCGCGACCGCGGCGGCCGATCTGCTGGGCGACGCCGAGACGGTCTTCATCGACGAGGGATTCACCCCGCAGCTGATCGCGGAGGCCCTGCCCAGGGACCGGCCGCTCACCGTGATCACCGCGTCCCTCACGACCGCCACCGGCCTCGCCACCCGTGACAACACCACCGTGCTGCTCCTCGGCGGACGGGTGCGCGGGGGCACGATGGCCACCGTCGACCACTGGGCGACCCATATGCTCTCGGGCTTCGTCATCGACCTGGCGTTCATCGGCGCCAACGGCATCTCCCGCCAGTACGGCCTGACCACCCCTGATCCGGCGGTCAGCGAGGTCAAGGCGCAGGTGGTGCGGGTGTCCCGGCGGAAGATCTTCTCCGGGGTGCACACCAAGTTCGGAGCCGTCAGCTTCTGCCGGTTCGCAGATGTCTCGGACTTCGAAACGATCGTGACCGACACGGGTCTGCCGCTGACCGAGGCACACCGCTATTCGCTGCTGGGCCCCCAGATCGTCAGGGTCTGACGCCCTCCCCCGCTGTTTTCCTTCCCCACGTCCCTTCGATTGGACCCGTTATGCCAGTCCTGACTCTTCGTGCTGCCCGGATACCGGTGGTGGCCCTGACCGCGGGCGCGCTCCTGACCGGTTGCGCCGGTATGGGGGGCGGCAGCTCAGGCGACAAGACCATCCGCGTCCTGATGGTGAACAACCCGCAGATGGTGGACCTGCAAAAGCTCACCAAGAAGTACTTCACCAAGGAAACGGGCATCAGGGTCGATTTCACGTTGATGCCCGAGAACGAGGTCCGCGACAAGATCAGTCAGGACTTCGCCAATCAGGCGCGCCAGTACGACGTGGCCACCATCAGCAATTTCGAGGTGCCGTTCTACGCGAAGAACGGCTGGCTGATGCCGCTGGACGGCTACGCCGCCAAGGACAAGGCATTCGACCAGAAGGACGTCCTCCCCTCGATGCGGCAGTCGCTGACCGCCGAGGACGGCAAGCTCTACGCCGAGCCCTTCTACGGTGAGTCGTCGTTCCTGATGTACCGCAAGGACGTCCTCGCCGAGAAGCATCTGAAGATGCCCGAGCGGCCCACCTGGCAGCAGGTCGCGGACATCGCGTCCAAGGTGGACGGCGCCCGCAAGGGGATGAACGGCATCTGCCTGCGCGGACTGCCCGGCTGGGGCGAGCTGATGGCCCCGCTCACCACGGTGGTCAACACCTTCGGCGGCACCTGGTTCACCAAGGACTGGAAGGCGCGGCTGGACTCGCCCGAGTTCACCAAGGCGACCAAGTTCTACGTCGACCTGGTGCGCAAGCACGGTGAGGCCGGTGCGGCCCAGTCGGGCTTCGCCGAGTGCCTGAACAACCTCACCCAGGGCAAGAGCGCCATGTGGTACGACGCCACCTCGGCCGCCGGGTCGCTGGAGGCCGCGAAGTCCCCGGTCAAGGGCAAGATCGGCTATGTCCAGGCGCCGGTGGTGAAGACCGACAGCTCGGGCTGGCTCTACACCTGGGCCTGGGGCGTCCAGAAGGCGACGCGCCACCCCGACAACGCGTGGAAGTTCATCTCCTGGGCATCCAGCAAGAAGTACGAGGAACTGGTCGGCAAGAGCTTCGGCTATGCCAACGTACCCGCGGGCAAACGGTCGTCCACCTATTCCAATCCGGACTACCGCGACACCGCCGGCTCCTTCTCCGAGGAGACCCGCAAGGCGATCCTCGCCGCCAAGCCGCGTGATCCGGGAGTGCAGCCCCGGCCGACGATCGGCATCCAGTTCGTCGATATCCCCGAATTCGCCGACCTGGGCACCAAGGTCGCCCAGGAGATCAGCGCCGCCATCGCCGGAAAGCAATCCGTCGAGTCGGCATTGAAGAAGTCGCAGAAGCTGGCCGAGAAGGTCGGCGAGGAGTACCGATGAGTAATCCGACGACGGCAGTACCCGTGAGTGGCCAGCGGCCACCGACCGCGGCCCCCGCCTCCGCGGGGCGCCCCAAGGCGACCCGGAACCGGGCCCGGGAGTGGGCCACCCGGGCACCGCTGCTGCCCGCGCTGATCTTCCTGATCGTGGTCACCCAGCTTCCCTTCGTGGCCACGCTGGTGATCTCGCTCTTCGACTGGAACTCGTTCCGGCCCGACCGCCGCGCGTTCGCGGGGCTGGACAACTACAAGACGGTGCTCAGCGACGATTCGCTGCGCGAGTCCATCGTCACCACCGTGCTGCTGACCGCCTCCGTGGTGATCGTCAGCGTGGTGCTGGGGCTGCTGCTGGCGCTGCTGCTGGACCGCAAGTTCCGCGGCCGGGGCCTGGTCCGCACCATGCTCATCGCGCCGTTCCTGCTGGTGCCGGTGGCCTCGGCGCTGCTGTGGAAGCACGCGCTCTACAACCCCGAGTACGGCCTGTTCAACGGCGTGCTCAACTGGCTGGGCGGGCCCCAGCCGGAGTGGCTCACCGATACGCCGCTGATCGCGGTGGAGGCGTCGCTGATCTGGCAGTGGACGCCGTTCATGATGCTCATCCTGCTGGCCGGACTACAGAGCAAGCCGCTGGACATGGTCGAGGCGGCCCGGCTGGACGGGGCCGGCAACTGGCAGATCTTCCGCTTTCTGACGCTTCCGCATCTGCGCCGCTATCTGGAGCTCGGCACCCTGCTGGGGTCCATCTACATCGTGCAGAACTTCGACGCCGTCTTCACCATGACCCGCGGTGGCCTGGACACCGCGAACCTCCCCTACACCATCTACGAAACCTTCTACAACGCCCACGAGTACGGGCTGGCATCGGCGGCGGGAGTCGTGGTGGTGATCGGCACGATCATCATCGCCACCTTCGCGCTGCGCGTGGTGTCGTCCCTCTTCCGTGAGGAGGCGTCCCGCGCATGACCGCCGTGAGCACCCCGGTGACCATCACATCCGTTCCGGAAGCCACCCGCCGGGCCAAGCGGCGCGGTGCCGCGCTCGGCGTGCTGGCCTGGTTCGTCGGCATCGTCTTCGTACTGCCCGTGCTGTGGATGCTGCTGACCTCGTTCCACTCCGAGGCCGACGCCGCCACCAACCCGCCGTCGCTGGCCGCTCCGCTGACCCTCGACGGGTACAAGGACTTCTTCGGTGTGGGCGGCGGGGCGAGCCCCTGGCCCGCGCTGCTCAACTCGGTGGGCACATCCCTCTTCTCCACCTGCTTCGTGCTGCTGCTGGCGCTTCCGGCGGCGTTCGCGCTGTCGATCCGGCCGGTGCGCAAGTGGACGGATGTGATGTTCTTCTTCCTGTCCACGAAGATGCTGCCGGTGGTGGCCGGACTGCTGCCGGTGTTCCTGTTCGCCAGGGACATCAACTTCCTGGACAACGTCTGGCTGCTGGTCATCCTCTACACCTCGATGAACCTGCCGATCGCGGTGTGGATGATGCAGTCCTTCCTCGCCGACATCCCGGTCTCGATCATCGAGGCCGCCCAGATGGACGGGGCCCGGCTGCCCACCATCCTGTGGCGGGTCGTGGCCCCGATCGCGGGTCCGGGCATCGCCGCCACCTCGCTGATCTGTTTCATCTTCAGCTGGAACGAGATGCTCTTCGCCCAAGTGCTCACCGGTGTGGTCGCCCAGACCGCCCCGGCGTTCCTGACCACCTTCGTGACCAGCCAGGGGCTGTTCCTGGCCAAGGTGTGCGCCGCGTCGATGGTCATTTCCCTGCCGGTGCTCGCCGCCGGTTTCGCCGCCCAGGACAAGCTGGTCCAGGGCCTGTCGCTAGGAGCAGTCAAATGAGGGCCGCAGTCATCGAAGCCCCCGGGAAGGTCACCGTCGCCACCGTCGCGGACCCCACCCCGGGCCCCCGTGAGGTCGTGGTGGATGTGGCGGCCTGCGGGCTGTGCGGCACCGATCTGCACATCCTCCAGGGGGAGTTCGCGCCCACGCTGCCGATCGTCCCCGGGCATGAGTTCGCCGGTGAGGTCGTGGGTATCGGCAGCGATGTCACCGAGCTGGCGGTGGGCGACCGGGTCGCCGTGGACCCGTCCCTGCACTGCCACGAGTGCCGCTACTGCCGGATCGGCCGGGGCAATCTGTGCGACAACTGGAACGCGATCGGGGTCAGCGTCCCCGGCGGGGCCGCCGAGTTCGCGGTGGCCCCGGTGGCCAACTGCGTCAAGCTGCCCGAGCAGGTGGAGGTGGCGGACGCGGCCCTGATCGAGCCGCTGTCCTGCGCGGTGCGCGGCTATGACGTGCTCAACGGCAACCTGGGCGCCGAGGTGCTCATCTACGGCTCCGGCACCATGGGGCTGATGATGCTGGAGCTGGCCAAGCGGACCGGCGCCACCAGCGTGGACATGCTGGATGTCAACGCCGAGCGGCTGTCCACCGCCACCACCCTCGGCTGCTCCCGGTCCGCCGCCTCGGCGGACGAGCTGGACCAGCCGCGGGGTTGGGACGTGGTCATCGACGCCACCGGCAACCAGGCCGCCATTCAGGACGGCCTGGGCCGGGTGGCCAAAGCCGGAACGTTCCTTCAGTTCGGCGTCTCCGACTACGCGACGCGGGCCACCATCGAGCCGTACAAGATCTACAACCAGGAGATCACCATCACCGGCTCGATGGCCGTGCTGCACAGCTACGAGCGTGCCGCCGGGCTGTTCGCGAGCGGGGTGCTGGACCCGAAGATCTTCATCAGCCACCGGATGCCGCTGGAGGAGTACCCCAAGGCGCTCGACCAGTTCAAGGCGGGAGTCGGCCGGAAGATCGTGGTCGTCCCGTAACCGAGTGTGGTTGACGGCCCAAGCCCGGGACACCAGGCTTGGGCCGTTATCGATCACGGTCGGCGGGAGGGGCGGGCATATGGGCAAGGGCGACGCGGTGGTGGTGGGCGGGGGGTTGGCGGGCACGCTGGCGGCGGGCGCGCTCCTCGGCCACGTCGACACGGTCACCCTGGTGGAGCGCGACCGCTACCCCGACCGGCCCGCCTTCCGCAAGGGCGTCCCCCAGGGCCGCCATCTGCATGTCTTCCTCAGCGGCGGGCGGCGCGCCCTGGAGGAACTGTTCCCCGGGCTGAACGGCGAGTTGGAGGCGGCGGGCGCACATCGCCTCGAGGCGCCGCGCGATGTGATCACCAAGGGCGGCAACGGCTGGCAGCGCCGCTTCCACGAGGGCAGACACGCCACCACCAGCTGCACCCGGGCACTGTTCGACGCCACCGTACGGGCGCGGGTGCTGGCCGAGGCCGAGGGCTCCGGGACCCGGGTGGAGGTGGTCCAGGGCACCGAGGCCACCGGGCTGCTCGGCGGCGCGGACCGGGTGACCGGCGTACGGGTGCGGGCGCGGGACGCCGGGCGCGCCGAGCGGGAGGTGCGGGCCGATCTGGTCGTCGACGCCTCGGGGCGCGGCTCGCGCGCCCCCAAGTGGCTGGCGGAGCTGGGCGCTCCGGCGCCGCGCGAGGAGGTCGTCGACGCCGGGATCGGCTACTGCACCCAGATGTTCCGGCCCGCCGAGCCGCTGGACATGGTGATGGTCGTCCAGCCGCGCCCGGACTGTCCGCGCGGCGCGGCCTGGTCCCCGGTCGAGGGCGGCAACTGGCTGCTGACGCTGTCGGGGGTGCGCGGTCAGCATCCGCCGACCGAGGGCTCGGAGGTGCCCGGCTTCGTCAAGTCCCTGGGCGAGCCCGCGCTGTACGAGCATCTGCTGACCTGTGAGCCGGTGTCCCCGCCGTACGGGTTCCGCGACACCTCCAACCGCCGCCGCCACTATGACGCGCCGGGCGGGGTGCCCGAGGGGTTCCTCGCGGTCTCGGACGCCGCCTGCACCTTCAACCCGATCTACGGCCAGGGCATGGCGGTGGCCGCCCTCAGCGGGCTGGCCCTGCGCCGCTGCCTGGCCGAGGGGGGTCTGCGGCCCGGTTTCGCGGCGGCGGCGCAGCGCGCCGTGGCCCGGGCGAGCGACACCGCCTGGCTGACCGCCGTCGGCGCGGACCGCCCGTATGCCGCGGACGGGGACACCACGCCGCCGGGTGCGGCCGAGCGGCTGCGGAGCTGGTACTTCGGGCGGCTGGCGGACCGGGCGGCGGTCGACCGGGTGGTCGGCGCGGCGTTCCGCGATGTCATCTATCTGGCGGCGGGTCCGTCCCGGCTGATGTCCCCTTCGGTCGCCCTGCGGACGGTGCTGCTGCCGAGGGCCCGGGGACTGACCGACCCGCCGCTGCGCGTGGAGAGCTGACCCGGGACGGCGCCCGGAAGGGTGCGCTCGGCCGGTCGCGGTGCGGATGCGCGGCCGCCGCCTGCCTACCGGATCGAGCCCGTCCGCGGCGCGGATCTCCGCGGTGCCGGCCAGCGGGACGATCAACCCGCGGTCGGCGGCGTCGAGGGCCCGGCCGAGCCGGAAGCCGTTGTCGACCGGGACGCGCACCGGACCGGTGAGCTGCGCAGCCTCGTCGTTCCATGCGTGTTATGAGCGGCACACTCGGGTAATTGCACGTAACACGCAAGCATCTCCCCACAGTCTGCGACGAAACGGCGCGAAATGCGCAGACTGATAGGGTTGCTCAGGGCTGCGCAGAGTCGCGCAGAGTTACGGAAGGATGGGGGGCCGTGATGCGTCAGGGGGCCGGGGCGGAGGAGCGCGGACGGCTGCGCGCCGGAGACCGCAGGGAACGGATCGCCCGGATGATCCAGACCGATGGCACGGTCGTCGTGGAGGAGCTGGCCCGTTCGCTGGAGGTGACGCCCTCCACCATCCGCCGGGATCTCGCGCTCCTCACCGAACAGGGCACCATCGCCCGCACCTACGGCGGCGCGATGAGCGCCGGACACACCGCCGAGCCCACCCTGGGGCAGCGCAGCGGGCTCGCGGTCGCGGAGAAGGACCGGATAGGGCGCTGGGCGGCCGCGCGGATCGGGCCGGGCGACACCGTCATCCTCGACGCCGGCACCACCACCGGACGGGTCGCCCACCATCTGCGCGCCCGCGGCGATCTGACCGTGATCACCTGCGGGCTCACCGCGCTGCGCGAGCTGGCCGAGGCGGACGGCATCGAGCTGATCACCCTCGCCGGAACCCTGCGCCATGTCAGCCAGGGCTTCGTCGGACCGCTCGCCGAGCTGACCCTGTCCCGGCTGACCGCGGACAAGGTGTTCCTCGGCGCCGACGGGCTGGACGCGCGGCTGGGGATCTGCGAGGCGAGCCTCCAGCAGACCTCGCTCAAGGAGATGATGGCCGACCGCGGCAAGGAGGTGTACGTCCTGGCCGACAGCAGCAAACTGGGCCAGTCCCCGTTCACCGCCTGGGCGCCGCTGGACCGGCCGTGGACGCTGGTCACCGACGGCGGCGCCACCGATGACCAGCTCGGCCCGTTCCGGGCGCTGCCCGACACCGAAGTGATCATCGTCTGACCGCGCACCACGACGGTGTCGGTGGCGAGGTGGGGTGAGGAGAGCGGGCCGGGAGCCGTGCTCCCGGCCCGCTCGGGTCAGTCCCGGTACATCCGCGGTGTCGCGGCGGCCGTCGCGCCCGCGCCCACGAGGCCGAAGCTGTCCTCGACCTCGGCCTTCTCGGCGGCGTTCGGGTAGGGGTTGGTGCAGGAGACCCCGGCGGTGGAGCCGGACATCAGGCTCGAGCACGGCCCCGGCTTCATGTCCGGCAGACCGAGGATGTGGCCGAGCTCATGCGAGGAGATCCGCACCGTGTTGTAGCCCTCGTCGACGGCCTCGCGGCCGAAGTAGATCGTGCCGCTGCCCAGACCGGTCGAGAGGGTGCGGGGCCAGCCGTTGTCCGCGATGATGCGGACGTTGGCCCGCTGTCCGGACGAGACCGGCTTCAGCTGGACGTTGACCACGCTCTCGTTCCAGATCGCCGCGCCCTTGGCCACGGCGTCCTTGAACTCGGCGGCCCCGCTGGCGTCGTACGTCACCGTCCGCGCGGCGGCGGTGTGCTCGGCCGGGGCGGTGGAGGCGGGGGCGGCGACGGCCTGTCCGGCCGTCAGGGCGAGCACCGCCGTCACCGCGGCGGGTAAGGCACGTATGAACGTGCTGGATCTCACGATCGGCCTCCTCGTGGGGGAAGGATGGACGGAGCAAGTGGGCATGAGCATGGCATGTCGCCGTCTCATCGGCCACTGTGCCCGCCCACCTTCTCTCATCCGGCCGGTTGTCCACAGGTGGTCACCGCGAGTACCTCCCGGCACCCTAGAATCGCCGGATGGCTCTCCCCGACACCGGCCCCGACATGAGCGACGCCCCCGGCCCCGAGACGAGCGAGGCGCTCGGCGTTCTGCACCGCGTCTTCGGTTACGACTCGTTCCGGGGAGGGCAGCAGGAGATCATCGACCATGTGGTGGCCGGTGGTGACGCGCTCGTCCTCATGCCGACCGGCGGTGGCAAATCGCTGTGCTACCAGATCCCGGCGCTGGTGCGGAAGGGCGTCGGTGTCGTCGTCTCGCCCCTGATCGCGCTGATGCAGGACCAGGTCGACGCGTTGCGGAACCTCGGGGTGCGGGCCGGGTTCCTCAACTCCACCCAGGACCTGGACGAGCGGCGGATGGTCGAGGCCGAGTTCCTCGCGGGCGAGCTGGATCTGCTCTATCTCGCGCCGGAGCGGCTGCGGGTCGAGTCCACGCTGCGGCTGCTGGACCGGGGCCGGATCTCGCTGTTCGCCATCGACGAGGCGCACTGTGTGGCCCAGTGGGGGCACGACTTCCGGCCCGACTATCTGGCCCTGTCCGAGCTGCACGAGCGCTGGCCCACCGTGCCCCGGATCGCGCTGACCGCGACCGCCACCGAGGCCACCCACGCCGAGATCGCGTCCCGGCTGAAGCTCCAGGACGCGCTGCACTTCGTGGCCAGCTTCGACCGCCCGAACATCCAGTACCGGATCGTCCCCAAGAACGAGCCGAAGAAGCAGCTGCTGGAGCTGTTGCGCGCCGAGCACCCGGGCGAGGCGGGGATCGTCTACTGCCTGTCCCGCGCCTCGGTGGAGAAGACGGCCGAGTTCCTGGTGGCCCAGGGCATCGACGCGGTGCCGTACCACGCGGGGCTGGACGCGCGGGTCCGCGCCGAGCACCAGGCGCGCTTCCTGCGCGAGGACGGTCTGGTCGTGGTGGCCACGATCGCGTTCGGCATGGGGATCGACAAGCCCGATGTGCGGTTCGTGGCCCATCTGGACCTGCCCAAGTCCGTGGAGGGCTACTACCAGGAGACCGGCCGGGCCGGGCGTGATGGACAGCCCTCCACGGCATGGCTGGCGTACGGGCTCCAGGACGTGATCCAGCAGCGGAAGATGATCGACACTTCCGAGGGCGACGACACCCATCGGCGCCGCCTCGGCGCCCATCTCGACGCGATGCTCGCGCTGTGCGAGACGGCGGAATGCCGCCGGATGGGGCTGCTGGCGTACTTCGGCCAGAAGTCCACCCCCTGCGGCAACTGCGACACCTGCCTCACTCCCCCGGAGTCCTGGGACGGCACCATCCCCGCGCAGAAGCTGCTGTCCACGGTGGTGCGGCTCAAGCGGGAGCGCAACCAGAAGTTCGGCGCGGGGCAGATCATCGACATCCTGCTCGGCAAGAAGACGGCCAAGGTCATCCAGTTCGACCATGACGCGCTGTCGGTGTTCGGTATCGGCACCGAACTGCGCGAGGCCGAATGGCGCGGTGTGGTACGGCAGTTGCTGGCCCAGGGGGTGCTCGGTGTCGAGGGGGACTACGGCACGCTGGTGCTCACCGACGCGAGCGCGGAGGTGCTGAACCGGCAGCGCGAGATCAGGCTGCGGCGCGAGCCGGAGAAGGCGTCGCGCGCCGCAAAGGGGAAGACGGGGACCTCGGGGAAGGCCAAGAAGGCCCCGGTGGATCTGGACGAGGAGGCCGTGCCGGTCTTCGAGGCGCTGCGCGCCTGGCGCGCGGCGACCGCGAAGGAGCAGGGCGTCCCCGCGTATGTGGTCTTCCACGACGCCACCCTGCGGGAGATCGCCACCCGCGCCCCGGCCACGCTCGAGGAGCTCGGCACGGTGAGCGGGGTCGGCGAGAACAAGCTGGTGAAGTACGGCCAGGGGATTCTGGACACCCTGGCGTCCTGACCGCCCCAGCCTCCTGACGATACGTCAAACCCCCGCTTCCGCAAGCCGGGAGCGGGGGTTTGGCAGCTCTGGAGCACGGGGGTTACCGATGAGTGTTACCTGAGGTAACGTCAGGGCCCGTGACCCATGGTCCGTGGCCGCCGGGGACTGGGGTGCTCCGGCGGCCACTCACCCTCGCGCCGTTCCTCATGCCGTACGCGGCGGTTCCTACAGCTCCTTGATGCGGATGTCGCGGTACGAGATCACATCGTCGGTGCTGTGGACCTGGAGACCGATGTACCCGGAGGAGTACCGACGGCCGTCCGTACCGGGGTCGTCCGAGCGCGGCGGGGTGAACACCTGGCCACCGGTGTTGTCGAACTCATTGAGCAGCACACCGTTGCGGTAGATCGAGAAGTGCTGACCGACCACCCGGATCTCGTAGTCGTTCCAGCTGCCCTTGGGGGTGACCCCCGCCCCGGCCAGCCCGACCCGGTCGAAGCCGTAGATCGATCCGGTCTTGTACATATCGCCGTCCGGGCGGTCGAGGATCTGCACCTCGTGCCCGTACTTGATGGCGACCCACTCCGGGCGGGACTCCTCGGGGTGGTCATGGACGTACGGGAAGCGCACGAACACACCTCCGTTGGCATTGCCCGTCCCGGGTGCGTCATCGCGGAACTGGAGCTTCAGCGAGAAGTCGTCGTACGTCCGCTGCGGGAACCACAGCATGCCCATGCCCTCGACCGAGGTGTCGCTGGTCATGCTGCCGTCGTCATTGAGACCGAAGGCCCCGCCACCCACGTGCTGCCACTTGTCGAAGGACTTCTTGGTGCCGTCGAACAGCGGACGGTAGCCCTCGCTCTGACCGGGCTTGCCGATCCCGGACTGCTTGGCCGCCTTGTTGATCGCCCGGTACTCGCGCTGGTCGACGACGCCGTCGGCGAGCAGCTTGTCGGTGACGGCGGTGACGTGCTTGAGGAAGAGGGCGTGGGAGGACCAGTCCTTCTCGTCCTCGATCAGCTCATTGATGGTGCAGCGGCTGCGGGTGATGCGGTTGGGGACACCGGTGTCCACCGTGCCGACGATCACCGTGAGGCGCTCGTCCCACTCCGGACACGCGGGTGCGGGCACGCCGCCGCCCTCGGCCACGGTGAAGGCGATCTGCCGGGCCTCGGAGGTGTTGCCTGCCTTGTCGGTGGCGCGGAACGCCACGGTGTGACGGCCCACCCGGTCCACCACCACGGGGGTGGCGTAGGCGAGGTACGGACCGCTGTCCAGGGAGTACTCGACCTTCTCCACCCCGGAGTCGTCGTCCGCGGCGGTGAGCGTGACCTTGGCGCTGCCCACATAGGCGCCGTCGGAGTTCTTGGTGCCGTCGACCTGCGCGGAGGTCACCGGGGGAATGGTGTCCTCGGCCGGCGGTACCACCACCGTGAAGTCCACCGACTTCACGGCCGACACGTTCCCCGCCTTGTCCGCCGCCCGGAAGCGCACCGTGTGCGCGCCCGCGTCATGGACCATCACCGGACCGGTGTAGGGCTGGAACTCCCCCTGGCCCAGGGCGTAGTCGATCCGGTTGACCCCGGAGCCGGTGTCGGAGGCGGTGACGGTCACGGTGGCCATGCCGATGTACGCACCGGAGGGGTCCTTCTCACCGGAGACGGTGGCCGAGGTCTCCGGCGGTGTGGTGTCGTCCGTCGGCGGCGCCACCACGGTGAAGTCCACCGACTTCACCTCGGATACGTTCCCCGCCTTGTCCACCGCCCGGTAGCGGATGGTGTGCTGCCCGACCTGGTGGACCATCACCGGGGCGGTGTAGGGCTGGAAGGCCCCGTCGCCCTCGGCGAACTCGATCCGGTCCACACCGGAGCCCTCGTCGGTGGCGGACACCGAGACGGTGGCCATCCCGATGTACGCGCCGTCAGCGTTCTTCTCGCCCTCGACCTTCGCCGTGGCCTCGGGCGCGGTGGTGTCCTCGCCCCCGCCACCGTCGGTGACCACCAGGATGCCCTGCATCTGGCCGTGGCCGGGGATGGTGCAGTGGTAGCGGTAGCGGCCGGGGCTGAGGGTGACCTCGGCGGTGTGCTTGCCGCCGCTGTCGTCCGAGGGGTTGGCGAGGATGTTCAGCGGGACGTCGTTGTTGTACTCCGGGTCGGAGACATCGAACGTCAGGGTGTGCGGCATCCCCATGGTGTTGCCGGTGGCCGTGCTGTTCTCGAAGACGATGGTGGTCTTCCCGGCGACCGCGGTGGTGGGCGCCGAGGCGTACTTGGTGATGTCGTCACCCGCGGTCCAGGTGAGGGTCTGCTGGGCGGCCTGCCGGGTGTCGTCCTGCCCGTAGGCCACCGTCGCCGTGGCCGAGCTCAGCCCGAGGACCATGAGCAGTGCGGCGAGCAGCGGCAGCCAGGGTCTGATGGGTTTGGGGCGCCTTCGTTTCACGGTCACTCCGCCTTCCTGGCCAGATCCTGGGCGAGCGGAGTGGGCTCGCCGCCGTTGTACGTGATGTGCCACAGCGCCGACTTGGAGTCGGAGGTGAAGAAGCCGCGCCCGTAGTCGAGGACGTAGAGCGAGCCGTCCGGGGCGAACTTCCAGTCCATGAGGTTGCGGATGCCGTCGGCGCCCACCGGGATGATCTTCTTGAGGGATTCGGCGTGCACCGGCAGCCCGCCCTTGCCGACGGTCTTGGGGTCGGTCAGCACCGCGTGGCGCGGCTGGTCGGCGTCGTAGAAGTCGCCGACGAACCACTTGCCGTCCCAGTACTGGGGCCATTTGGTGGTGCTGTCACTGGAGGCGTCGTACCGGTAGACCGGGCCGTTCATGGTGGCCTGGCCGCCGCCCTTGAGCCACGGCAGCAGGTACTTGGCCTCCGACGTCTTGTAGCTGGGGATGCCGTTCGCGTCCCGCGGGTAGTCGGGGGCGCCGCCCTGGGGCGAGTACCAGATGGTGTTCCCGGTGATGGGCGGCAGGTTCACCAGACCGTCGTTGTTGGGCGACTCGTTCTTGGGGTGGTCGCAGTCGTACCAGCCCAGCGGCTTGCTGGGGTCGGGCAGATTGCGGTCCCGGTAGGGCTGCTTGTTGCCCATGCAGAACGGCCAGCCGTGGTTGCCCGCCTTGGTGATGGCGGCGAAGGTGTCGTACTTGGCCGGGCCCCAGGTGGTGCTGGGCTCGCCCGCGTCGGGGCCGACCCAGCCCGCGTAGAGGATGTCGGTCTTCTGGTCCACGAAGATCCGGGCCGGGTTGCGCACCCCCATCACATAGATCTCGCCACGGGTCTTAGCCCCGCCCTCGTCGGGCTCCTTGCCGGTGAAGAGATTGCCCTCGGGGAGGGTGTAGGTGCCGTCGTCCTCGGGGTGGATCCGCAGGATCTTACCGTTGAGGTTGTGGGTGTTGCCCGCGGTGCGGCGGGCGTCGGCGAAGGAGACGCCCTTGTAGTTCGGCTGCGGGTTGTTGCCCGAGTAGCCGTCGCTGAACTGGGAGGAGTTGTTGTCCCCGGTGGCGATGTAGAGGTTGCCCTTGGAGTCCCAGCTCATCCCGCCGCCCGCGTGGCAGCAGCTGTGGATCTGGACCGGCCAGGAGAGCAGGACCTTCTCCGAGCCCAGGTCCAGTTTGTTGGTCTTCAGGTCCAGGGTGAACCGGGAGACGCGGCGCTCGGCCATCTGGGTGTCCCGGTTGATCCGGGAGTGCGGGGTGTAGTGCAGATACACCCAGCCGTTGGTGAGGAAGTCCGGGTCCAGCTCGATGCCGAGCAGCCCCTCCTCGACCTTGATCAGCTCATCGCCGCCGCCCTTGTTGCCGAAGACGGTCAGGGCGCCCGCGAGCGTCACCTTGCCGGTGGCCGGGTCGTAGACATGGATCTGGCCCTGGCCCTTGCCGATGTCCGGGTCATTCCAGTCGGTGACCACGGGCGCGCTGTTGTCGCCGCCGCCCCGGCCGATGTACAGCACCCGGCCGTCCTTGGCGACGACGAGGCCGTGCGGCTCGCCGATCTGGTCGGACTGGCCCGGCTGATTGGGCTTGGTGACCCGCTCGGCCTTGTAGTTCGCGTTGATGGTGGCCTTGCAGTCGGCGCGGGAGAGCCGGGTGGTCCACAGCAGCGCGCCGCGCAGATGGGCGCGGAAGTCGGTCTCCTGGAAGGTGGACACCGTGCCGCCCATGCCGGTGTAGAAGGAGCGGCCGCCGTCGTAGTCACGGCACCAGGAGATCGGGTGGTCCGCGCCGTTGGCGCCGGCGCCCGGCTGGTAGCTGGACTCGCGGACCCGGGCCACGGTGTGCACCGTGCCGGAGGGGTTGTCCTTCCAGTTGGTCCAGGTGTCGGTGCGCTTCCACTCCAGCGGCAGCTCCTTGGTGGCCGGGTGGACGCGGTCGCCGACCTCCACCACGGCCCGCTGGGCGGTGGCCGGGCTGGTGGCCGCCGGACGGGCGCCGATCAGCCCGCCGTACCAGTCGGAGTACGGCTCGTTGCGGGCCGCGTCATGGATGCCCAGGAAGCCGCCGCCCGCCTCCATGTACGCCTCGAGCCCCGCCTCCTGCTCGGGGTCGAGCACATCGCCGGAGCCGGTCAGGAAGACCACGGCGTTGTACTTGCCGAGCCGGGGCTTGGTGAAGACCGAGGCGTCGGCGGTGGCGTCGACGGTGAACCGGGTTGCCGCGGGGCCCTGGTTGCCGATCCGCTCGATGGCCTCGATGCCCGCGTTCACCGTGGCCGGCTCGTCCCCGGCCGAGCCGTGGAACACCAGGACCCGGACGTTGTCACCGCCGGGCGGCGACGGCAGCGTGAGTGGCGCACGATCCTCGGGCCGGGCGCTGGCGGGGGTCCCGCCCAGCAGGGTCGCGGTGAGGGCGCCGAAGAGCAGTGCCGCCACCCCCGCGCGTCTCCTTCGCAGCCGACCGACTGTCAGCCCTCTCCTTTTTGAGGGCATTTGGTACGGTATGTCCCGCATTGGTCACCCATCCCTCTCACGTACCTATAACACCGCTGAAGGAAGCTAGACGGCTTTTCGCAAGTCGCCAATAGCTATGACCGCAACTCAACGAACTTTGTCCTGAGTGTGGATGAACGAGCATCCCCCGGCTACCGTGAAAGCACCCCGGGGCATCTGCGCATCGTCAACGGCAGGGGATCCACAGCGATTTGGGAGAACGATGAGCGACGCACCCGGCTTCACCTCCAGACGCGGTCTCAGCAGACGGCTCTTCACCGGCGGCGCGGCCGCCGCGGCCGTCGGACCGCTGGCCCTCACCTCCCCCGCCGCCGCGAAGGCGCCGAAGACCCCGGCGGCCCGATCCGGCGGAGTCAGAACGGCGGCCGCGGGCGGCACGGTCCGCCATCTCAAGCTCTACGCGGAGAAGCTGCCGGACGGATCGATGGGGTACGGACTCGAGAAGGGCAAGGCCAGCATCCCCGGTCCGCTGATCGAGCTGACCGAGGGCGACACCCTGCACATCGAGTTCGAGAACACCATGGACGTCACGGCCAGCCTCCATGTGCACGGCCTGGACTACGACGTCGCCAGCGACGGCACCCAGCTCAACCGCAGCGCCGTGGAGCCGGGCGGCACCCGCACCTACACCTGGCGCACCCACACCCCGGGCAAGCGCGCCGACGGCACCTGGCGGCCGGGCAGCGCGGGCTACTGGCACTACCACGACCACGCGGTGGGCACCCCGCACGGCACCGGCGGCCTCCGAAAGGGGCTGTACGGACCGGTGGTGGTGCGGCGGGCGGGTGACATCCTGCCGGACAAGCAGTTCACGATCGTCTTCAACGACATGACGATCAACAACAAGGCGGGGCATGACGCCCCCGAGTTCCGGGCCACAGTGGGTGACCGCGTCGAGATCATCATGATCACCCACGGCGAGTACTACCACACCTTTCATATGCACGGGCATCGGTGGGCGGACAACCGCACCGGGCTGCTGGAGGGCCCGGACGATGTGAGCCGGGTCATCGACAACAAGATCACCGGGCCCGCCGACTCCTTCGGCTTCCAGGTGATCGCCGGGGAGAACGTCGGCGCGGGCGCCTGGATGTACCACTGCCATGTGCAGAGCCACTCCGACATGGGCATGGCCGGGCTGTTCCTGGTCGCCAAGGCCGATGGCACCATCCCCGGCTACGACCCGCACCGGCTGTCGGCGCACCGCCCGGGGTAGCCGCCGGAGCGACACGACGGGGCGGGCCGCCCGGCCCGCCCCGTCGCCGTATCGCCCGTCAGGCGGTGTGCAGCCGCAGGTTGTACACCGACAGGATCTCGTTGACCGGCTGGTACCAGGTCTCGCCGCCGCTGGAGCAGTTGCCCCAGCCGCCCGAGGTCACACCCTGGGCCTGGTCGCCGCTGATGAACGAACCGCCGGAGTCGCCGCCCTCGGCGCACACGCTGGTCTTGGTCATCTGGTACACCGCGCCCTGGCTGTAGTTCACGGTCTCGTTCTTGGCCAGGACCGTGCCGCAGTGCCAGTGGGTGGTGGAGCCGGAGCGGCAGATGGAGGCGCCGATCGGGGCCTCGGCGGAGCCGCGGACCAGCTGGTCGGGGACGGTGCCCCAGCCGAGCACCACCGGCACGGTCCACCAGCCGCTGCCGACGCTGACGTAGGCGTAGTCGTTGCCGGGGAAGGAGGAGCCCTGGAAGTTGCCGATGTACGAGCCGTCCCAGCCGCTGACGGAGCCTCCCGCCTGGCCGCAGTGCCCGGCGGTGACGAAGCCGCCCTGGACCGAGAAGCCTATGGAGCAGCGGACGTTGCCGGTGTAGTACGGGTCGCCGCCGACCGTGCCGGCGGCGAAGGTCGTCGGCGCCTGGGCGGGGGCCTTCTCGACGGTGACCGGGACGGAGGCCGAGCGCTTCGCCTCACGGAGGAACGCGCGGACGGCGGTGTCGCCCTCACTCCCCTGCCGGACCCGGACCACGACGGCGCCCGCGCGGGGGTCGGTGCTCCAGCTGCTCACCCCGGCCGGGGCGGCCTGCTTCCGGGCCTTCTCGTCCAGGCGCGCCTTGGCCGCGTCGAGCGCGGCGGCGCTGTGCTCGACGACCCGGGTGGTGGCGCCCGTGGCCCGTACCGACGCGGCCCGTTCGGCGCTGGTGACGCCGACGACCAGCTTTCCGCTGCCCGTGTCGAACCACGAGCCTCCGTAGGAGGCGCCCGCGGCGCGCTTGGCCTTGGGCTCCAGCCTCATGGCGGCGGCCTCCTGGCTCAGCCGGTCCCGCGCCTGGTCCGCGGTCAGGCCGAGGTCCCGGCCGAGCGCGCGGACGAGGGTGGCGGACGGCGCCGACGCGGCGGCGGGCTTCGCCGCGGGGGCGTGGGCGCCGGATGCCGCGGCGGCGGTAGAGAAGGCCCCGCCGGCGCCCGAGAGGGCGCCGAGGACGAGGAGTGCGGACAGTCCGGCACGGACAACGGGCTTCCGTCTCATGGAAGTTCCCCTTCTGCTCAGCAGGTGAGAGCGCTTTCACGTGTCGATCGCGCAGAGCCTAGCGAGCCACCGGGGAAAGTCCAGACCAAAGCCGTGATCGGTCACGGTCGGGCAGGAGGTCGGGCAGGACGCCGCCGCGGGCTCAAGGGGTGTCGTCCGGATTCCAGTTGAGCAGCCGCACCTGGGCGACCGTGCGGACATGGCGGCGCATGGCCGCCGCGGCGGCCTTGGGGCGGCGCTCGGCGATGGCGTCCAGGATGCGCTGGTGCTGGGCGAGCGAGCGCCTGGGGCGGCCGGGCTGGCGCAGCGACTCCTCGCGGCTCTCGGCGATCTGGTCGGCGATGGAGCGCATGAACTCGGCGAGCAGCGGGCTGTGCGCGGCCGCGGTGACGGCGGCGTGGAAGCGGCGGTCGCCCTCGACGCCGTGGCGGTCGGACTCGATCTCGTCCTCCATCCAGTGCAGGGCCTGCTGGAGGGCGATGAGGTCGTCGTCGGTACGGCGCTCGGCGGCGAGTTCGGCCAGCTTGGTCTCCAACGCCTCGCGGGCGTCGAGCACATCGGGCAGCCGGCGGCGGCGCTCCACCAGCCGCTCGACGGGCTCGGTGTCGAGGCTGTCGCGCAGCAGGCACATCCCGCCGCCCTGGCGCACCTCGACGAGCCCCTGCACCTCGAGGACGACGATGGCCTGCTTGACGGAGGCGCGGCTGATGCCGAGGCGCTGGGCCAGCTCGCGCTCGGTGGGCAGCCGGTCACCCGCTTTCAGACCGCCCTCCTCGACGTAGGCGCGCAGCCTCTCCAGCACCTGCTCGTACAGGCGCTGACGGTTCATCGGGCGCAGCGCGTCCTCGGCCATACGGGCTCCCCCCATCGCGGTTTGTGATGGACCCGATTCGCAGCGTAGCACCGGGTGGCCGGGCGGTGTGGTGGTTGTGCCGCCCTGTGGATAACTGGCCAATTGGCTGAGCCAATCTGCCACCGATGTCTTGACGGCCGAACCGCCCGGCCCTCAACGTGAGTCAGCCAGCAGGCCACTTGGCCCGACCGTCCCCGGTGCGCCGACCGGGTCCCCGTGACGGGAGCGCTCGATGTCCGACGAATTGATCTCGATACTCGTGCTGGTGGTGGTCTTCGTCATCGCCACCACCCGGTCGATCAACATGGGCGCCCTGTCCTTCGCCGCCGCCTTCGGCGTGGGCGAGCTGGTCGCCGACTTCAGCGCGGACCACATCTTCGCCGGGTTCCCGGGCGATCTGTTCGTGGTGCTGGTGGGGGTGACGTATCTGTTCGCCCTCGCCCGGGCCAATGGCACCACGGACTGGCTGGTGCACGCCTCGATCCGGCTGGTGGGCGGGCGGGTCGCGCTGATCCCGTGGGTGATGTTCGCGATCAGCGGGGCGCTGACCGCGATCGGGGCGGTGAGCCCTGCGGCGGTGGCGATCGTCGCCCCGCTCGCGCTCTCCTTCGCCGCGCGGTACCGGATCAGCCCGCTGCTGATGGGCGCCATGGTGGTGCACGGCTCCCAGGGCGGCGGCTTCTCCCCCATCAGCATCTACGGATCGATCGTCAACGGCATCGTGGACCGGGAGAAGCTCCCCGGCAACGAGATCACGCTGTTCCTCACGAGCCTGGTGGTCAACCTGATCATCGCCGCCGTCGTCTTCGTCGTCTGCGGCGGGCTGAAGCTCCCCAGGACCGCCGTCGCCACCGCCGGGGAGGAGCGGGAGGACGGGGCGGAGGCACCGGCCGCCGCGGAGGGCCGTCTCACCCCGGCCCGTATCGCCACGCTGGCCGCCCTGGTGGCGCTGGTGGTCGCGGTGCTCGCCTTCGACCTGGACGCCGGGCTCACCTCGATCAGCCTCGCCGTGGCCCTGAGCGTCTTCTGGCCGGACCACGGCAAGAAGGCGGTGAACGAGGTCACCTGGCCCACCGTGCTGCTGATCTGCGGTGTGCTCACCTACGTCGGGGTGCTGGACGAGATGGGCACCATCGACTACGCGGGCAAGGCGGTCAGCGACATCGGGATTCCGCTGCTCGCCGCCCTGTTGCTGTGCTACATCGGCGCGATCGTCTCCGCCTTCGCCTCCTCGGTGGGCATCATGGGCGCGCTGATCCCGCTCGCCGTTCCCTTCCTCGCCCAGGGCGACATCGGCGCGGTGGGGATGATCGCGGCCCTCGCGGTGTCGGCGACCGTCGTCGACGTCAGCCCGTTCTCGACCAACGGGGCGCTGGTACTGGCCAACGCGCCGGATGTGGACCGGGACCGGTTCTTCCGGCAGCTGATGATCTACGGCGGGATCATGGTGGTCGCGGTGCCCCCGGTCGTCTGGCTGGCGATGGTGGTCCCCGGCCTCGGCTGAATCGGCGCCCCATCGGCCGGCCAGGAGGGCGAGTTCAGCCCGGTGGCAGCGGCACCCAGTGGGACTCGCCCGGGGCCACGGTCAGCGAACGGTCGGCGAGCCGCACCTCGATCGGGCGCTCCTCGGAGTCCGGCACGCTGATCCACAGCCGCCCGGCCCGCACCCGCAGCGCGACGCCCCAGTGGCCGCGGTAGCGCATCGAGAACCGGTACTCCGACAACCCTGAGAGACCGGACGGCCCGGGCAACGGCACCGGGTCCAGCCACAGGGCGTCCTCGCGGGTCTCGAGACCGGTCAGCCCGCGCTGCACCAGATCGAGGGTGCCGCCCATGGCCCCGAGGTGGATGCCCTCGCCGGTGGTGCCGCCCTGGACATCGGCCACATCGCCGAGCAGCGCCTCCTGGCAGTGCCGCCACGCCTCGGCCCGGCGCGCCCGCACCAGCACCCAGCCGTGCACCAGCTCGCTGAGGGTCGAGCCGTGGCTGGTCCGGGACAGGTAGTACTCCACCGTGGCCCGCCAGATGTCGTCGTCCAGTGCGTAGCCGAGCCGCCGGAAGAGGCCGGACAGCTCGGCGGGGCCGAAGAGATAGCCGAGCATCAGCGCGTCGGCCTGCTTGGAGACCTGGTAGCGATTGACGGAGTCGCCCTCGGACTCCAGGATCCGGTCCATCCGGCGGATGTCGTCGTAGCGGGCGCGGTAGCCGTCCCAGTCGAGCTCGGCCAGCTCCCCGTAGCCGTCGAACTGGCTGATGACGCCCTGGTGGAAGGGGACCAGCAGCCGCCGTGAGACGTCCTCCCAGCGCTCCGGCTCCGCGCGGTCCAGGCCCACCCGCTCGAACAGCGCGCGGCGGCGCGGCTCGGGCAGGGTGCGGGCCAGCTCCAGGGCCCGGTCGAGCACCCAGGCGGCGGTGACGTTGGTGTACGCGTTGTCGTCGATCCCGGGGCGGTCGGCGCCGGGGTAGCCGTCGTGGTACTCATCGGGCCCGACCACCCCGCGGACGCGGTACCGCCCCAGCTCCGGATCGAGAACCGCCGTGTCCGCCCAGAAGCGGGCGATCTGCAACAGCATCTCCGCGCCCTTGGTGTGCAGGAATTCGGTGTCGCCACTGGCCTGGCAGTACTGCCACACGTTGTACGCCACCGCCGAGCCCACATGGTGCTGCAACCGGGAGTTGTCCGGCAGCCAGCGGCCGGAGCGCGGGTTCAGATGCAGGCTCTGGGTCTCCTCGCGCCCGTCGCTGCCGCTCTGCCACGGGTACATCGCCCCGGCCCGTCCGGCGTCCGCGGCGGCGCGGCACGCCTGGGGCAGCCGCCGGTGGCGGTAGTGCAGCAGGGCCCGGGACACCTCGGGGAAGTGGAGGTTCAGATACGGCAGTACGAACAGCTCGTCCCAGAAGACATGTCCGCGGTACGCCTCGCCGTGCAGGCCCCGGGCGGGGACACCCACGTCCAGCTCCGCGGTGTGCGGGGAGAGCGTCTGGAGGATGTGGAACAGGTGCAGCCGCAGGATGTGGCCCGGCTCGCCGGAGACCTCCAACGCCGCCTCGCGCCACAGCTGTTCCCATGCGGTGCGGTGGGAGACGAGCAGCTTTCCGAACTCCGGCGCCCGGGCCACCCCGTCGAGGGCGGCCTGGGCCGGATCGCTGGTCGCGGGGTCCCTTGAGGTGTAGAGCGCCACGGTCTTCTCGACGGTGACGGGGGCGTCCGGCGCGAGCGGCACGGCCAGGGTGCGCAGCGCGGCGCTGTGGGTCAGCCGCTGCCCGGTGCCGATGGGCGTCCCGCCGCGCACGGCCAGGGTCCGCGCGGCCATGGCCACGCGCACCTCGGAGCCGGTGGTGCGGCAGCTCAGCCATACGGTGTCGGGGCCCGCGGCGCCGGTGCGGTGGTCCGTGAGATGGCGGCCGGCCAGCGCGTCGTAGCGGGCCACGCCGGTGTTGGCCACGGCACCGTCGAGCCCCGACTCCAGCTCGACGGTGCCGGACCAGCCCTCGGCCCGGAAGGTGGTGCGCAGGGCCGCCAGATGCGGCTCCCCCATGTGGACGAGGCGCTGCTGCTCGACGTGGAGCACCCGGCCGTGGCCGCAGGCGAACCGCAGCCGCCGCAGGAGGGTGCCGTGCCGGAGGTCGAGGATCTGCCGGTAGCCGGTGAGCTCGTCCCCGTCGGGAGTGAGCCAGCCGCCGGGGTTCGCGGACCGGTCCGGGTCGCGGACGCGGTAGCGCAGCGGCAGCCAGTTCGGCAGGTTGACCATGTCCTCGTTCTCGACCCGGCGCCCGCCGACCACCGAGGTCAGCCGGTTGTAGCAGCCCGCCACATAGGTGCCGGGGTAGTGGGTGTCATCGGCGGCGGTCTCGGGGGCCGCGCCCCGGGTGGCGGCATAGCCGTTGCCGAGCGTGCACAGCGACTCCCGCAACCGCTCCTCGCCGGGCTCGTAGCCCTCGTACTCCCACACCCAGTCCGACACGGCCGCTCACCGGCTCTCCTCCTCGACACCCCCATTGTGGTCCGGGCCGGAGGACTTCACCGGCTGCGCCGCGCCCCCGCGCGGCGCGCGCTCAGCAGTTCGTGTAGTCGACCCGGCTGTTGTTGTACGAGCAGGTGTCGACCGTGGAGCCGCCAGTCTTGCGGAGGGTGGCCTTGTCGCGGTCGTTGTTCCAGACGTACGCCCGGCGGTCCTGGTACTTGGTGGCCGAGGTGTCGGAGCCGGAGCCGGTCCGGACGGTCACGGTCTTGCCCGCGCCGAGGGTGTAGCCGGGAAAGGTGTACTTGTGGTTGCTCGAGTCGACGAGCACCCAGCCCTTGAGGCTGACCCCGCGCGAGGTGGAGTTCTTGATCTGGACGTACTCGCCGTTGAGGCTGGGGTTGCTCCGGTTGTCCGTGCCGGGCGAGTCGTAGTAGATCTTGGAAAGGTGTACGGAGCCCGCGGCCCCGGCGGGTGTGGCCGGGTACAGCAGGGCGATCGCGCAGCCGGCGGCGAGCGCCGCGCCGACGCGGGCGGTGTGTGCGGACATGAGTCCCCCCTTGCGTTGGTGCGTGGTGAAGCAGTGGTAACGCAGGACGGACGGGCGGCCGCGCCCGAAGATGGTTTGGAGTCAGCGAGCTGACTCCTTCGGTGCGGCCGTCCGTCCGTCTTCCCCCCACCTGTGTGGAGGACCAGAGTGGACCATGGCCGGATCGCGGCGGCAGGGCTGCGCGGCCCTTGCTCCAGGGCCGTACGGCCCTAGCGCGGATCCGGTTCCCCGCCCCCTGTCCAGGGTGAGACCGGGTCAGCGGCCGTACTGCGCCCCGCCGTTGATGTGCAGCACCTGGCCGGTGACGTACGCGGCCTCCGGGGAGGCCAGATAGCGGATGGCGGCCGCGATCTCGACGGGGGTCCCGGGCTGTCCGGTGAGCGTCTGCCCGATCTGCTGGGCGATGAACTCGGGCGTGCCGCGCTCGCCGAAGAACTCGGTGTCCTCGACATAGCCGGGGGCCACCGCGTTGGCGGTGACGCCCTCCGGGCCGAGCCGCCTGGCCAGCTCGAAGGTATAGGTGTGCAGTGCGGCCTTGGTGCCGCCGTACGATCCGGGGCCGCGCAGCGCCGCGACCGAGGAGAGGTGGACGATCCGGCCGCCGGGCCGGGTGAGGTGGGGCAGCAGCGCCTCGGTGAGCAGCACGGCGGTCAGCACGTTGGCCTCGAAGTTCCGCTGGTACTGGCCGGCGATGCCCTCGAGGGTGCCGTCGTTGGAGGGCGCGACATTGCCGCCGGCGTTGGTGACGACGACATCGACCCCACCGTCCGCGGTGATGAACTCGGCGGCGCGCCGGGTCTGCTCCGGGTCGCTGAGGTCCGCGCTGGTCCAGGTGACCAGGTCGGCGCCGTGAGCGGCGTTCAGCTTGTCCGCCGCGGCGCGCAGCACCTCGGCGCGGCGGCCGAGGATGACCACCCGGTCGCCCTCGGCGGCGAAGGTCGCCGCGGTCGCCAGTCCGATGCCCGTACCGCCGCCCGACACCACGATCCGTCGTCCCATCACGGGCCTCCTCAGTACAGCTTGTTGAATATTGATCACATCTATGAACAAGCACGCTAGGAAGAAAGCGCATTCCCGTCAAGGCTCAGTAGCCAACAGCCAGGCTGTTGCCTTGCGTTCACTATTGACAGGTTCTGTTGGAGATGGCGCAATGGCGGCGCCCCACTTGTCCCAGCAGCAGCCACAAAAGCTGTTCCAGCAAGGAGGACATGTGCGTTTTCGTTCATCTTTCGCCAGATCCGTGGTCGCGACCGTGACCCTGGCGCTTGGCGCGCTCGGTCTGCTGACCGCCCCCGGTCCGGCCGCGGCCGACACCCCCTCCGGCGACCCCTCGGTCGTCCACGGCCTCCGCGGCGACTACTACCTCCAGTCCGCCCCGGGGGCCTTCGACTTCCACGAGCTGAAGGCCACCAGCCTCGACCCCGCCCTCGACTTCGGCAATCTGGAGCCGCGGCTACAGGCCACCACCGGACGGTCCGACGACGTCAGCGTCCGCTGGACCGGCCAGATCACACCGGAGCGCTCCGGTGCGCACACCTTCTCGATCACCGCCGACAACGGCTTCCGGCTGTGGATCGACGGCAAACCGGTCATCGACCACTGGGTGGACGACTGGGACAAGGAGCAGACCTCGCAGCCCGTCGAGCTCACCGCGGGCAAGGCGTACGACATCAAGGTCGAGTACTTCGAGCACTACGGCGGCTCCAACTTCCACCTGGCCTGGACCCCGCCGGGCGCGGCCAAGGCGCCCGTGCCCGCGTCCGCCTTCCGGCTGCCCGCCGACTTCGACTACGACGGCCCGGTGGCCAGCGCCGTCCAGCCCGACGGCCGGACGCTGCTGCTGGACTTCGCGGGGCCCCTGACCGCTCCCCCGGCCGATCTGACGTCGCATCTGTCCGCCGTCATCGGCGGCGCGGCCTGGCCGCTCGGGCGCGCCCGGCTGGACCCGGCCGACCCGTCCCGGCTGCTGCTCTCGCTGAAGGAGCCGGTGGTCGGCCACGGCGGCGAGGCCGTCGTGGCTTACGACGGCGAGGGCGGCCTCGAGGACGACGACGGCGCCATCGACCCGTATGTCTCCTTCGGCGGCAACAAGTCGACGTACCAGCTGAGCACGGTCTGGGCCAAGGACGTCGGCCCGGACAACGCCCACCCCGAGTACCCGCGCCCCCAGCTGACCCGCGATCAGTGGCGCAACCTCAACGGCAGCTGGGAGTTCGCCGCCGCGAAGGAGGGCCAGAAGCCCCCGGTCGGGCAGAAGCTCAAGGAGCGCGTCCTGGTGCCGTACCCGGTGGAGTCCAAGCTCTCCGGTGTGGAGCGCCATGAGGACCGCATGTGGTACCGGCGGACCTTCACCGTCCCGGCCGACTGGAAGGTCGGCGACGGCAAGCGGTTGCGGCTGAACTTCGACGCCGTCGACTGGCAGGCCGAGGTGTACGTGAACGGCACCCGGGTGGCCGACCACCGCGGCGGCTACGACCGGTTCAGCGCCGATGTGACCGACGCCCTGCGGCCCGGCCGCACCCAGGAGCTGATCGTCGGCGTCTACGACCCGACGGACGCGGCCGACGGCGAGAACCCGCCGATGGGCAAGCAGCGCCTCGATCCCAGCGGCATCTTCTACACCCCCTCCTCCGGGATCTGGCAGACCGTCTGGATGGAGCCGGTCGCCACCGACCACGTGGACACCCTCAAGCTCACCCCGGACGTCCCCGGCAAGGCCCTCACCGCCGAGGTCCGCGGGGTGCGGGACGGCGTGCCGGTCACCGCGACCGCCTACGACGGACGGCGCGTGGTCGGCACCGCCACCGGGCGCACCGGGAAGCCGCTGACCGTCCCCGTGCCCTCCCCGCATCTGTGGTCCCCCGACGATCCGCATCTGTACCAGCTGAAGGTGACGGTCGGGCGGGGCGCCAAGGCGGACCGGGTGGAGAGCTACTTCGGCATGCGGAGCATCGCCGTCAAGGAGGTGGACGGCAAGCAGCGCACCGTGCTCAACGGAAAGCCGATCTTCTCCATGGCCACCCTGGACCAGGGGTTCTGGCCCGACGGACTGCACACCGCGCCGACCGACGAGGCCCTCGCGTACGACCTCAAGATGCACAAGAGCATGGGCTTCAACTCGGTGCGCAAGCACATCAAGGTCGAGCCCGACCGCTGGTACTACTGGGCCGACCGGCTGGGCCTGCTGGTGTGGCAGGACATGCCCGCCATGAACACGGTCACCCCGTCCGAGAAGGCGCAGGCGCAGTACGAGCACGAGATGAAGCGGATGATCGACCAGCACATCAGCAGTCCGTCGATCGTCATCTGGGTGACCTTCAACGAGGGCTGGGGCCAGTACGGCGGCCCGAAGGTGCCGGCGCTCGCGAAGGGCTGGGACCCCAGCCGGCTCATCAACGGCGCCAGCGGCTGGAACGACACCGGCAACGGCGACCTCGCCGACATCCACGCCTATCCCGGCCCGGGCGATCCACGTCCGGACGCCGCACGGGCGGGGGTCACCGGCGAGTACGGCGGTCTTGGCCTGGCCATTCCGGGGCATGCCTGGCCCGTACAGCACACCTATGTCGGCGTCGACAAGGACAAGTACACCGACGAGTATCTGAAGCTGCTGGACAAGGTGCGCGGGCTGGTGGCGTGCAACGGCAGCAGCGGGGCCGTCTACACCCAGATCACGGATGTGGAGGGCGAGCTCAACGGGCTGCTCACCTATGACCGCAAGGAGATCAAGCCCGATGTGAAGCGGCTGCGCCAGGCCCATCAGGCGCTGATCCGCGACGCGGCGGACCCGGCGTCCATGGAGTGCGCCACCGGCTAGCCACACGGCTCGGCGCGTGGTGGTGACCCGTTCCGGGGTGCGCGTCCCCGGGGCGGGTCATTCCGCCGCCAGCGCCTGGACGGCGGCCACCGTACGGTCCACCACCACGTCGTACAGCCTGCTGTACGCCTGCGGCAGCCGCGCCAGCAGCGGGGCCACCGCCTCCCGCTCGTCCGGGGGGTAGAGGGCCAGCGCCTCGCTCAGGGCGTCCAGCTTGCGGGCGGAGACCGGGCCGCGGTGGGTCTCGTAAACCGCGTGGCCGATGACGGTGGAGCCGATGAGGGCCACGGCCAGCGCGAGATCGTCCTCGGTCAGCTTCAGGGGGCGCAGCATCCGGGTCATGGTCACCAGGGACGAGATCCGGGCGGGCTGCTGGGTGGCGGCCATATAGGGGAGCAGCTGGCGGTAGGGCAGCAGATAGTCGCGGCTGTTGTGCATCCAGGCGCGCAGCCGCTCCTGCCAGGTCTCCCCCGGCGGGTCCTGGTGCTGGGCCTCGGCCAGGACGCGGTCGGCCACGGCCTGGAGGAGGTCGTCGCGGTCGGGGAAGTAGCGGTAGAGCGCCATGGGGGCGGAGCCGACCGCCTCGGCGACCCTCTTGACGGTCAGCGCGGTCTCCGGCTCGCGGACCGCGAGCTCCGCGGCGCTGCGGACGATCTGCTCGCGCGACAGACGGGGCGGGCGCCCACGCCCCCTGCGGACGGTCCCCTCCGCGGTCCCGGCCATCCGGTGTCCTTTCCCTCGCCCCCGTCGTACCAGGCCCCAAGGCTACGCAAGGCCGCTCGGGCGCCGCTCGTGGCGGTCCGAGGCATGGGACGCCATCCCACGCCGTGCCGGGATGACGACCCGTCCGGCCCGTCCGGACCCCCGGGGCTTGGTTCTCGCTCCGCACGATGCGCACTCCATGGTCGTTTGCGCGGGGTGCACCAAGTGCACGATGCGCCCGTGCTTGCGTGCCATCCCCACGAGCGCCTTCTTGGTGGCGCCGATCGCGGCATCGGCCACCTTCCGCGCCATGGTTGTCCCGGCCAGGAACTTCGGCCGGAAGTCCTCCACCATCCGCTGGTAGCGGGCAAGCCGCTGCGCAGCCTTGCGCCCGTATCCGGGGTGTGGAAGGTCGTGTGCGTCGGAGGTGGTGGTCGCTATCTCCTTCACGCCCCAGTCCACCCCGAGCACACGCCCGGTCGCGGGTAGGGGTTCCCGCTGTGCCGGGACGACGAACGAGGCGTACCAGTGCCCGAGCGTGTCCTGGTACACGCGCACACTGGACGGCTCGGCCGGAAGGTGCCGCGACCACACCACGGTCAACACGATGTCCCCGGCCAGGTGCAGGCGCCCGCCCTTGAGACGGAAGCCACGACGGGTGTAGTTCAAGTGCTACGCCGGGCCTGCGTCAGCATCCTGTCGAGCTGGGCCGGACCGCTACGTTGACGACCACTCCCTAGTCCGGCAGACCTACTCGAACGAGTGACCATCCAAGCCGCTACGGATCGGCGAACACCCCAACTCCGTGACCCCGCAGCCCCTGGAGATCGCCCTCAGCTCTCCCCTGGCAGACGCCGGACCGCCCGGCGCCGATCCGGCTTCTCCTGCCCCGCTACACGGCTCACCGAGGCGCCGCCGAATCCCAGCGGCAAGATCCTCGAGCGTGAACTGCGGGAGATCTACCGCGACATGGCCGAGGAGCCGCCGGACGACCGGGGCGCCCATATTTGACGTACCAGTTACACAAAATTGTGCGACACTGCTGCGGCACTGCTGTGAATCGGCCATGCCCCGACGAAGGACCACCGTGACTTCCTCACCTCCAACCCCCGATGCCCCCGAAGCGGCGCTGACCGCCCACCCGCCGCGCTCCGGTCCGGTGGTCGCCGTCCTGGCGTTCGGCGGGATCGTCGTCTCCCTGATGCAGACCCTGGTGGTGCCGCTGGTCCCGGACCTTCCGGAACTGCTGCACACCTCGGCCTCGGACGCCTCCTGGGCGATCACCGCCACCCTGCTCGCCGGCGCCGTGGCCACCCCGGTGCTCGGCCGGCTCGGCGACATGTACGGCAAGCGGCGGACGCTGCTGCTCAGCCTGGCGATGCTGGTGGTCGGATCGGTGGTGTGCGCGCTCTCCGACACGCTCACGCCGATGATCGTCGGCCGTGCGCTCCAGGGCTTCTCCGCGGGCGTGATCCCGCTGGGCATCAGCATCATGCGCGATGAACTGCCCGCCGAACGGCTCGGCTCGGCGATGGCCCTGATGAGCTCCTCGCTGGGCGTCGGCGGCGCCCTCGGTCTGCCCGGCGCCGCGGCGCTGGCCGAACACGCCGACTGGCATGTGCTGTTCTGGGTCTCGGCGAGCCTGGGCGCGGTGGTGATCGCGCTGGTGCTGACGGTCGTACCGGAGTCCCCGGTGCGCGGCGGCGGGCGGTTCGACCTGGTGGGCGCCCTCGGGCTGTCGGCCGGGCTGCTCTGTCTGCTGCTGGCCATCTCCAAGGGCGCCGACTGGGGCTGGGCCAGCGGCGTCACCACCGGACTGTTCGCCGCGGCGGTGGTCGTGCTGCTGCTGTGGAGCCGGTGGGAGCTGCGGGTGAGCGGACCGCTGGTGGATCTGCGCACCACCGTGCGCCGTCAGGTGCTGCTGACCAATCTGGCCTCCATCGTCATCGGCTTCGCGATGTTCGGGATGTCGCTGGTGCTGCCGCAGCTGCTCCAGATGCCCGAGGCCACGGGGTACGGACTGGGCCAGTCGATGATGACCGCCGGTCTGTGCCTGGGCCCGTCCGGTCTGGTGATGATGGCGATCTCCCCGCTGTCCGCGCGGATCACGGCCACCCGGGGCCCCAAGACCTCGCTGATGCTCGGCGCCGCGGTGATCGCCGTCGGCTACGGCATGGGCATCTTCCTGATGGACGCCGTGTGGCAGATCGTGGTCATCTCGTGTGTGATCGGCGCCGGGATCGGCCTCGCGTACTCCGCCATGCCCGCGCTGATCATGTCGGCGGTGCCGGTGTCCGAGACGGGCGCGGCCAACGGCCTCAACACTCTGATGCGGTCCATCGGCACCTCCACCGCCAGTGCGGTGGTCGGCGTCGTCCTCGCCCATATGACCACCGCGTTCGGCCCCGTCGAGCTCCCGTCCCTGGATGGCTTCCGCACCGCCTTCGCGATCGGCGGCGGCGCCGCGCTGATGGCCCTCGCGGTCGCCGCGCTACTGCCGGGCCGCGGTCCGGACCGGCTCACGACCACTTCGGAGCGACCGGGCACACCGGAGCCGGTGGCGGGCCGCTGAAAGAGGGCCCACGGAGGGTCCGGCGGACCACGCGCACTCCCCACCCCTTCCCGCGGCATCGGCACGCGGCTCCGCCGCATGGCGGGGACTTCGCCCCCCTCCGGCCCCGGGGCCGGGGGCGGAGCCCCGCCTTCCAGCCCCTCCAGGGGGCGCCTCCCAGCGGTAGCTGGGGGAGATTGAGGAGCGGGGCCTGGGGCGGAGCCCCAGTCGAGGGAAGGGGCGGGGAGGGGAACGGCTCGCCGCAGGCGTCACGATGTGGACAGCGGTTGACGGAACGCGCCCCTGAGGTGCTGAATGATGCGAGTGAGGACTGAGCTGCCCCTGGTCACCCGCGACCACATCGACTTCGGTCGGGTGTGGTCCGCCTCCTGTTCCGGCTGACCCGGCAGCGGGCCGCCGAACCGGCCGTCGCCCTCCTCTGATCCCGGGCCCTCGCCCGTCGCATCCCGCGCCTGACGCGCCATCACCCCGGTAGGCCAACGCCGCTTCCCGGGTCCGTGGCGCTTCCCGCTCTCTCACCTTCCTCGGCTTCCTCGCCCTCCGAAAGGTCACCCCATGCCCGTGGAGTTCCTCGGCATCGCCGCCACCAACGACGGCTCCGAGACCGGGCCGCGCTCCGGCGCGGCCTTCGACAAGGAGTACACCCTGCGGCTCGCCCGGGCCCATGAGGACCACGGCTGGGACCGGGTGCTGTTCGCCTACGGCTCCGGCTCGCCCGATCCCGCGCCCGCCGCCGCGTACATCGCCGCCAGGCTGGACCGGCTCCGGATCCTGCTGGCCCACCGCCCCAACGTCTCCTACCCCACGTACGCCGCGAAGACCTTCGCCACGCTCGACCAGATCAGCGACGGCCGGCTGACGGTGCACTTCATCACCGGCGGCAACGACCATGAGCAGCGGCGGGAGGGCGACACCCTCACCAAGGACGAGCGCTACGCGCGCACCCGTGAGTACATACGGATCGTCAAGAAGATCTGGACCACCCATGAGCCCTTCGACCACGAGGGCGAGCACTACCGCTTCCACGACTTCGTCAGCGATGTCTTCCCCGTCCAGCGGCCGCGCCCGGGCGTCTCCTTCGGCGGCTCCTCCCCCGCGGCCTACGCGGCCGGTGGGGCCGAGGCCGACATCTACTGCCTGTGGGGCGAGCCGCTGGAGCGGACCGCCGAGCAGATCGCGGCGGTGAAGGCGGCCGCCGCCGCGGCCGGGCGGAGCGATGTGCCGAGGATCCAGGTGGCGTTCCGGCCGATCATCGCCCCGACCGAGGAGCTGGCCTGGGAGAAGGCGCACCGCACGGTGGACGCCATCCGCACCCGTAAGGAGCGGGGCGAGGCGACGACCGTACGCCACCACCGCAGGGGCACCGCGGAGGCCACGTCTCCGCAGAACACCGGCTCACAGCGGCTGATCTCCATCGCCGAGGCGGGTGAGCGCTACGACCGGGCGCTGTGGACCCCGACCGCCGCCGCCACCGGTGGCGCGGGCAACTCCAACGCCCTGGTGGGCACCCCGGAGACGGTGGCGCAGGCGCTGCTTGACTACTACGACCTGGGCGTGGACATCCTCTCCGCACGCGGCTACGACCTGCTGGGCGACGCGATCGACTTCGGCCGCCATGTCATCCCGATCGTCCGGGAAGAGGTCGCCAAACGGGACGCCGAGCGCGCGGCCCGGGGCCCGCAGACCCTCGCGGCGGTGCGCTGATGACCTCCGTGGCCGAGCCCCAGCCCCAGCCCCGGCCGCGGCCCCAGCCCCAGCCCCGGCTGACGGTGGTCCGGGTGACCGTGGACGACCCACGGGTCGAGCCGCTGCTGCGCGAGCTGGCGCATGAGTACTCCACCCGCTACGGCAGGGCGGCCGACGGCGAGCTGAACCGCTATCCGGCCGAGGAGTTCGCCGCGCCGCACGGGGAGCTGCTTCTGCTGCTGGAGGGCGGTGAGCCGGTCGCCGGGGGCGCGTACCGGCGGTACGACGAGCGGACGGCGGAGCTCAAGCGGATCTGGACGCACTCGGGCCACCGGCGGCGCGGGCTGGCCCGCCGGGTGGTGGCGGAGCTGGAGCGGTCGGCCGCCGAGCGCGGCTACCGCCGGATCCACCTCACCACCGGGCCCCGTCAGCCGGAGGCACGCGGGCTGTATCTGGCCACCGGCTACACCCCGCTGTTCGATGTATCGGCCGACCCGGAGACCATTGGTCCGCTTCCGTTCGAAAAGGGGCTGTAGGCCCGGCGGAGCGCCCTCCGCCAACGCGCGTCCGTCCGTCCGCCCGGCCGCTCCGGGCGGACGGACGCATTCCCCCGTTTACGGTTGACCGTTCTGTGTCAACTGTTGCCGGACGGCCGTGGGCACGGTTTTAGGATGCGGTAATTCTGCCGCGACCCGACCGTCCGAAGGCACACCATGACCAAAGTCCTCAACGTCGATGCACTACCCGAGCCGTCCGTGCTCAAACGCGCGAAGCGACGGCGTCCCGGACTTCTGGTGGCCAATGCGATCGCGCTGGTACTGGCCGCGATGGCGGTGACCACGATATTCACCAACCCTCGTTTCGAGTGGGAAACCGTCGGCAAATACTTCTTCGAGATCCGGGTGATGAAGGGCATCGGGGTCAGCATTGGAATGACCGCGGTGACAATGGTTCTCTCATTGGTGTGCGGCACCGTGGTCGCGCTGATGCGCATGGGCGACTCCCGACTTATGTCCACGGTCGCGGCCGCCTTCATCTGGGTTTTCCGCAGCATTCCAATGCTGGTGCAGCTGCTTTTCTGGTACAACCTCGCGGCCCTCTTTCCGACGCTGTCCCTCGGAATTCCCTGGGGGCCGCGTTTCGTCACCTTCGATTCGAACAGCGTCATCGGTCCGCTGACCGCCGCGATCATCGGTCTGACCCTCCACGAGACCGCGTACATCGCGGAGTTGATCCGGTCCGGGCTGCTGGCTGTTCCCGATGGCCAGCGTCAGGCGGCATCCGCACTGGGGTTGACGCCGGCTCAGATCTTCTTCCGCATCACCCTCCCCCAGGCGCTGCGGGTGATCGTCCCTCCGATGGGAAATGAGCTGATATCTCTCCTCAAGGCCACCTCTCTGGTCAGCGTGATCACCCTGGCCGACCTGCTGTACTCGGTCCAGCTGATTTACGCCAAGAACTTCCAGACCGTTCCCCTGTTGATCGTGGCCGCCATTTGGTACATGATCATCACTGGCGCCATTACTCTTCTTCAGCAGCGCCTGGAGCGACGTCTGGGACGACACACCCTGATTTCGGCCGACAAGGCCGGGAGAGTGAAGAGGATCGAGCACTCGGTATGACCGCGGCATCGCAAATGGAATCGCAGGCCATCGTCTCCCTGCGCGGGATCCGCAAGTCGTTCCGCGGCACCGAGGTACTGCACGGCATCTCCCTGGATATCCACCGAGGTGAGACGGTCTGCCTGATCGGTCCCTCCGGGTCCGGAAAGAGCACACTGCTGCGCTGTGTCAATCACCTCGAAGTGCCGGACCAGGGCGTGGTGGTGGTCGACGGCAGCGTGATCGGCTATCAGCTGCGCGGGCGCACCCTGCATGACCTCGGCGCCCGGGAGCTGGCCGCCCAGCGCTCGGCGATGGGCATGGTGTTCCAGAGTTTCAATCTGTTCCCCCACCTCACCGCCCGCGAGAACATCGTGGAGGCCCCGCGCCGGGTGCTCCGGCTCTCCAAGGCCGCGGCCGACGCACGGGCCGTGGAGCTGATGACCCGGGTGGGGCTCGCCCACAAGCTGGACAGCTATCCGGACAAGCTCTCCGGCGGCCAGCAGCAGCGGGTGGCCATCGCCCGCGCACTGGCGATGCGCCCCAAGGTGATGCTCTTCGACGAGCCGACCTCCGCGCTGGACCCCGAGATGGTGCAGGAGGTGCTCAACGTCATCAAGGACCTGGCCCGCGACGGCATGACGCTGGTCGTCGTCACCCACGAGATGCGCTTCGCCGCCGACGTGGCCGACCGGATCGTCTTCATGGACGACGGCCGGATCGTCGAGGAGGGCACCCCGGACGCGCTGCTGCGCGCTCCCGCACACGACCGCACCCGTATGTTCCTGTCGAAGGTCAGCCCATGAGCACCGAACTCCCCCTGCCCGCCAAGACCGCCCGGCGCCTGAAGCTGTGGGACTCCTACCGCTCGTACCAGTATCTGGCGGCCGGGGAGGACTACCGCGCCTTCGAGCTGGCGCCCGCGCTCGGACGGGTCCCCGGGGCCGCGCTGACGTGGAGCGAGGACGTCGAGGCGCGTGCGCGGGACTTCGAGGAGCGCCATCTGGTGATCTCCGCCCATGACCACCTCTCGCTGCGCCCCGCCGATCCGGGCGACTTCGCCGCGTACCGCCGCCAGGGCCGGGAGTCGATCCCCTACGAGGGCATCGCCCACTCGGGGGTGGACCTGTTCTTCGACGGCGGCCCGGCCGCCGTGAGCATGATCCGCTCCCATGCCCCCTGGGACTGGGACGACGCGGTCAGCGATCTGGCCATGCGCCAGGCGGACCTCGCCCATCAGCGGCTGGTGGCGCCCGTCCGCACCCTCGAGGACGCCGACCGGGCGCGGGCCGGCCACCAGGTGGGCGTGGTGCTGACCCTGGAGTCCGCCTCCCCCATCGGCAATGACGTCGACCGGCTCGATCTGCTCTACGGTCTTGGCGTACGGCTGCTCGGCCTGGTCTACAGCGAGAGCAATCAGCTGGGTTCGGGGCTCGCCGATGCCGGGGACACCGGTCTGACCCTGCTCGGCCGCCGGGCGCTGCGCCGGATGAACGACCTCGGGATCATCGTCGATGTCTCGCACAGCGGGGACGCGACGGCCCTGGACGCCGTGCGCCGCTCCACCGCCCCCGTGGTGATCACCCATGCCGGGTCCCGGGCGCTGTGGCCGACCCCGCGGATGAAGCCCGACGATGTGATCCGGGCCTGCGCCGGGTCCGGCGGGTTCATCGGCGTCGAGGCGGCGCCGCACACGACCATCACCGCCCGCCACCCCCGGCACGATCTGGACTCGGTGATGGAGCACATCGAGCGCTGTATCGATCTGGTCGGCATCGACCATGTGGCCTTCGGCCCGGACACCAACTTCGGCGATCACACCGCCTGGCACCGGACGTTCGCCCCGCTCTTCGGCAAGGACGACGCGCACGACGGCAAGGCCCCCGAACTGCCGCCGCACGAGGAGGTCGAGTACGTACGGGGCTGTGAGAACCCCGCGGAGGCCGTCGGCAATATGATCCGGTGGCTGTTCGACCGCGGCTACTCCGAAGCGGACGTGGCCAAGCTGGCCGGAGGCAACGTACGGCGCGTCGCCGAGACCGTCTGGGGCCGCTGACCGGTCCCGTAGCACCGCATCGCCACCCCCCACCTCCCGGAATGGAGCACCCATGCGCAACCGTCCCCATGTCGCCGCATGCGCCCTGCTGGCCTCTCTGACCCTCGGCCTGTCGGCCTGTTCGGTGGACGACACCCCCGAGGACGGCAAGGACAGCAAGAGCCGTCCGGCGGTCACGCTCGCCCCCGAGCCCAAGGACAGCGCGCTGGCCGCCGAGGTGCCCCAGGCCTACACCAAGAAGACGCTGATCATGGGCGTCAGCGAGTACGCGCCGTATGTCACCTTCGAGTCCGACGGGAAGATCACCGGGCTGGTCCCCGAACTGGCCGCGCAGCTCTCCTCGTTGCTCGACATAAAGATCAAGGTGGAGCGGACCAACTTCGACGCGGTCATCCCGGGGCTGAAGTCCGGCCGGATCGACCTCAGCGCGCCCTCCGGGGACTTCACCGAGCGCCAGAAGGAGGTGGACTTCGCCGACTTCGCGCAGAGCAGTGTGACGATGATGGTGCTCAAGGACGGCTCCTTCCGCCCCAAGAACGGCCTCGAGGTCTGCGGCCACAAGGTCGGCGTCGAGAAGGGCGCCGGAACGCAGAACGTGCTCGCGGCGCAGAACAAGCGGTGTGCCGCCAAGGGCAAGCCGTCGGTGGACGTGAAGCTCTACACCGATCTGCCCGCCGCCTCGCTGGCGCTCCAGAGCAAGCGCGTGGAGGCGGTGGCCGCGCCCAGCGCCTCCAACACCTCGGTGAGCCAGAACTCGCACGACCGCTTCGAGACACTCGAGTTGAAGGACATGCTGGACCTGCCCGCCGCGACGGCCATCTACGGCATCCAGGCCAAGAAGGGCTCCGGGCTCGCGCCCGTGATCGTCAAGGGGCTCCGGAAGATGTACGAATCGGGCACCTACGCCAAGCTCTTCGGTCAGTGGGGGCTGCCGCTGTCCACCGTCACCCGGGACCAGATCGCCCTCAACGGCTCCAAGCAATCCCAGACCCAGTGAGATCTTCCATGGCACGAACCAGTCAGACCGAAACGACCGGCGACAGAGGGCGGGCGGCCCGGGAGGAGCCCGCCCGCCCGCTGGACGAGCGGGTGTGGCGACGCACCCTGCGCATCCCCGTGCGGGACGGGATCGTCCTGGCCGCCGATCTCTTCACCGACCAGGAGCGGCCGGGGCCCCGCCCGGTCATCCTGGAGCGGACCCCGTACGGCCGCCGGCGGATGCGCGACTCCGACCGCAGCCGCCACGACGAGCCGGTGCCCACGCCCGAGGAGACCTCGGCGTTCTTCGTCCGCGCCGGATATCACGTGGTGCGGCAGGACTGCCGGGGCCGCGGCGACTCCGAGGGCACCTTCGTGAAGTACCTCGGCGAGGGGCCGGACGGGGCGGACACCATCGACTGGATCGCCGCCCAGCCCTGGTGCGACGGCCGGGTGGCCATGATGGGCGTGTCCTACTCGGCCCACGCCCAGACGGCCGCCGCGGCCGAGTCCCCCGCCGGGCTGTCCGCGATGTTCATGGACTCCGGCGGCTTCGCCAGCGCCTACGAGGCCGGGATGCGGATGGGCGGCGCCTTCGAGCTCAAGCAGATCACCTGGGCCTTCCGGCACGGTGAGGAGAGCCCGGAGGCGGAGCGGGACCCGCTGGTGCGCAAGGCGTTCGCGGGGACGGATCTGCGCGACTGGTTCACCGTGCTGCCGTGGCGGACCGGTGTCTCACCGCTGCGCCAGGTGGACAGTTACGAGCGCTATCTGCTGGACCAGTGGCGGCATGACGCCTTCGGGGCGTACTGGCGCCAGCCGGCCATCTACGGGCGCGGCCACTACGACCGCTTCCCGGATGTGCCGACGCTGCACATGTCCAGCTGGTACGACCCGTATGTCCGCTCCACCATCGAGAACTTCACCGCCATGGGCCGGCTCAAGCGGTCCCCGGCGTATCTGGTGATGGGGCCGTGGAAACACGGACTGCGCTGTGTCACGTTCTCCGGTGATGTGGACTTCGGGCCCGCCGCCACCCTCAGCGGCAATGTGGACGACTCGTATCTGTCCTTCCGGCAGCGCTGGTTCGACGCGGTGCTGGGGGGCGGCGACCCGGAGTCGATCCCACGGGTCCAGTACTTCCTGATGGGTGGCGGGGACGGCCGGCGGGACGAGACCGGGCGGATGCGGCACGGCGGCCGGTGGCACACCGACACCCAGTGGCCCCCGGCCGGGGCCCGGGAGACCGCGTTCCACTGCCACGCCTCGGGCGAGCTGAGCCGGGAGCGGCCGACGGCGACACGGGCCTGGGTGGAGTACGACTTCGACCCGAACGACCCGGTGCCCACGCTCGGCGGCCAGGTCACCTCGGGCGAGCCGGTGATGGTCGGCGGCGCCTTCGACCAGGTGCCGGACGAGCGGTTCTACGGTGCCCGGCCGCCGTATCTGCCGCTGAACTCCCGGCCCGATGTGATCTCGCTGGCCACCCCGCCGCTGGAGGAGCCGCTGGTGGTGGCCGGGCCGGTCACCGCGCGGCTGTTCATCTCCTCGTCCGCGCCGGACACCGACTTCACGGTGAAACTGGTCGATGTGCATCCGCCGAACGAGGACTATCCGCACGGCTTCGCGATGAACCTCACCGAGGGCATCTTCCGCTGCCGCTTCCACAAGTCCTTCGAGCGCCCGGAGCCGCTGGAGCCGGGCGAGGTCTACGAGATCGAGATCCCGGCGCCGGACACGGCCAACCGCTTCGAGACCGGGCACCGGCTGCGGGTGGACATCTCCTCGAGCGACTTCCCCCGGTTCGACGTCAACTCCAACACGGGGGTGCCGGAGGCGGTGAGCCGCCGCAAGGTGGTGGCGACCAACCGCGTCCACATGGACGCCGACCACCCCTCGGCGGTGCTGCTGTGGACCCGTCCGGGCTGACCGGCCACCGGCGCACGGCCGTCACCGCATGATGGTCGCCAGCACGTCCTGCCCCAGCCGGAGCAGGGTGTTGGTGGCCAGCCGGTGGTAGACGTACTTGCCCTCGCGCTCGGACTCGATGAGCCCGGCGTCCCTGAGCTGGCGCAGGGTGCGGGAGACCTGCGTATCGGCGAGCCCCAGCCGCTGGGCCAGCTCGGTGGTGGTGATGGGCTCGCCCAGCAGATGGCGGCACAGCTCCATCCGGCCCAGGGACGCCAGCGCGGACATCCGGGCGCGCAGCTCGGCCTGGGTCAGCTGATCGGCCGTGTCGCCCTCCCGGGCGGCGAACTGGAGCACCACGGGGTGGCACTCCTCGTCCTTGACGGTCAGATGCGGCCAGACGTGGACGGAGGGGAGCAGGAAGAGCGGGCGCGGGCCGATCTCGATCTCGGCGACCGCCAGCTTGTCGTAGCGCACCCGCGAGCCGCCCCGGGAGACCACCGCGGTGGGGCTGAGCCCGGCCAGCACCTCGGCCAGACCGCGCCGCCGGATGTCGGCACGGACCCGGGCGGCGGCCGACTCCAGCCGGTCACGGACCGAGCGCCACTCGGAGGCGAAGAACGCCTCGGCGCAGGATTCCAGGAAGCACAGGAGCCGGTCGCGCAGCCCCTCGGGCGAGGCCACCAGGTCGTGGGCCAGCTCGCCCCGCCGGAAGGAGCGCCGCTCGCACTGCTCCACATAGCGCTCGGCGGCCTCGGGGTCGGTGAGCAGGCTGCTGGCCGGGGGCACGGCCTCACGGAAGCCGAGCACCCCCTGGGAGCACAGGCCCACGAACTCCTCGAGCGGCAGCTTCTCCAGATGGCGCAGCTCGTCCTCGAAGGGCTGGTCCAGCGGGAGCTCCAGCGGGAACAGCAGCCGGCAGCGGAGCCGGGCCCACAGCGGGGACAGGGCGCTCATCTCATGGGCGAGGGAGGGGGCGAGCGCCGTTTCGAGCCGCCGCGTCCAGCGCTGGGCCTCGGGGTGGTGGTCGGGCTCGGCCATGATGTGCAGCGCCGACATGAGCTCGGCCAGCGGTGACCGGCCGACGTGCACGTCGGCCGGTCGGGCGCGCTGGAGGTTGAGCGTGATCCCCACACCCGCACAGTACTCGGCGACCGCGGGACCCGGCCCAGGTGTCTCGCGAATCGGCGCCGGACTGCCTGGTCAGCGGCAGGGCAGGGGTGGGGCCCGGGGCCGTCCGAGGGTCTGCGGGCCGGTCAGCGGTCGCGGGGCAGCAGGGGGCCCAGCGGGCCCAGGTCCAGGTTGAGGTCGTCCTCGGTCAGCCCGAAGTGCTCCCGCAGCTCGGCCATGTTCCGCTCCAGGGCCATCAGCGTCAGCCCGAGCTCCTCGATCTGCTCATCGCTGATGCCGCCCTGCTCGACGCGGCGCAGCGCCTGCCGCTCCATGAGCTGCCGCAGCAGCTCGACGATGGTGAGCACCAGCCCGGCCAGGCTCCTGCGGACCGACTCCTCGTCCACCTCGATCCGCCGTCCGGGCCGCCGGGGGGCGCGGTCGTCCGTCATGGCGGTCCCCCTTCACGGCGATCGCGGCGGTCCCCCTCCCGCCCCTCCTCGTTCTCCACCCGTACGGAGGCGATCAGGGCGCGCAGCGAGATCCGCACCAGGTCGATGTCGGCGATGCTCAGGGTGATCTCCCCCGCGATCACCACGCCTCCGGCGAGCACCCGGTCGAGCAGGTCGACCAGGGCCACCTCCCGCCGCTCGATCGCCCGGGTCACGACGGCGTCTCCTCCGGCTGGGCCTCCTCCGCCCGCTCCGGCGGGGCGGTGAAGGAGTACGGCGGCCAGGGGCCGCTGATCTCCAGGGTGACGGCGGGGTAGCGCTCCCCCAGGTCGGTCACCAGGGCGGTGAACTCCGCACCGAGGGCGTCGGGCACCAGATAGGAGTTGTTCAGCACCATCCACCCCTCGTACGCGGCCAGCGCGGTGTCCTGCGGTGGATGGGCGGCCGTGGCCACCGCCAGCGCGGCGAGCGAGGCGTGGATCCCCTCGGCCCGCTCGGTCGCGCGCAGATGCGCGGTCTCCTGGTCCTGCCGCTGGGCCCGCCGCCGCAACAGATAGGCGGTCCCCGGGCTCTCCTCGCCGCCGGTGGGCTCGTCCGGGTCGGGCAGGAAGGACCTGGGGTCGACATACGCCTTGACGCCCCACTCGGTGCGGCCCGCCACCCGCCGCAGCGTGGCCGTGAAGTCGTCCCGGCGCTCCCGGAGCATCGCGCGGACCCGGTCGTCGTCGTGGTAGAGCGTGGCGAAGCGCAGCGGGATGACCTGGCCGTGGCGGGCCGCGCCGTTGATCACCCGGTGGTGGGCGCGTGCGGTGCGCTCCAGCCACTCCAGGTCCTCCAGATGGTCACGCAGCGCGTCCTCGCCGAAGTCCTCCAGCGGTACGGAGCCCACGACGGCGGCCAGCCCCGCGCTCTCCACCAGGCGCACCGGCTCGTCCGCCACACCGGTCAGCCCCCGCGGCGGGGTGCCGTCCTCCGGGGCGGCCGTCACCGCGTACAGCCAGGTGGCGAGGGAACCGTTCACCGTTCGTCCTCCCGGTTCACCGTTCGTCCTCCCGCTCCGCGCCGTGGGTCCCGTGGTCGTCCTCCCGGCGCGCGCCGCGGCCGTCCTCCAGCTCGCCGACGCGCCGCCGCAGCCGCTCGTTCTCCTCCAGGACGTCCCGGGCGCCGGAGGAGAGCGAGGGGTCGTGCTCCCACCAGTCGATGCCCATCTCCTTGGCCCGGTCCACGGAGGCGACCAGCAGCCGGATCTTGATGGTCAGCAGTTCGATGTCCAGCAGATTGATCTGGATGTCGCCCGCGATGACGATGCCCTTGTCGAGCACCCGCTCCAGGATGTCGGCCAGGCTGGACGGCTCGGCGCCCCGGCGGGCGGGTTCGCGTGCGGTGCCGGTGCGCCGGACCGGCGGGTTCCAGTCGGAGCTCTGGTTCATGTCCGGTTCTCCGCCCTGCCCCGGTAGTAGCGCTCGGTGCGGCGGTAGGAGACGAGTTCGCCGCGGTCGTCCAGCTCGACCCGGTACTCGGCGAGGATGTCGGTGGAGTCGGGGATCCGGTGGGTCTCGACCACCTCGATGCCGATGGTCCAGCCGTCCTCGGTGCGCTCCAGCGAGGTGACGCCCTCCGGGGTCCGCCCGGTCAGCCCCCGCACGTGGCGGGCCGCGCTGCGCGCGGCGTCACGGGCCACGAGCGCGGGACGCCCGGGGCGGGGGCGCTCCCGCTCGGGCTCGCGCCGCCGCTCCCGTTCCGGCTCGTGCTCGCGCCGCTCCCGCCGCTCCTCACGGGGCCGGGCGCGTGGCCTCTCCTCGCGGTGGCGTTCCTCGCGGGGCCGTTCGCGGGGCACGGCTCATACCTCCAGGCCCCCGTCGGGCGGCCCCTGGGACATCAGCCTGCGGACCAGTTCGTCCTCCTCGCGGGCCGCCTCCTCCTCGGTGAGCTCCCCGCTCTCCCGGGCCTCCGCGACCTCCTCCAGCCGCTGCTTGATCACCCCGGGGTCGTACAGCTGCCGATGGGCCTCGTCATGGATCCGCTCGGCGATCCAGACGACACCCCGCACCGGGGCCAGCGGCAGCGTGGCCAGGCCGGTGAACAGTCCCATGGCTACTCGTCGCCTTCCTTCCCTTCGAGCGTCGCGTTCTTCCCTTCGAGCGCCGCGTCTTCTTCGAGCGCCGCGTCGGCCACTTCGAGCGCCGCGTCGGCCACTTCGAGCGTCGCCTCGGCCACGAAGTCGTACGGCGCCAGCGGGCCGAGCAGCCGCATCCGGACCCGGCCGTGCCAGTGCGCGGCGAGCTCCTCGGCCGCCTCCTCGAACGCCTGCCGTTTCGCGTCCTCCACCAGGAACGAGGCGTTGATCAGCCCCTCGGGGGACGCCGGCTCCTCCGACACCGAGCCCAGCGCGTACGGCGCCAGCCGCCGGTCGAGCTCCAGCGCGTCCACGCTCCGCTTCGCGGCGATGCTGTCCATGACGAGCTGGCCGAGTTCGATCCGCTGCTCGTAGCCCGCGTCCTCGGGCAGCCCCCGCAACTCGTCGCGGAGCCGTCTGGCCTCCGGCTGTTCGGTCACCACCTCGCGCAACACCGCGTCCTGGTCATAGCGGGCCCGCACGGTGAGCTGCGTACGGCCGCGGAGCCGGTCGAGGCCGCGGGCGAAGTCGTCGTGCCCCTCGGCCAGCAGCTCGTCCGCGACCGCCGCGGTGTCCCGCACCACGGTGCCGAAGCGGAACGGCAGCACCGGTGAGCCCTGCGCGGCCAGGTGGTCCAGCACCCTGGCGTGGGTGCGCAGGTCCTCGGGGGTGCCCAGCGGCTTGTCGACGGGCACCTCGCTGACCACCGCGGCCTGGCCGCCCTGGCGGACCAGGGTCACCGGGGCCTCCGGGTCCCCGACGGCCGGCAGGTCCTTGACCGACTCATCGGGCCGGTCGTCCATGACGACCCCGTAGACATAGCAGGCACGTCCGTCCTCGGGCATCACCGCTCGCGCTCCCTGTGGCTGGGGGAACCCCTGGTGCGCCGGGGCCGCTCCCGCTCCTCGGCCTCGGGTTCCCGGTCCTCGTCGTCATCGTCGTCATCGTCCCGCAGCAGATCGGAGACCGATTCCTTGACGCCCTCCAGGGCTCCCTTGGTCTTCTTCTTGCCGCCGCCCTCCTGGATCTCGTCCATGAGGCCGGGCAGACCGTGGGTTTCGGTGCCGCTGCGGGCCAGATCGAGTCGGTTGGTCGCCTCCGCGAACCGCAGATACGTGTCCACGCTGGCGACGACGATACGGGCGTCGATGGTCAGGATCTCGATGCCCACCAGGGACACCCGCACATACACGTCGATGACCAGGCCCTTGTCCAGGATGAGGTCGACCACGTCGACCAGGGCGCTGGAACTCGCCCGGTCCAGATACTGGCTCTGCTGCTGCCGTGCTACGGTCACCGCGCTCACCCGTTCCGGGGACGGGGTCCGTCAGCGGCGCGCGCGGCGCCGTGCGGGCTCCTCGTCCTCGTACTCCTCCTCGTCTTCGTCCCGGGGCTCCTCGTCCTCGTCCCGGGGCTCCTCGTCCTCGTCCTCCTCGGGCTCCTCGGGCTCCTCGTCCTCGTACTCGCCCTCCGGCTCCTCGCCCTCCTCGGGCTCCTCCTCGCGCTCCTCCTCGGGCTCCTCCTCGCGCTCCCGCCCCTCTCGCTCGTCGTCCTCCACGATCTCGCCGTCGCGCACCACGCCGCGCCAGCCCACGATCTCGTCGGGTTCGAGCAGCACCTCGCGCATGAGGTGGCGGCGGAAGTGCTTCATCTCCAGGCGCACCCGGCGGCCCTGGGCGCGCCAGAGGTTGCCGGTGCGCTCCATGAAGCCCTGCGGGTAGTACTCCAGGACGAACAGGATGCGGGTGAGCTCGGGGGCCAGCTCGTGGAAGGTGATCGTGCCGTCCACATGGCCCTTGTCGGCCCGCGACGTCCAGATGATGCGCTTGTCCGGCACCTGCTCGACGACCTCGGCCCGCCACTTGCGGTGCGACCAGAAGACCTGGGCCTTCCACTCGGATTCGATCCCGACCTCGTCCTCGTCCTCGTTCTGGACGGCCTCGACCTTCTTCATGTACGAGGGGAAGTTCTCCCACTCCGTCCAGAGGTTGTAGGTGAGGGAGAGGGGCGCGCCGACGTCCATCTGCTCCACGATGTTGGTGACCTTGAGCTTCTTGCCGCCCTTGCCGCCGTCACCGCCGCCGCCGAGGCCCGGGATGATGCTCTTCGCCTTGTCGACGACCTTCTCCTTGAACTGGCCCTTGACCTTCTCCTTGACCTGATCCTTGACCTGGTCCTTGGCCGTGTCGACGACCTTGTCCCTGACCTGCTCGAGACCCCCCTTCAGCGCGCCCGTCCCGGGGTTCCCCAGGTGGGTGACGGATGCCAGGGCTCGCTCGCCCAGCGCCGTCAGCAGGCCCTGCGCCTCCTTCAGCAGGCGGTCGGTGGGCAGGTCCCGGGCGAGCTCTCCAGTCCGCCCCTTGGTTTCCTCAGCCATGGCCCTCACCTCTGGCTTCGCCGCGCGGGCCTTTCGGAGCCGGTCCGCTTCCTGGTCTGCGCCGGACGGTCGGTCGGCTTTCGCTGCCCGCCGGCGCGCTCGCGCTGCCCGCCCTCGCGGGACCGCGTGGCGCTCCCGCGCTCCTCGCGCTCGTCGTCGTGCTCCTCCGGTTCCTCGTGCTCCCCGGCCTCCGGCTCCCGCTCCCCCGCACCACCGGTCGCACCACCGGTGCGCAGGGTCGCGGCGCGCCGCTCCAGCCGGTCGCTCAGGGCGTCCATGCGGTTGCTGGCCGCCGACATGGCCGCCTCGCGGCCCGCGGAGACCAGCCGGCTGCCGATGTCCTGGCCGAGCCTGCCGAGCTCGGAGGACTTCAGCTGCTCGGCGCCCGGTGGGCTGATACCGGAGCTGAGGCGCTTGCCCGCGGCAAGGCCGGCGAGGCCGAGGACCAAGGTCCCCCTGTGGCCGCGCCCGAAGAGATAGCCACTGACGAAGGCCAGTGCCACCCGGGAGTTCTTCATGATCGCTCCTCCTCCCGGAGCTGGACGAGACAGCCGTTCGGGTGCACATAACCAAGTATGGTGCATATCGCCCTATTCAGTGACCTTTTAGGTCGCGGGTGGCCGCAGGAGATGGCGGGGCCACGGCGCCGAGGGGCCGTCAGGCGGCGAGCGCCGGATGCAGCACCACTTTGGTGTAGCCCTCGACCCGCTTGTCGAACTTCTCGTACGCCTGCGGGGCCTGGTCCAGCGGCAGTTCATGGGAGACCACGAAGCTGGGCCGGGCGCGGCCGGCGATGATCAGGTCACGCAGCTGGCGGTTGTAGCGCTTGACGTTGCACTGGCCCGTGCCCATACGCTGGCCCTTCTCGAACATCCGGCCGATGGAGACCAGCAGCTGACCGCGTTTGGCGTGCTCGTCCGGGCCGCCGGGGTCGGAGGGGACGTACAGCCCCGGCACTCCGAGCCGTCCGGTCGGCCGCACCGTGTCGACCAGCGAGTTGAGCACCGACGCGGGCTCCTCATGACTGGCGTCGTGCGCCTGGGCCTGGTAGCCCACCGCGTCGATGCCCTTGTCGGTGCCCTCGCCGCCGGTGCGGTCCATGATCTGCGGCACCGGGTCGCCCTTGCTGAAGTCGATGGGGACGGCGCCGATCTCCCTGGCCTTCTCCAGCCGCTCGGGGACCCGGTCCACCACGAACACCGTGGCGGCGCCGCGCAGCAGCGCGGAGTAGGCGGCCATCAGCCCCACCGGGCCCGCGCCGTAGACGGCCACGCTCTCGCCCGGGGAGACCTCGGCCAGCTCACAGCCGTGGTAGCCGGTCGGGAAGATGTCGGCGAGCAGGATGAAGTCGGTCTCGAGCTCATCGCCCTGCGGCAGCTTCAGGCAGTTGAAGTCGGCGAAGGGCACCCGCAGCCGATCGGCCTGGCCGCCCTTGTACGGGCCCATCGCCACATAGCCGTAGGCGCCGCCCGCGAAACCCGGGTTGACGGTGAGGCAGAAGCCGGTGTCGCCCGCGAGGCAGTTCTTGCAGAATCCGCAGGCCACGTTGAACGGCATGACCACGCGGTCGCCCTTGGCCAGCGAGACGACGCCGGAACCGGTCTCCTCGACTACGCCGAGGTTCTCGTGCCCGAAGACGATGCCGGGCTCGGCCGCCGTCCGGCCCTCGTACATATGCAGATCGGAGCCGCAGATCGCGCTGGAGGTGACGCGCACGATCACATCGTTCGGATGCTCGATCCGAGGATCGTCGACGTCCCTCACCGCCACCGAGTAGGGCTTCTCATAGACGACGGCTTTCACCTGGATCACCTCCGCGTCGATCACTGACAGGCGGTGGTGGTGGCGGACACGACGCGCTCCCAGGGTGTCTCGGCCACCACCGGGTACTTCCAGCGAACCGCCGCGGGACGCCCTGCGCAACCGGCTACTCGACCGTGGCCCAGTCCAGGGTGCGCTGGACGGCCTTCTTCCAGCCCGTGTACCCCTCCTTCCTGGTCCTCTCGTCCCACTGGGGCTCCCACCGCCTGGACTCGCTCCAGTGGGAGCGCAGCTCGTCGGTGTCCCGCCAGAACCCCGTGGCCAGGCCCGCGGCGTAGGCGGCACCCAGGGCGGTGGTCTCGACGATGACCGGACGGCTGACCGGTACGCCCAGCACATCGGCCTGGATCTGCATGCACAGCTCGTTGTCGGTGACCCCGCCGTCCACCCGCAGGACGTCCATGTGGATGTCGGCGTCCCGCTCCATGGCCTCGACCACGTCCCGGCTCTGGTAGCAGATGGCCTCCAGGGTGGCGCGGGCGATGTGGCCGTTGGTGTTGAAGCGGGTGAGGCCGACGATCGCGCCGCGGGCGTCGGAGCGCCAGTACGGGGCGAAGAGCCCGGAGAAGGCGGGTACGAAGTACACCCCGCCGTTGTCCTCGACGGTGCGGGCGAGCCGTTCGCTGCCCGCGGCGTCGTCGATCATCTTCATCTGGTCGCGCAGCCACTGGACGGCCGAGCCGGTGACGGCGATCGAGCCCTCCAGGGCGTACACGGGAGGGCTGTCGCCGAACTGGTACGCCACGGTGGTGAGCAGCCCGCTGGTCGAGCGGATCAGCTCCGTTCCGGTGTTGAGCAGCAGGAAGTTGCCGGTGCCATAGGTGTTCTTGGCCTCGCCGGGGGCGAAGCAGACCTGGCCGACCGTGGCCGCCTGCTGGTCGCCGAGGACGCCGGTGATGGGGGTGGCGGTGCGCAGCGGGCGGGAGGTGCGGGCCTGGCCGTACGCCTCGGGGTGGGAGGAGGGATTGATCGTCGGCAGCATGGCCCGCGGGATGCCGAAGATCTCCAGCAGCTCGTCGTCCCAGTCCAGCGTCTCCAGGTCCATCAGCATGGTGCGGCTGGCGTTGGTGACATCGGTGGCGTGGATGCCGGCGCCGGGTCCGCCGGTGAGGTTCCACAGCACCCAGGCGTCGGTGTTGCCGAAGAGGGCGTGGCCGGCCTCCGCGGCCTCGCGGACGCCCTCGACGTTGTCAAGAATCCACTTGATCTTGCCGCCGGAGAAGTAGGTGGCGGGCGGCAGCCCCGCCTTGCGGCGGATGACCTCGCCCTTGCCGTTCCGTTCCAGCGCGGCCGCGATGGCGTCGGTGCGGGTGTCCTGCCAGACGATGGCGTTGTAGTACGGGCGGCCGTTGCGCGGATCCCAGATCACCGTGGTCTCGCGCTGATTGGTGATGCCGATCGCGGTCAGGTCGGCGGGGGAGAGCCCGCCCGCGCGGAGGGCGTTCTGCATCACCGAGTTGGTGCGCTCGTAGATCTCCACCGGATCGTGCTCGACCCACCCCGCGCGCGGCAGGATCTGCCCGTGCTCCAGCTGGTACCGCGCCACCTCGTCACCGTCGTGGTTGAAGATCATGAAGCGGGTGCTGGTGGTTCCCTGGTCCACCGCACCGATGAACTCCGGCATGCTGCCGCCTCTCGTGGGTGGGGTACGGCCCGGATCGGCTACTCGGGGGTCGGGGTGCGGCCCACCTCCGCTTCGGCCGCCGGGAGGAAGCGGCTGACCAGGACCTGGTAGAGGGCGGCACCGATGAGTCCGCCGATCAGCGGGCCCACGATCGGCACCCAGAAGTACAGGTCCCCGTACTGGTCCCGCCACGCGCTGCCGTATCCGGTGAGGTAACTGGCCAGCCGGGGGCCGAAGTCACGGGCGGGGTTGATGGCGTACCCCGCGTCGGCGCCCCAGGCCATGCCGATCGCGACCACGATCAGCCCGATGACGAAGGGCCCCAGATTGGCCTTCGGGGCGGAGTTCAGCACATCGGTGACGGCGAAGATGAGCAGCACCAGGATCGCGGTGCCGATGATCTGGTCGCGCAGCGCGCCCCATTCGCTCACCGGAAGGACTCCGTTGCCGGGCAGGGTGGAGAAGACGAACTGGGTCTTGAAGGTGTGCCCCGGGTCGGCGTGGCCCAGCGCCTCGGTGTAGTTCCAGCGCACCAGCAGGGCCCCGACGAACGCGCCGACCGTCTGGGCCGCGGTGTACGGCAGGACCTTGCTCCAGGGGAAGCCCTTGAAGGCCGCCAGGGAGAGGGTGACCGCAGGGTTGATATGGGCCCCGCTGAGCCGCGCCGCCACATACACCCCGAGGGTGACGCCCAGCCCCCAGGCCCAGGCGATGGAGTCGTGATCGCCGAGCGCGCCCGGGGGCTTGGTGAGGTCGCCGCCCGCCACGACCTGCGCCACCACACCGCAGCCGAAGAGGATCAGCACCATGGTGCCCGCGAACTCCGCGCAGAGCTCGCCGACCAGTGCCGACCTCGAACGCCGTGGCTTCGGGGCAGTCATGCGCCCATCGTGGGCGCACCGCGGCGCGGCGGCCCGTCCTGCTGGGCCGTCCGGGTCATGGACGGCGAATCCGGGTCTGTACGGATCAGGGTGCGGACCTGTACGAAGGTGCTGACAACATCACCCATCGCCCTCCCCCGCCCCTCGCCCTCCAGCCGAAACAGGACGACACGGATGCCGACCACCCAAGCCCCGACGAACTGGGCCGGGAACATCACCTTCTCCGCCGCCCGGCTGCACCACCCGGACAGCGTCGACGAGCTGCGGCGGATCGTCAGCTCCGCCGACCGGGTACGGGTACTGGGCACGGGCCACTCCTTCAACCGCATCGCCGACACCGAGGGCGATCTGGTGAGCCTGGACCGGCTGCCGCACCGGGTGGAGATAGACCCCGGGAAGGGCACCGCGACCATCGCGGCGGGCATGCGGTACGCCCATGTGGCCCAGGCCCTGCACGCGGAGGGATTCGCGCTGGCCAACCTCGCCTCGCTGCCGCACATCACGGTCGCGGGGGCCTGTACCACCGCCACCCATGGCTCGGGGAGCGACCAGCGCTGTCTGGCGGCGGCGGTCGCGGCGCTGGAGATCGTCGGCCCCGACGGGGAGGTGACCCGATTCGACCGGGACGAGGACCGGGACCGGCTGAACGGGGCCGTGGTCGGGCTCGGCGGCCTTGGCGTGGTCACCGCCATGACGCTGGACATCGAGCCCACCTTCGACGTGGCGCAGTGGGTGTGGACCGGGCTGCCGCTCGACCGGCTGGACGACAGCTTCGAGGAGATCTTCCGCGCCGCCTACAGCGTCAGCGTCTTCACCGACTGGCACTCGGGCGAGGGCGTGGTGTGGCTGAAGTGCCGCACCGACCTGCCCGATCCCCCCGAGCCCGAACAGCCGTGGCTGGGGGCCCGCCCGGCCAACCGCCACCACCACCCGGTGCCCGCGATGCCGCCGCTGCACTGCACCGAGCAGCTGGGCGCGCCGGGGCCGTGGCATGAGCGGCTGCCGCACTTCCGCCCGGACTTCACCCCGAGCAACGGCGATGAGCTCCAGTCGGAGCTGCTGCTGCCGCGCGAGTCCGCCTCGGCGGCGTTCGCTGCGCTGCGCGGCCTCGGCGACCGGATCGCGCCGGTGGTGCAGGTGTCCGAGGTCCGTACGGTCGCGGCGGACGAGCTGTGGCTGAGCCCCGCGTACGGCCGGGACAGCGTGGCCTTCCACTTCACCTGGGTCCCGGACCACGATGCGGTGATCGAGGTGGTGGGAGCGATGGAGGAGGCGCTGCTGCCGCTGGGGGCGCGGCCGCACTGGGGCAAGCTGACGACGGCCGCGCCGGAGCGCGTCCTCTCCTCGTACGACCGGGCCGGCGACTTCGCGGGGCTGCTGGCCGAGCACGACCCGGCGGGGAAGTTCCGCAACGCCTATCTGGAGGGCTACTTCCCCACCGGGTGAGCGCGGCACCGGCCGGTGGTCAGCCGGTCCAGGACCATTCGGCGACCTCGGGCATGTCGGTGCCGTGCTCGCGGATCCAGGCCTGGTGGCGGGTGCGGGCGTCCTGCATCCGCTGCCGTACGGCCGTGGCGCGCACCGCGAGCCCGGGGGTCCGGTCGATGACGTCCATCACCAGCCGGTAGCGGTCCAGGTCGTTGCGGACCACCATGTCGAACGGCGTGGTGGTGGTGCCCATCTCCTTGTAGCCGCGCACATGGAGGTTGGGGTGGACCGCCCGGCGGTAGGACAGCCGGTGCACCAGCCACGGATAGCCGTGGTAGGCGAAGATGACCGGCCGGTCGCGGGTGAAGAGGGCGTCGAACTCGTGGTCCGTCATCCCGTGCGGATGCTCCTCCTTGGGCAGCAGCCGGGTCATGTCGACCACGTTGACCACCCGTACGGCCACATCGGGCAGATGGCGGCGGAGGATCCCGGCGGCCGCGATGACCTCCTGGGTGGGCACATCGCCCGCGGCGGCCAGCACCACGTCCGGCTCCCCCGCGCCGTTCTCGGTACCGGCCCAGTCCCAGGTCCCGGCGCCGCGGGCGCAGTGGGCGCGCGCCTGGTCGAGATCGAGCCAGTCGAAGCAGGGCTGTTTGCCCGCGACGACCACATTGACGTAGTCGCGGCTGCGCAGGACGTGGTCGGCCACGCTGAGCAGGGTGTTGGCGTCCGGCGGCAGATAGACGCGCACCACCTCCGGGCTCTTGTTGAGCACATGGTCCACGAAGCCGGGGTCCTGGTGCGAGAAGCCGTTGTGGTCCTGGCGCCACACATGGGAGGTCAGCAGGTAGTTGAGGGATGCCACCGGGCGCCGCCAGGGCAGTGAACGGGACACCTTCAGCCATTTGATGTGCTGGTTGACCATGGAGTCCACGATGTGCACGAACGCCTCGTAGCAGGAGAAGAGGCCGTGCCGTCCGGTCAGCAGATAGCCCTCCAGCCAGCCCTGGCAGAGGTGCTCGGAGAGGATCTCCATGACCCGGCCGTTGCGGCTGAGGTGCTCGTCGGTGGGCGCGACGGACTCCTGCCACGCCTTGCCGGTGGCGTGGTAGAGGGCCTCCAGCCGGTTGGAGGCGGTCTCGTCGGGTCCGACCACCCTGAAGTCGCGGCGGTCGGCGGTGTCCTCCATGACCTGCTCCAGCAGCCCGCCGAGGACCCGGGTCGGCTCGTGCAGCGTCGCGCCGGGCTTGTCCACGGGGACCGCGTACCGCTCCAGGCCGGGCACGGGCAGCGAGCGCAGCAGCAGTCCGCCGTTGGCGTGCGGATTGGCGCCCAGGCGGCGGTCGCCCGCCGGGACCTCGGCCAGCAGGTGCGGCCGGGGCCGCCCGCCGGCGTCGAAGAGCTCCTCGGGGCGGTACGAACGCAGCCAGCGCTCCAGCTGCCGCAGGTGCTCCGGGTTCTCCCGGACGCCCGGCAGGGCGACCTGATGGGCGCGCCAGGTGCCCTCCACCGGCAGCCCGTCGACCTCCTCGGGCCCGGTCCAGCCCTTGGGCGTACGGAGCACGATGACGGGCCAGCGCGGCCGCTCCGCGATGCCCTCCTCGCGGGCGGTGCGCTGGAGCAGGGCGATCCGGTCCAGCGCCTCGTCCAGGGCGTGCGCCATGGCCCGGTGCACCTGAAGCGGTTCGTCCCCGGCGACGTGGATCGGCTCGTGGCCGTACCCCCGCAGCAGGTCGTCGAGTTCGGGCTCGGGGAGCCGGGCGAGCACCGTGGGGTTGGCGATCTTGTACCCGTTGAGATGGAGGATCGGCAGCACGGCGCCGTCGTGGACCGGGTCCAGGAACTTGTTGGCGTGCCAGGAGCCGGCCAGCGGGCCGGTCTCGGCCTCGCCGTCGCCGATGACGCAGGCGACCAGCAGCCCGGGGTTGTCCAGTGCGGCCCCGTAGGCATGGGCGAGGGAGTAGCCGAGCTCACCGCCCTCGTGGATCGAGCCGGGGGTCTCGGGGGCCACATGGCTGGGCACCCCGCCGGGGAAGGAGAACTGCCGGAAGAGCCGGGCCATGCCCGCCGCGTCCCGGCTCACGTCCGGGTAGACCTCGGAGTAGCTGCCGTCCAGCCAGGAGCCGGCGAGCACCGCGGGGCCGCCGTGGCCGGGGCCCCAGACGCAGATGGCGTCCAGGTCGCGGTCCTTGATGACGCGGTTGAGATGGGTGTGGACGAGGTTGAGCCCGGGTGAGGTGCCCCAGTGGCCCAGCAGCCGGGGCTTGATGTGGTCCGGGCGCAGCGGCTCGGTCAGCAGCGGGTTGGCCAGCAGATAGATCTGGCCCGCCGCGAGGTAGTTGGCGGCGCGCCAGTGGGCGTCCAGGGCGCGGATCCGGTCGTCGGCGAGCCCGCCGCCCGGCGAACCCGTCGTGGTCGGTGCGTCTGGCATGGACCTCTCTCCCTCGTGGTCTGGCGGTGGCATGCCTGTCTCGTGGTGTGCGGTTGGGTACCCGCCGGTCGTACCGCCTGCCGTTCAGTCCCGCTCCGGCACGATCACCACCGGGCAGGGCGCGTGGTGCAGGGCCGCGTGGGCGATGCGGCCGAGTTGCGGCCCGGCGGTGTGCCCGTGGCCGCGGTGGGCGCCGAGGACCAGCAGATCGGCGGTGGCGGCCGCGTGGAGGAGCGCCTTGCGGGCCGTGCCCTCGACCGTCACGCGGTCCACGGTGACCTCGGGGTGGTCCCGTCCGGGGGCCCGCAGGGCGTTTTCCAGCGTCCGCTCCGCCCGTGCCCAGTGGGCCCGTACCGGGTCCCCCTCCAGCAGCAGATCATCCGTCACCTCACCGGCGGGCGCGCGCCAGGCCCGTACGGCCTCCAGCGTGCGGCCGCCCGCCGCGGCCTCGTGGAAGGCGAACCGGGCCGCGGCCGAGGGGCCGCCCGCCTCGCCGGGCTCGCCCACGCCGAGCACGATCCGGCCGAAGGCGCCGCCCCGGTTGGGCTCGCCGCCGCGTACGACGGTCACCGGGCAGCCGGCCCGGGCGGCGACCGCGAGGCTGACCGAGCCGAGCAGCAGCCCGGCCAGTTCGCCGCGGCCGCGGGAGCCGACGACCACGCCGGAGGCCTCCCGTCCGGCCCGCAGCAGCGCGTCCACCGGGTCCTCCGGCAGGACCTCGGCCGCGACCTTCACATCGGGGCCGCGGCGGCGAGCCCGCTCCGCGGCTGACGAGGCGATCTCCTCGTCCCTGATCTGCTCCCAGGGGCGCTCGGGGTCGGCGGCGGGCGCGATGCCCTCGTACCGCTCCCACAGCGAGGCGTGGACCAGCCGCAGCGGCACCGCGTGCCGGGCCGCCGCGTCCACCGCCCAGTCCACCGCCTGGAGGCTGTGGTGCGAGCCGTCGACGCCCACCACGAGGGGGAGCTCCACCGTGTCCACCACCTTCCGCACGCCTTTCGCCCCCCTGTCCCGACGCCTTCACCCTGGCGCCCGTGCGGGATCCCGCGCGAGGGGCGTTTCGGCCCCGCCGGGGGTCGTTCGGCCCAGGGCGCCCGTGCGGGCCGAACGGTCCCGAGCGGACCCCGGGCAGCCCAAGAAGGGGGCCGGAGCGCCGTCCCACGCTGGGAGCGGACCGGGGAGGCACGGATGAAGCACCGCAAGATCGGCAATGTGATGACCGACGACGTCGTCCGGGTGAGTTCCAGGACGCCGTTCGACGAGGTCGGCGCGCTGCTCTCCCGGCACCGCTTCAACGGGCTGCCCGTGGTGGACGGCGACGACAAGGTGGTCGGCATGATCACCGGGACCGATCTCAGCGAACCCGCCCCGACGGCCGGAGAGCTGATGTCGCGCCCAGCGGTCACCGTGCGCCCCCAGGACAGCATCGTGGACGCGGCCCGCGCGATGGACCGCCATCGCGTCGAGCGGCTGCCCGTCGTCGACGAGGAGGACCGGTTGATCGGCATCGTCACCCGCCGGGACCTGCTGCGGGTCTTCCTCCGCCCGGACGACGAGATCCGCGCCGAGGTGATCGACGAGGTGCTGGTCCGCTCGCTCTGGCTCGGCCCGCAGTCCGTCGCGGTCACCGTGACCGACGGGGTCGTACGGCTGGAGGGTCAGCTGGACCGGCACAGCGAGATCCCCATCGCGGTCCGGATGACCGGGCAGGTGGACGGCGTGGTCGCCGTGGTCGACCGGCTCAGCTACCGGGTCGACGACTCCGCGGGCCGGGGAGGTGCGCGGCGATGACCCGCCCGGCGGGCAAGCCGATGCGGGACGGCCGGGTGGTGGTGGGCCTGGACGGCTCCGACAGCGCCTGGGCCGCGCTGGACCGGGCGGTCGCCGAGGCGCGGCGCCGTGACGCCACGCTGGAGATCGTGCACGCCTGGCCGTGGGCCCGCACCGACCCGCTCGCCTTCGACCCGGACAGCGAGCCGCGGCGGCCCGCGGTGGAGATCGCCAGGACCGTGCTGCGGCTGGCCATGTCGCGGGCCCAGGAGCAGGATCCGCAGCTGCGCATCGTGCCCACGCTGACGGCCCAGGACGCGGTGCCCGAGCTGCTGCGGATCGGCGAGGACGCCTCGCTGATCGTCATCGGCACCCGGGGCCTGGGCGGTTTCACCGGGCTGCTGCTCGGCTCGGTCGGGCTGCGGCTGGCCGCCCACACCCGGCGCCCGCTGCTGGTGGTGCGCGGCGGGTCCACGAGGGCGTACGGGTCCGAGGGCCACGGCAAGGTGCTGGTCGGGGTGGAGAGCGGCGCGGACGCGGCGGCGGCCCGCTTCGCCTTCGAGGAGGCCGCCCGGCGCCGGGCCCGGCTGCGGGTGCTCTACGCCTGGCCGAAGCCGCGGGTCTTCGCGGGCGATCACGCCCTGCCCGCACGGGAGGTGGTGGCGCTGCGTGCCGAGCGGGAGCAGACGGTGGCGCACGGGATGGTGGCCGGGCTGCGCGAGGAGTTCGGGCACGTCCGGGTGCGGGAGCACACCACCCACAGCGCCCCCGCACAGGCCCTGGTGGAGGCGTCGCGGGCGGCGGACGTCCTGGTACTCGCCGTCCACCGGCGGACGCCCCGGCTCGGTATGCAGCTCGGCCCCGTGACCCATGCGGCGCTGCACCATGCGCACTGCCCGGTGGCGCTGGTGCCGGTGGAGTAGGCGCCAGTGGAGGCGCCAGTGGAATGGGCGCCGGTGGAGTAGGCGCCGGTCGAAGGGGCGCCATGCCCGGCTCCGGGCGGCGGAAAGGGCCGTAAGACCTGGTCCCCGGGACCTCCCCGGGACCGGTCGGCCCTGTCCGCGGGGGCCCGGCCATGGTCCGCTGGAGATGGCACCGGGGGCAACCGGCAGACGCGGAGAAGCGGACGTCCCACTACCGCGCACCGCGCAATCAGGGCCCGCGAGAAGTGGGCGCCCCCGGCGCCGCGCCTCGGGCACGTGCGGCACTGGGCATCGCCGCCGAGTGACCTGCCGGGAAGGAGGCAGCGATGGCGCGCCCCGTCACCGTCGGACTGGACGGCTCCGACGAGAGTCTGGCCGCCGCCGGCTGGGCCGCCCATGAGGCCCGTTCTCGCGAAGCGCCACTGCGGCTGGTGAACGCGTGGCCGGGGCCGGAGCAGACGGATCTGACACCGGGCCGGGAGGCCGCCTGGCAGTACTGGTCCGAGCGCGCCCTGCGCTCGGCGCGCGCCGAGCTGGACGCCGACCATCCCAAGACGACGATCGTCACCGCCCAGATCTCCGGCCTGCCCGCGCCCGTTCTGCTGGCCGAGGCGGAGCGGTCCCAGCTGCTGGTGGTGGGGTCCCGCTCGATCGGCGTGGTCGCGGGCTTCTTCCTCGGCTCGGTCGGCCTGGAGCTCGCCGCGCGCTCCCTGACCCCCGTGGTCCTGGTGCGGGCGGACGGGCACGACGAGCGGCACGGCGATGTGGTGGTCGGGGTGGAGCCGCGCGAGCCGTGCGACGACATCCTGAAGTTCGCCTTCGACGCCGCGGCCCGGCGCGACGGTGTGCTGCGGGCCGTCCACGCCAACCGGGTCCCCGCCATCCGGGGCGACGCCCCCTGGGTGGTGGACGTGGGGCTGAGCGACGCGCGCAAGGAAGCCGAACACGCGCTGGGCGAGGCGCTGGCGCCGTGGCGGGACAAGTTCCCCGAAGTGCGGGTCTTCGAGGAGGTCGCGTCGGACAGCCCGGCCCGGCGGCTGGTGGCCGCGGCGGCGGGGACGGCGCTGATGGTCGTGGGCCGCGGTCCGCGCCGGGTGGGGTTCGGCCCCCGGCTGGGACCGGTCACCCAGGCCGTGGCGCACCACGCCGCCTGCCCGGTCGCGGTCGTGCCCCAGCGATGAGCGCCCGCCCCCGCTCATGACGAGGCGGCGTAAGCCGAAGGCGGCCCAAGGCAATCGAAGGAAACCGGAGGAACCGGAGGAAAGGGAAACGGCCATGAAAGCACTCGTCTTCCACGGGCCGGAGCGGTCCTCCTGGCAGGAGGTGCCCGACCCCGAACTCGTGGCGGCCACCGACGCGATCGTCCGGATCGACACCACGACCATCTGCGGCACCGATCTGCACATCCTCCGCGGCGAGGTGCCGGACATCGAACCCGGCCGGGTGCTCGGCCACGAGGGGGTCGGCGAGGTCGTCGAGACCGGTGCCGACGTCCGCGGGATCCGCCCCGGCGACCGGGTGCTGATCTCCTGCATCTCGGCCTGCGGCCACTGCCGCTTCTGCCGGGAGCGCGGCTACGGGCAGTGCCGTGACGGCGGGGGCTGGATCCTGGGCCGTACCGTCGACGGCACCCAGGCCGAGTATGTGCGGGTGCCCTTCGCCGATCTGTCCACGCATCCGCTGACGGGGTCGGCCGAGGGCCATGACGCCGTGCTGCTGGCGGATGTCTTCCCCACCGCGTACGAGGTGGGCGTGCTCAACGGCCGGGTGGGGCCGGGCGATACGGTCGCGGTGGTGGGCGCCGGGCCCGTCGGGCTGGCCTCCATCGCCACGGCGCAGTTCTTCTCCCCCGGCCGGACCATCGCCGTCGATCCGGACACGGCCCGGCTGGACGCCGCCAAGCGGGTCGGCGCCGACGCGGTGGCGGACTCCGCGGAGGACCCGGAGCGGCTGGTCGACGATCTCACCGAGGGGCTGGGCGCGGATGTGGTGATCGAGGCCGTGGGCAGCCCGCGGTCCTTCGAGACCTGCACCCGGATGGTGCGGCCGGGCGGCCGGATCGCCAACGTGGGGGTGCACGCCCAGCCCGCGACGCTGCATCTGGAAGAGCTGTGGATCAAGAACGTGACGATCACCACCGGGCTGGTCGACACCTACTCGACCCCCACCCTGCTCTCCCTGCTGTGCGCCGGGCGGCTGCCCACGTCCACGCTGATCACCCATCTGTTCCAGCTGGATCAGATGGAGGAGGCGTACGACGTCTTCGCCCGCGCCGCGGACACCGGCGCGATCAAGATCGCGCTCGGCGAGGCCGCCCGTCCGCTGGTGGCCCGGGAGACATGAGCGGGGAGGCCGATGCGCATGGGAGCACCCATCACCGTCGGGGTCGACGGTTTCGCCGAGAGCCCACCGGCCGCGCACTGGGCGGCGCGTGAGGCGCTGCTGCGCGATCTGCGGCTGCGTCTGATCCACGCCTGGAACCCGCCGGCGCACCCGGCCCCGGTCCTCCCCCACGAGGACGACCAGTGCTACTGGTCGCAGCGGCTGCTGACCGACCTGGTGGGCGAGTTGCGCGACACCCACCCGGGGCTGCAGGTCTCGGCTGAGCTGGTGCCGCGCGAGACCGTGCCCGCCCTGCTGGACGCGGCCCGGGACGCCGAGATGCTGGTGCTCGGCTCGCGCGGCCGCGACACCCCCGGCGGCTTCCTCCTCGGGTCGACCGGCCGCCGGATCCTCGCGCACGGGGTGCACCCCGTGATCGTGGTGCACGCCGACGACAAGCCGCTGACCGCCGATGTGGCCGTCGGGGTGTCCCTGCGGCAGCCGAACGAGGAGGCGCTGCGGTTCGCCTTCGACGCCGCCGCCCGGCGCGGCGGTGTGCTGCGGGCCGTGCACGCGGGTACGAACGGGCCGGGGGACGAGGCGACAGCGGCGGACGAGGCGGAGCCCGGGGCGGAGGGCGCGCTGGACGCGGCGCTGCGGCCCTGGCGGGAGCGGTACCCCGGGGTGCCGGTGGCGGAGGCCTTCACCGCCGAGCGCCCGGCGCTCGGCGTGGTGCACACCGCGCCGGGCTCGGGGCTGCTCGTGCTGGGCCGCGACGAGACGGAGCCGGACCCCGTCCCTCACCTCGGCTCGGTGATCCACGCGGCGGTGCACCACGCGCCGTGCCCGGTGGCGGTCGTTCCACGCGGCTGATAGCGAGCGATGTCCGGAGGGAGGCGAGAGTGACGTGTCGGAGGCGATGACCACCGACCTCTACGAGGTGACGATGGCCCTGTCGTATCTGCGCGAGGGCATGACGGCCCCCGCCACCTTCGACCTCTACGTCCGCGATCTGCCGCCCGGGCGGGGCTTCCTGGTCGCCGCGGGCCTGGAACCGGCGCTGGACTTCCTGTCGGGCTTCCGCGTGGAGTCCGAGGACGTGGCGGCGTACGCCGCGGCGATGGGCCGTCCGTACGAGGACGTCGAACCGCTGCTGGGGCTCGGCTTCGACGGCGAGGTGCGGGCGGTGCCCGAGGGACGGATCGTCCTCGCCGGGGAGCCGCTGCTGGAGCTGACCGCGCCGCTGCCGCAGGCCCAGCTGGTCGAGACGTATCTGCTGGGGCAGCTGAGCCATCAGACCACCATCGCCTCCAAGGCGGCCCGGTGTGTGGTGGCCGCGGAGGGGCGCCCGGTGGTGGACTTCTCGCTGCGCCGCACCCACGGCCCCTGGTCCGGGATGCAGTCGGCACGGCTGGCCGCGATGACCGGGTTCACGGCGACCAGCAATGTGGCGGCGGCCACGGCCTACGGGATCGAGGCCACCGGGACGATGGCGCACGCGTACGTCGAGGCGTTCCCGGACGAGGAGACCGCGTTCCGCGCCTTCGCCCGTACCCACCCCGGCCCGGTCACCCTCCTGGTGGACACCTATGACACGGCGACCGGCGTGGCCACCGCGGCGCGGGTGCTGCGCGAGCTGGCGTCCGGGCCCCTCGGCGCGATCCGGCTGGACAGCGGCGACCTGGGCGAAGAGGCGGTGCGGGCCCGGGAGATCCTCGACGCGGCGGGGCTGCCGGAGGTGCGGATCGTGGCGAGTGGCGGGCTCGACGAGTACGCCATCGAGGAGCTGATCCACTCGGGCGCGCCGATCGATGTCTACGCCGTGGGTACCCGGATGGGCGTGTCAGCCGACGCCGCCTCCCTCGACACCGCGTACAAGCTGGTCGCCTACGACGGGCGGCCGGTGATGAAACTGTCCTCGGCCAAGGCCACGGCGCCTGGTGGCAAACAGGTGTGGCGGCGGCCCGGCTTCGTCGATGTGATCGGCGAGCGCGACGAACTGCCGCCCCACGGCGGCGCGCCGCTGCTGGAGAGCGTGATGCGGGAGGGCGTACGGACCGCGGCCCCCGACACCCTCGACCGCGCCCGGCGGCGGTTCGACACCGATCTCGCGGGGCTGCCGCCGCACGCCCGGCGGATCCGCCACCCGGCCCCGCCCCGGCCCTCCACCTCCGCCGGGCTGGCCCGGCTCGCGGGGCGGGTGCGCCGCCGGATCGAGGTCCGGCTGGCGGCCGGGGACGAGGCGGGCGGAAGACAGGCAGCGTGACGAAGGAGGATGCCGTGCCCCGGAGTGCGCACATCGTGAGCGATGTGATGACCCATACCGTCGTCGCCGTCGGCCGCGAAGCGCCGTTCAAGGAGATCGTCAGAACGCTGGAGCAGTGGCGGGTGAGCGCCCTGCCGGTGCTGGAGGGCGAGGGCCGGGTCATCGGCGTGGTCTCCGAGGCGGACCTGTTGCCCAAGGAGGAGTTCCGCGACAGCGACCCCGCGCGGGTGGCGCAGCTGCGCGACCTCCCCGGTGTCGCCAAGGCGGGCGCGGTGACGGCCGATGAGCTGATGACGTCCCCCGCCATCACCGTGCACGCGGGCGCCACGCTCGCCGAGGCCGCCCGGATCATGACCCACAAGCGGGTCAAGCGGCTCCCGGTGGTGGACGAGGAGGGGAGACTCGAGGGCATCGTCAGCCGCGCCGACCTGCTGAAGGTGTTCCTGCGGCCGGATGACGACATCGAGGACGAGGTACGCCGCGAGGTGGTGACCCACCTCTTCCCGGCCCAGGGCGAAACCGTCCGGGTGAGCGTGAACGAGGGCGTGGTCACCCTGGCCGGACGGGTCACGGAGGCCGTCCTCATCCCGGCGGCGGCCCGCCTCATCCGCGCGATCGAGGGCGTGGTCGACTTCGACAACCAGCTGACGGCCGTGCCCCATACGCCCCAGCGGCGGTAGCGGCGCTGTCCGGCGGTCCCCAGCGGGTCATGCGGCCCCGGGCGCTGGGCTCTGGGGTGGCGAGCCTTGGGACGGCGAGCCGTTGGGGCGGCGGGCCCTTGGGACGGCGGGCCCTTGGGACGGCGAGCCCATGGGACGGCGGGCCCTGGCGTGGCGGGCACTCGCGTGGCGGGCACTCGCGTGGCGGGCACTCGCGTGGCGGGCACTCGCGTGGCGGGCACTGGCGTGGCGGGCCCGCTCGATCGGCCGCCGCGGCCGCTGATGGTCGGGACGCCCAAGGGCACCGGTCGGTTGTCGGGTGCGGGTTTCGTTTCGCGCCTTCGGCGCCATTGAGCAGCGGGGCAGGGGGCGGGCGCGCGGGCCTCGCCGCCGACCGCCGGGCCGGTGGGGGCAGGGGCGGTGGCGGCCTCCGTGCCCGGTGGCCGGAGCCTCTCCGGACCGCGGGTCGGCGGGGTCCGGCACCCCCTTCCGAAAATGCTTGATCTGGCGCAACTAGTTCATCAAGCGATGTCCAGGACCCCGCACACCGGCCGGGCACGGCCAGGCTCAGCGGATGTGGCGGCTCCAGCGGGGGCCGACCTCGGCCCAGGCTCGGCCCCACTCCTGGGTGCGGGCGCGGTCCAGGCGCCAGCGTGCCACGCCGCGTCCGGCCAGCGACACCGCGCCCACGCCCGCCGCGGCCGAGGTCCCGGCGAGCACCGCGCGGGTGGCGATCTGCTCGGGGGTGGGCGGCCGCTGGACCATGCTGCCCCGGCCGTCGGTCCAGATCTCGGTGGCGGTGCCCGCCTTGCTCCCCTCGTGGACCCGTGCCGTACCGGTGTGGACCGTGCCGTCCGGGCCGGTCCACCGGACGATCGCGCGCACCAGGCCGGTGGTGGAGCCGTCGGCGGCGGGCTGTGCGACGGGGGCGTCCTCCTTGAGCACCGCGGGCACCCGGTGCCGGTCCGCCCGCTCCTGCCGCAGTGACGCGTCCACGGCGGTGCCCGCGGCCACCCCGGCCGCCGGGCCGCCGACCGCCATCACCAGGCCGGTCACGAGCACGACCCACGCCTCGATCACGTCCGAGCGGCGTCTGAGCGGATTGCGCCGCCACCGCCACAACCGCCGCCCCCGCACTTGCGTGCCCATGCCGTGACCGTCGCACGCGCGGGGAGGGCGGGACGAGGGCCGGGCAGCCCCCTTGGGGGCCCGTTCGGCCCTGGTACCGCGCTGACCTGCTGCGCCACGATTCCCACCGGGGGGCCGGGCGGACGGCGGACGAACGGTGCGAGAGCCCATGACGGAGACCGAAGCGACACGAGCGACACCGGCGACACCCATCAGGGTGTTCGTCCTCGACGACCATGAGGTCGTCCGGCGCGGACTGCACGATCTGCTGGATGCCGAACCGGACATCGAGGTGGTCGGCGACGCCGGGACCGTGGACCACGCGATGGCCCGGGGCCCGGCGCTGCGGCCCGACGTGGCCATCCTGGACGTCCGGCTGCCGGACGGGGACGGCATCACGGTCTGCCGTGAGCTGCGCTCCCGTATGCCGGGGCTGGCCTGTCTGATGCTGACCTCGTTCGACGACGACGATGCCCTGCTGGACGCGATCATGGCCGGGGCGGCGGGCTATGTGCTCAAGCAGATCAAGGGGTCGGACCTGGTCTCGGCGGTGCGCACCGTGGCGTCCGGCCAGTCGATGCTGGACCCTGCCACCACCGCCCGGCTGATGAGCACCCTGCGGGGCGACACCGCCCCGCAGGAGCCCCGGGACGAGGTGCTGGCCGGGCTGTCCCCGCGCGAGCGGGAGATCCTGGTGCTGATCGGCGACGGGCTCACCAACCGGCAGATCGGCAAGCGGCTCTTCCTGTCCGAGAAGACGGTCAAGAACCACATCTCCCGGCTGCTGGCCAAGCTGGGCGTGGAGCGCCGCATCCAGGCGGCGGTGCTGGCGACCCACTCGGCCCCGAGCAGCGACGACGGCCATCCGGGATGACCCCGCAATCACCCTGATGGACGGCCCACCACCACTGACGGCTCACCGGCGAGGAGAGGACCCCATGCAGCCCGCAGTGCTCGACGCGGCGATCCTGGAGAAGCTCATCTCCGCGGCCGTGGCCGCTCCCTCGATCCACAACACCCAGCCCTGGCGCTACCGGCTGAACCCCGACACCGTCACCCTGGAGGTCCGGGCCGCCCCCGAGCGGGCGCTGCGGTACGCCGATCCGATGGGCCGGGCGCTGAGCGTCTCCGCCGGGGCCGCCGTGTTCAATCTGCGGGTCGCCGTGGCCCACTTCGGCTGGGACCCGGTGGTCCAGCTGCTGCCGTACCGGTCGCAGCCGGATCTGCTGGCCACGGTGCGCCTGGCCGCGCCGCCCACCGACCGTGCGGAGCGCCGTGACCACGGACACGACGACCTGTACGACGTCATCTGGCGGCGGCACAGCAGCCGCTCCCCCTACTCCGCGCGCCGACTGCCCACACGGGTGCTGTGCGACCTGACGGAGGCGGCGCGCGCGAACGGGGCCACGCTGTGGCTGGCGGACCCCGAGGAGACCTCGCGGCTGCTGCGGCTGACCGCCGAGGCGGAGCGGCGCGTCTCCGGGGACCCGCGCCGGCTCGCCGAGAGCCGCACCTGGATCCGCGACACCGGGCCGTACGGAATCCCCCCGGCCGCCCTCGGCCCACGGGACGCCACCGGGCGGCTGCCGATGCGCGACTACGTCGGCCCGCGGCCGGACGGCCGCCGGGGCGACGACCGGCCCGCCGCCCCGTTCGAGACCCGTCCGACCATCGCCGTGCTGACCACGGACCAGGACCGGCGCACCGACTGGCTGCGGGCCGGGCAGGCGCTGGAACACGTCCTGCTGCTTGCGACCTCGCACGCGGTCCGGGCGTCCCTGCTGCACCAGGCGCTGGAGTGGTCCGATCTGCGGTGGTCGCTGGGGGACGCCCACCCGGGGCCCGGCCATGTGCAGATGCTGATCCGGCTGGGTTACGGACCGGTGGGCCCGGCCACTCCGCGCAACGGGGCGGCCGAGGCGCTGGACAGGCGCCGCTGACGCGGCACAGGCCATCACCTACAGCCGCGCCACGGCCGGCGCTTATCGCCGCGCCACGGCCGACGCCGACCGCCGCGCCACGACCAGCGCCGACCGCCACGCCGCGGGCCATCGCCTATCGCCGTGGTCCGGGCCACCGCCAATCGCCGCGCCAAGGGCCACCGCAGACCACCGCGCCCCGGCCACCGCCTACCGCTCCGGCAGCGGTACCGCCCACACCAGGCGGGTCCCGCCGCCCGGCGGCCGGCCGAGTTCCAGCACACCGCCCAGCTTCTCGGCGCGCTCGGCCATGTTCCGCAGTCCGCTGCGACGGCCGCTCCCGGGGATGCCCACCCCGTCGTCCGTGACCGTGAGGGTCAGCCGCCCGGACGCCACGATCAGCGAGATCTCGGCGGCGTCGGCCTCCGCGTGCCGGGCGATGTTCGACAGCGCCTCGGCCAGCACGGCGACCATGTCGTCCGCGACCGAGCGCGGCACATCGGTGTCGACCAGGCCCTCGGTGCGCAGCGAGGGGGTGAAGCCGAGCGCGGGCACGGCCTCCTCGATGGTCTTGGCGGTACGGACCCGCAGCCCCTGGACCGCGGGGCCCGCCTCGTGCGAGCGCAGCCCGAAGATCGTCGAGCGGATGATCTTGATGGTGTCGTCCAGGTCGTCCACCACCCGCAGCAGCCGTTCGGAGCCCTCCGGATGCTGGACGAACCGCAGCGTGGACTGGAGCGTCATCCCGGCGGCGAAGAGCCGCTGGATGGCCAGGTCGTGCAGATCGCGGGCGATCCGGTCGCGGTCCTCGAGCAGGGCGAGCTGCTCGGCGTCGCGCCGCCGCTCGGCCAGTTTCATCGCGATCGCCGCCTGGCCCGCGAAGCCCAGCAGGGTGTCGGTCTCGATCTGGGTGAAGACGGGGCTGTCCGCGACCCGGGCCAGCGAGAGCACCCCGCCCACCCCGTCCCGGGTCCGCATCGGCACCGCGACGGCCGGGCCGAGCCCGTCCCAGCGCTGCGGGCCGACCGTGATCCGCGGGTCGTTCTGGACATCGGTGCTGGTGACCGGCTCGGAGGCGGTGAAGGCCGCACCGCCGAAGGTGCCCCGGCGGGGCAGCACCAGACCGCGGTGGGCCTCGGCGTCGGTGCCTGCCGCCAGCGCGACCTGAAGCTCGTCGGTGCCGGCCATCGGCAGCATCAGCACACCGAGGTCGGCGGAGAGGATCCGGCGGGCGTGTTCGACGATCAGCGCCAGGACCCTGGTCTCGTCCACTCCGGACAGCAGGCTGTGGGTCACCTCGGCGTTCGCCTCCAGCCAGCGCTGGCGGTGCTGGGCCTCCTCGTACAGCCGGGCGTTCTCGATGGCCACCCCGGCGGCCACGGCGAGGGTGGACAGCACCGTCTCGTCCTGGCCGTCGAACTCCTTGCCGCCGCGCTTCTCGGTGAGGTAGAGGTTGCCGAAGACCTCGTCGCGCACCCGGATGGGGACTCCGAGGAAGGAGTGCATCGGCGGGTGGTCCGGCGGGAAGCCGTAGGAGGCCGGGTGCTCCGAGAGCTCGGCCAGCCGCAGCGGCTGGGGGTGGCGGATCAGCTCGCCGAGCAGCCCATGGCCCGACGGCAGCCGCCCGATCGCCTCGGCCCGCTCCTTGCCGACGCCCACCGGCAGGAACTCGGCCAGCCGCTCGTCCTCCCCGATCACGCCCAGCGCCCCGTATTCGGCGTCCACCAGCACCACCGCGGCCTCGACGATCCTCCGCAGCACATGCGACAGATCGAGCTCCCGGCCGATCGAGAGGACGGCTTCCAGCAGACTGTGCACCCGGTCCTGGGTGCCACGCACCCCGTCGATGCGCACCTGGAGCTCTTCCAGCAGCTCGTCCAGCCGCAGCCGGGGCAGGTACTCCGTACTCTTCGTGCTCTCCATACCCACGGTGCCTCCGTCGGCCCCACCGTGCTCGGCACGGCATTCCGCACGGCCCTCACTCCTTTCACGGTAGCCGCGCCGGGCCGACGGTGAGTGCTGCGGGACATCTTGGCGCGCGGGGGCGCGTTGGCTAATGTGCGGGCCTGTTCGTTCTGGAGCGTTTCCACACCCCACAGAAGGGTGGACCACCAGATGCCCCGACGCCCCCGACGTCGTCTCCCCCTCCCCCGTTTCCCCTCGCTCTCCCGGCTACCCCGGCTCGCCGCCGTCGCCCTGGCCCTCGCGCTCGCCGTCCCCGCCGCCCCGGCGGCAGCGGCGGACACCCCCGATCCCCCCGCGGATGTGTACGAACTGCTGGAGGACCCCGAGGTCACCGCGGTCGGACAGGAGCCCGCCCACGCCCGGCTGACCCCGTACGCCGACACCGCCGAGGCGCTCGGAGGCGGCACCAAGAGCCGCTGGACCGCCTCGCTCGACGGCGCCTGGAAACTCCATATGTCCGACCGCCCCGAGGAGGTGCCGAAGGACTTCTTCACCGAGGGCTACGACACCTCCAAGGGCGGCTGGCGCAGTGTGAGCGTGCCGCACACCTGGCAGACGGACGGCCTGGACCATCCGGTGTTCCGGAACATCCCCACCGAGATGTATCCGGACGACCCCCCGAAGGTCCCGCACGACGTCAATCCGACCGGCGCCTACGTCAAGACCTTCGAGCTGCCCAGGGACTGGGAGAAGCGGCGGACGTTCCTCCGCTTCGAGGGCGTCACCAGCGGCTATCTGGTCTGGGTGAACGGCTCCTACGCGGGCTATGACCAGGGCGGCTACACCCCCGCCGAGTTCGACATCAGCGACCGGCTGCACCCGGGCCGCAACACCATCGCGGTGCAGGTCCACCGCTGGGGTTCGGGGTCGCACATGGAGGACTACGACCAGTGGCGGTTCTCGGGCATCTTCCGCTCGGTCGGGCTCTACTCCACCCCGGCCGAATATCTGCGGGACATCACCGTCAAGACCGATCTGGACAGCCGGTACCGCGATGCCCGGCTGACCGCCGAGGTCGACGTGGCCGCCAAGGGCCCGGAGCGCGCCTCGGACGACCGTAAGGTGCTCGGCACCCTCTACGACGAGCGCGGACGCAAGGTGACAACGATGTCGGGGACGGTGGGCGGTGGCGGTGGCTCCACCACCCTCACCGCCGATGTGGCCAACCCGGCCAAGTGGACCGACGAGACGCCCCACCTCTACACCCTCGTCGTCCGGCTCACCGGCGCCGACGGCTCGGTCACCCACACCACCGCCCAGCCCGTGGGGTTCCGCGAGCTCGAGATCAAGGACAGACAGCTCCTCGTCAACGGCAAACGCATCCTCGTCAAGGGCGTCAACCGCTCCGAGACCGACCCCGACACCGGCCGCCACGCCACCCGCGAGCGCACCGCCTCGGATGTCTCGCTGATGAAGCAGCTCAACATCAACTCCGTGCGCACCTCGCACTACCCCTCGGATCCGTACCTCTACGAGCTGGCCGACGCGCGCGGTCTGTGGATCGACGACGAGGTGGACATCGAGACCCATCACCACGACGCCTGCCCGGACGACTGCCTGGCCGAACGGCCCGAGTGGCAGGCGGCGTTCATGGACCGCCTCACCGCGATGTACGAACGGGACAAGAACCACCCCAGCGTGTTGATGTGGGACACCGGCAACGAGGCCGGACTGGGCAAGGCCCACTACTCGATGGCCGAATTCCTGGACCGCGAGGACCCGGCCCGGCCGGTCTACCACCAGCCCAACAGCCCGGACGGCGACGCCCCGTTCGCCGATGTCTGGGGCCCGCGCTACCCCTCCCCCTCGGGTCTGGAGGAGAAGGCGAAGGCCACCACCAAGCCGATCATCATGGGTGAGTACGCCCACGCCATGGGCAACTCGCTCGGCAACTTCCGGGAGTTCTGGGATGTGGTGCGGAAGTACCCCCAGGTCCAGGGCGGCTACATCTGGGACTGGGCGGAGCAGAACATCACCCAGCCGCTGGTCACCACCCCCGACACCTCCGGCAACGACATCCTGTCGTACGTCTCCGGAAAGCCCGGCCTGGTGGCGGGGCACCGGGGCAAGGCACTGGAGCTGTCCGGTCTCGACGACTTCGTGGAGGTCTACCGCGACCCGAAGCTGGACGCGGTGTCGGACGCGCTCACCCTGGACGCCTGGGTGAAACCCGCCGACTGGACGGGCTCCTTCACCATGATCGCCAAGGGCGACCACAGCTATGCGCTGAAGATGCGCGACAAGGACACCCTGGAGTTCTTCGTCTACGGCGACGGGGACTGGCACACCGTGGCGGCCGATGTCCCAGCGGGCTGGTACGGCTCATGGCATCGCGTCTCCGCCACCTTCGACGGCCGGACGCTCCGGCTGCTCGTCGACGGCAAGCAGACCGCGTCGGCCGACTGGACCGGCAGCGTGGGCTACTCCGCGCAGCCGGTGAACATCGGCCGCAACCCGGAGACCGACCAGGAGAACATCCGCACTCGGATGGCACACGGCACCGTCGACCAGGTCCGCGTCTACCACAAGGCGCTGAGCGCCGATCAGCTCGCCGCCGACCCCAGCGGGGACGCGGTGCTCGCGCTCGACTTCGACCGGCTCGACCGCAAGGGGGACTTCCTGTCCTACGGCGCCGGGACCGGCGGGGTCGACGGGGTGGTCTCCTCCGACCGCACCGTCCAGCCGGAGGCCCGCACCATGGCGGCCGTCCACGCCCCGATCCGGATCTCGGGCGAGGAGGCCCGCGCGGGCCGGGTCGAGGTGCGCAACGAGCGGTCCTTCACCGGCACCGGCGACCTCCGGCTGCGCTGGCGCGTCACCGAGGGCGCCCGCACCCTGGCCCAGGGCAGCCGGAGCCTCGACCTCGCCCCAGGTGGGCGGAGCACCCTCCAGCTGCCCAAGCCGCCCGCCAACCCCAGGGACGCCGACCGGCAGCTGACCGTGGAGGCGGTGCAGGCGGCGGACACGGCCTGGGCGAAGGCCGGGCACCGGGTGGCGGTCGAGCAGTTCGACATCGGCGGCCACCAGCTCGCGGGCACGGTGCCCGCGCGGGCGCCGGGGAAGGTGAAGGCCACCACGTCCGGCGACCGCCTCACGGTCACCGGCGACGGCTTCAGTTACGGCTTCGACCGGGCCAGTGGCGAGCTGGTCTCCATGAGGTCCGGCGGCCGGGAGCTGCTCGGCTCCGGCCCCGAGCTGGACGCCTGGCGCGCCCCGGTCAGCAATGAGATCGGCTCCGAGGAGGGACCCTGGCGCGAGGCGGGCCTGGACCGGCTGCGCACGGAGCCGGGCAAGGTCACGGTGGCCGAGCGACACGGCGAGGTCGTCGTGACCGTGCCCTCCTCGGCCGCCGCGCCCGGCGTCAAGGACTCCTCGTTCGCCCAGACCCTGCGATACACCGTCAGCGGCACCGGGGAGCTGCGCCTCGACCACCGGGTGGAGGCCCGGGGCGCGGCGCGCAAGGTGCCGTATCTGCCCCGTATCGGGCTCTCGCTGCGCATACCCGAGCGCTACGACCGGTTCAGCTGGTACGGGCGCGGGCCGCAGGAGAACTACAACGACCGTAAGGACGGCGCCCCCGTGGGGGTCTACTCCACGGACGTGGACGAGCAGTTCGCCGGGTACACCAAGCCGCAGGACTACGGGAACCACGAGGACGTCCGCTGGGCCTCGCTGTCCGACGGCAGCGGCGGGCTCCTGGTGTCCGGGGACCTCTCGGCCGGGGTGACCCCCTACACCGGGATCGACCGCGCCGCCTACCCGTTCGCCCTCCGCAAGGACCCGGGAGGCAACACCCTGCACCTGGACCACGCGGTGAGCGGGGTGAGCGAGACGTTCCACACCGTGCTGCCCGAGTACCAGGTGCGGCCCGCCAAGGAGTACGCCTACACCCTGCGGCTGCGCCCGCTGACCGGCGCCGAGGCCCGCACCGGCACCCCGCGCGGCCCGGTGGTCTGCGCCCCCGAGGCGAAGCTCTCCGCCGCCGACACCACGGTGCCGGCGGGTGGCTCCACCTCGGCCGAGCTGACCGTCACCAACCCCTGTGACACCCCGCTGCGCGATGTCACGGCCTCCTTCGACCCGGCCGAGGGGTGGACCGCCGAGCCCGGCACCTCGGACCTCGGCGACCTCGCGGCGGGCCGGACCGCGACCGTACGGACCACGATCAGCCGTGGTGAGGGCAGCCCGGACGGTCCGCGGCCCGCCGTGGCCGAGGTCCGCGCGACCTCTGCCGGTGGCGCGCGGGTGAGCGGCTCGGCGTCGGCCGAGCTCGACGGCACGCCTCCTCCGCCGCGCGGTGAGACGGCGGTGTCCACGCTCGACTTCATCACCGCGGACAACGGCTGGGGCCCGGTCGAACGCGACCGCAGCAACGGCGAGTCCGCGCCGGGCGACGGCAAGGCCCTCACCATCGACGGCACGGCCTACGAGCGCGGTCTCGGCACCCACGCCGACTCCACGGTCGAGGTCTTCCTGGGCGGCAACTGCTCGACGTTCACGGCGAAGACGGGCCTGGACGACGAGGTGGGGTCCGACGGCAGCGTCGTCTTCGAGGTCTACGCCGACGGCGAGCGGGTGTACCGGGGTGAGACGGTGCGCGGCTCGGACGCGGCCGTACCGGTGGAGGCCCGGGTCGAGGGCGCGCAGCGGCTCCGGCTGCGGGTCACCGACGGCGGCGACGGCAACGCGCATGACCACGCCGACTGGGGAGCGGCCACGGTGCACTGCGGAGGTGGCTCCGCATGACATGACGGCTGGTGGGCGCCGGTCCCGGTCATTCGCCGCCGGGGCCCGCGCCCTCCGCGCCGTCGAGCAGCTCCGCCAGCCGGTCCAGGAAGGCCCGCTGCCTCGTCACCATCTTCCGGCGGGCCTCGTCAAGGCCGAACCAGGCGACCCGGTCGATCTCGGGGAAATCCCGCATCCGGCCGGAGCCCTTCGGCCACTCCATGGCGAACGTGCCGGGGGTGATGCCCGCCGGGTCGAGATCGCCCTCCAGCGCCCAGACGGTGACCAGCTTGCCCCCGGTCTGGGTCACGGAGCCCAGCGGCACCGGCTCCCCGCCGGGCGGGGGCACACCGAGCTCCTCCTGGAACTCCCGGCGCGCGGCGGCCTCCGGGGTCTCGTCCTCGTCGTACTCCCCCTTGGGCACCGTCCAGGCACCCGCGTCCTTGGAGGCCCAGAAGGGGCCTCCCATATGGGCGAGCAGAACCTCGACGGCCGGGCCCGCGCCCCGGTACAGCAGGAGTCCGGCGCTGCGCTTACGAGTCACGGTGCCCAGTGTGCGCCCATGCGGGCAGGGCGGGGGGCGGGTTCACCGCTCAGCCTTTGCGGGCGTAGCCGAGGTGTCAGCCCTTGCGGGCGTAGCCGAGATGTCAGCCCTTACGGGCGTAGCCGAGGTATCAGCCCTTACGGGCGTAGCCGAGATGTCAGCCCTTGCGGGCGTAGCCGAGATAGGTGACCAGCGGCCGGGCGTCCGGGGCGAGTACGAAGTCCACGATCGGCGGGATCTGCTCATCGGTGATCCGCCCCCGGCGGCGCGCCATGGTGGCCTTGACCAGGCTGCGCGGGTCCTTGGGCTTGAAGTCGCAGATGTCCTCGTTGCGCAGCCCCTGCCGCTCCAGGGCGGCGGTCAGCTCCGCGGGGGTGCGCAGCCGGGCCGCCGTGTAGCGGCCGGCGGGCATGATCCGGGTCATCGGGACGCGCTGGAAGGCGCCGAGGTAGATCAGCCGGGAGAGCAGGGTGCGGTTGACGGTGTCGTAGATCAGCACCCCGCCGGGCCGCAGCACCCGGGCGGCCTCCGCCAGCACCCGGTCGAGATCTGGGGTGATCTCGAAGGTGTCCGCGTAGTAGGCGAGGTCGAACGCGCCATCGGCGAGGCCGAGTCGCTCGGCGGGCGCGGTGCGGTAGTCGATCCCGGGGTGTTCGCGCTCGCCCGCCTCGCGCGCCATCTCGGTCGCGGTGGCGGAGGGGTCGACGGCGACGACGTCGAAGCCGAGACCGGCCAGCCCGCGGGGCAGCAGCCCGCGGCCGCTGCCCACGACCACGGCGCGGCTTCCGGACGCGGAGAGGTCCACGCTCTTGAGCGTGGTGCGGACGTATTCCAGACGGCTGTCCTGGAAGGTGACGGCCCTGATCTGACGGCCGTCGACGGCCTCGGGCGACCGTGAGTCCAGTTCGATGTGCGGGGCGGCGGCCATCGTCTTCTCCCTCACGGGTGCGCGGATTCGCGGATTCACCGGTGTCCGGGGCGGCCCGGGCGGGCTCGCCGGGTTCCCCGAGGAAACCTAACACCCTTAAGTTCCCTCAGGGAACTCGGGTAGGGTCGTGTCATGACCCGTACTCCGCTCGCCGATGTGGCCTGTTCGATCGCCCGCGCCACCGATCTGTTCGGCGACGCCTGGACGGCGCTGATCATGCGGGATGTGCTCACCGGGGTCACCCGCTTCGACGATCTCGCCCATGACCTGGGCATATCGCGTAAGGTCCTGGCCGCCCGGCTGGCCCGGCTGGTGGAGGAGGGGGTGCTGATCCGGGAGCGGTACCAGGAGCGGCCGCCCCGGGAGCACTATCGCGCCACCCCCAAGGGCGAGGAGCTCTATCCGGTGCTGCTGGCGCTGATGGCGTGGGGCGACCGCTGGTACGCGGGCCCCGCCGGGCCCCCGGCCCGGATCCGCCATCTCGACTGCGGACGGGACACCACGCCGGTGACCGCGTGCGCCCACTGCGGGGAGCCCCTGACGGTCGGCAACACCACCCAGCTCCCGGGCCCCGGCGGGCGCACCGGCCCCGGCACCCGGGTGCTGGGCCCGCTGCTCACCGCGCGGGAGAACCGGCGGGAGGACCGGCGGGAGGACCGGCTGGAGAACCGGCTGGAGAACCGGCGTGCGGACACCCCGGAGGCCGGGCGCCCGGCGACGGTTTGAGCGAGTGGCACGGGGCACTCGGGACAGTAGCCGGGCACCCGACCACGAGGAGCGCCGACCATGCGCTACGAAGAAATGACGGGCCTGGTCCAGGCCCGGGCCCAGCTTCCCGACCGGCAGTCCGCCGAGCGGGCGGTACGGGCGACGCTCGAAACGCTCGCCGAGCGCATCCCGGACGGGCTGGCGGACCATATGGCGGCCCAGCTGCCACTGGAGGCGGCCGAGCCGCTGCGGCGCGTCGCCGCCTCCCATGAGGGCTCGCCCGAGGAGCGGACGTACCGGCGGGACCACGGCGAGCGGTTCGACCTCACCGGTTTCGCGGGCCGGATCGCCTGGCGCACCGAGCACACCGAGGAGGAGGCGCTGCGCGAGGCGGCCGCCTTCTTCGAGGTGCTGGACTCGGCCGTGGACCCGGAGCTGATGGAGAAGCTGTACGGCGTCCTGCCGAACGACATCCGGGAACTGCTCCCGGAGTCCCGGGCGGAGCAGAACGCGCCGACCGAGCGGGACTCGCGGAGCGAGTAGGACTCACGGCCCGCCCACGGGGGCCTGGGGGATCTTTCCCCCACCCCGCCCCTTCCCGACACCAAGGGCTCCGCCCCTGGACCCCGCAGGATTTGGGGCGAAGCACCCACCCGGGGCCCGAAGCGAAGCCCCGACCCGAGGACCGAGGCGAAGCACCCGTCCAGGGGCTGGGCGAAGCCCCGACCCGAGGACTGAACCCCCGACCCGAGGACCGAAGCGAAGCACCCGCCCAGGGACTGGGGCCAAGCCCCGACCCGAGGACCGAAGCGAAGCACCCGCCCGGGGACCGAAGCGGAGCACCCGTCCAGGGACTGGGGCCAAGCCCCGACCCGAGGACTGGGGCGGAGCACCCACCCGCGGCTGGGGCGAGGCCCCGGCCCGGGAGCCGAAGAGGAGCACCCGCCCGGGGTCTGAGGCGGAGCACCCGCCCGGGGGCCGAAGCGGAGCACCCGCCCGGGGACTGGGGCGGAGCCCCGGTCCGGGGGCTGGGGCGGAGCCCCGGTCCGGGGGCTGGGGCGGAGCCCCGGTCCGGGGGCTGGGGCGGAGCCCCGGTCCGG